>JAHEBX010000008.1 GCA_024642045.1 Pseudorhodobacter sp. | reverse complement strand
CGGGTCGTCCCGGCGTGACTATCATGGCCAGGCACGCGAACGATGCAAGGGGGGATCACATGCACCATGACTATACCACCAAGGTCGTCTGGACCGGCAACCGCGGCAGCGGGACAAGCAGCTATCGCGCCTATGATCGCACATGGAACATCGAGGCCGCGGGCAAACCCGTGGTGGAATGTTCCAACGACCCGCTCTTGGGCGGTGACCCTGCCAAGATGAACCCCGAGGATCTGCTGATCTCGGCGCTCTCGGCCTGCCATATGCTGTGGTATTTGCACTTCGCCAGCGAGGCGGGGATCGTGGTGCTAGGCTATGAGGATGCGCCTGTTGCGGTGGGCGAGACGGGCGCGGGCGGCGCGGGGCGGTTTTTGTCGTGCGAGCTCTGCCCGCGCATCACCGTGGCGGACGGGGCCGATCTGGCCGCGGCAGAGGCGATCCATCACCGCATTCACAAGGTCTGCTACATCGCGCGGTCGGTGAATTTTCCGGTGAGTTACGCGCCGCAGTTCATCGTAACTTCTGTATAAAGCCGACATGTTTTGTCGCGCTCGGCCAAGTTCGCCAGAGGGTGCGCTCTATCTTGAGAAAAACGGCGGGGATTGGCATGGACGGCTGCGATTACATCATTGTCGGTGCGGGCTCGGCGGGGTCGGTGCTGGCCGAGCGGCTGACGCTGAGCGGTAAGCATCGGGTGGTGGTGCTGGAGGCGGGTGGCTCAGAGCGGCGGTTTTTCGTGAATCTGCCGCTGGGCTATGGCAAGCTTTTCTATGATCCAAGCGTGAACTGGATGTATCAGACCGAACCCGATCCGGGCCTTGGCGGCGCGCGCGATCACTGGCCAAGGGGCAAGGTATTGGGCGGGTCGTCCTCGATCAATGCGATGGTCTGGATCAGGGGAAACAAGGCCGATTACGAGGCTTGGGGCGCGGAAAATCCGGGCTGGGGCTGGGACGCCTGTCTGGCAGCCTATAAGGCGATCGAGGACAGCGAGGCGGGGGGTGATGCCTATCGGGGCAAAGGCGGTCCGTTGTTTATCAGCGAAAACCGCAAGGGGCTGCATTGGCTGGTCGAGGATTACATCAAGGCCTGCGGGCAGGCGGGGCTGCCCTATAATCGCGACTTTAACGGTGCGGAACAGGAAGGTGCGGGCACCTATCAGATGACGATCAAGGGCGCGCGCCGCAATTCGACCGCGCGGGCGTTCTTGCGCCCCGCGATGAAGCGCAAGAACCTGCACGTGATCACCGGCGCGCAGGTCACGCGTGTGATCTTTGAGGGCAAGCGGGCGGTGGGGGTGGAATACCTGCAGGATGGCGTGCGGCGCGAATTGCGCGCGCGCGCCGAGGTGATCTTGTCGGGAGGTGCGATCAACACGCCGCAGCTGTTGCAGCTGTCGGGCGTGGGGCCTGCGGATTTGCTGGCCGAGCATGGCATTGCGGTGGTGATGGCGAATGACAACGTCGGTGCGCATCTGAACGACCATCAGGGCATCAATTATACCTGGCGGATGAAGGTTGCGACCTACAACGATATCTTGCGGCCGTGGTGGGGTAAGCTGTTTGTGGGCTTGCAGTATTTCCTGACCGGCGGCGGGCCTTTGGCGAAATCGATCAACCACGGCGGCGGGTTTTTCCGGACGCGGGCCGATTTGGCACGGCCGAATATGCAGCTCTATTTCCAGGCCTTCAGCACATTGCTTCCGCGTGCAGGAGAGCGGCCACTGCTGACGCCTGACCCGTTTTCGGGCCTGTCGATCGGGCTGTCGAATTGCAATCCGACCAGCCGTGGCACAATCAGGATCAAGTCGAGCGATCCGTTGGTGCATCCCGAGATCAAGGCCAACGCCTTTTCGACTGCGGAGGATGTTGCCGAGATGCTGGAGGCGGTGAAATACCTGCGCCATATCGCAGCGCAACCGGCTTTTGCGCGCTATGTCGCGGAAGAGCTGCGTCCGGGGCCGAGTGTGCAAAGCGATGCCGATCTGATCGCGGATTTCCGCGCGCGCTCGGGCACGGTTTACCACCCGAGTTGTACCGCGCGGATGGGGGCGGGGGCGGCGACTTCGGTGGTCGATGCGCGCGGGCGGGTGCATGGGGTTGAAGGCCTGCGGGTGTTTGACGCCAGCGCCTTTCCCAGCCTGATCGCGGGCAACACCAATGCGCCGTCCATCTTGATGGGGTGGAAGGGCGCCGAACTGATTCTGGAAGACGCAAGGTAGGAGCGCCGCCTCGGGGGCATCGAGCCCCGCTCGGCGGCGGCTGCCGCGGCGGTTGATGGACGCGGTGGGCATGTGGAGGCCTGCCTCCGGCGGGGATATTTGAACCAGTATGAAAGCAGGCGACCGAGCAGCTGTGCGCTGGCAAGGCCGCACCGAGGGGCTCGATGCCCCGAGGGGTGGCGCTTGGTTCGGGGTTATTCGCCTCGCGGGAAGCGTTTGCTCTCTTCGAGAATGTTCAGATCCATGTGGTTGCGCATATAGCGCTCGGATGCGGCGCGCAGGGGTTGGTAATCCCACGGGTAATAATTGCCGTTGCGCAGCGCCTCATAGACCACCCAGCGTCGTGCTTGTGACTGGCGGACCTCGTCGTCATAGGCGGGCAGGTTCCAGCGGTCTTCGGTCATTGTCTGAAAATGCGCAAGGACCTCGGCGGCACGGGGGTCGGCCGCGAGGTTGTGATTTTCCTCGGGGTCGGACGCCAGATCAAACAGCATGTCGGGATCGACGGGGCAGTGAATATATTTCCACGCGCCCATGCGCAGCGCCACCATCGGGGTGATACTGCCCTCGGCCGCATATTCTATGGCCACGGGTTCGAGGCGCTCTGTGCCCGTCGCAAGCGGCAGAAGGCTCATGCCGTCGGTCCATGGCATCACCTCGTCCATCGAGATTCCGGCCAGATCGCAAAGGGTTGGCGTGAGGTCGATGGTCGAAACGGGGGTCTCGATGCGTTGCGGATCAAGGCCGGGCGCTGCAATCATCATCGGCACGCGTGCGGCACCTTCAAAGAAGTTCATCTTGAACCACAGCCCTTTGCGGCCCAGCATCTCGCCGTGGTCGGACACAAAGATCACAACAGCCTCTTGGCGTGTCGCCTCGAGTGCGGCAAAAATCTCGCCGATTTTATCATCGACATAAGAGATGTTGGCGAAATAGCCTTGGCGTGCGCGGCGGATATGGGCTGGTGTGACCTCGAGGCCACGCCAGTCGCAGGCATCCATCAGGCGTTTGGAATGAGCGTCCATATCCTGATAGGCGACAGGCTCGGGCGGTTCGCATTCCGGGGCGTTATGGTAGAGGTCCCAGTATTTACGTCGCGCCACGAAGGGGTCGTGCGGATGGGTAAAGCTGGCCGTCAGACACCAGGGGCGCGGGTCGAGTCCGCGGCTGAGGTCATAGATCTTTTGCACCGCCTGAAAGCAGACATCGTCGTCGTATTCCAGCTGGTTGGTGATCTCGGCCACGCCTGCGCCGGTGACCGAGCCCAGGTTGTGATACCACCAGTCGATCCGCTCGCCCGGTTTGCGATAGTCGGGCGTCCAGCCGAAATCGGCGGGATAGATGTCGGTGGTCAGGCGTTCTTCGAACCCGTGCATCTGGTCGGGGCCGACAAAGTGCATCTTACCCGACAGGCAGGTATAATAGCCCGCGCGGCGCAGATGGTGGGCATAGGTCGGGATATCAGAGGCAAATTCGGCAGCGTTATCATAGACGCGTGTGCGGCGCGGCAGTGCACCTGACATGAAGGCCGCGCGCGCCGGCGCGCAGAGTGGTGAGGCGGTATAGGCATTGGCAAAGCGCACAGAATGATCCGCCAGACGCCGTAAGTTTGGCGCGTGCAGGAAATCGGCGGGGCCATCATCGAACAGGGTTCCGGTAAGTTGGTCAACCATCAGGATCAGGATGTTGGGCTTGGTGGACATGTTCGGCCTTCCGTTGAGTGTCGTTGCCGCCAAGATGTGCAAAAGTGTGCGGAAAGAACAGTCCGAATTTTGCCGCCATCAGGTGGGCTGGCGGGTGCGGTGCAGGCGCAGCGGAGTTTTGGGGCGGCGGGCGAGGCTGCCCCGCGCCTCCGGATTCAGGTGCAGGCATTTCAGCCACCAGCCGGCTTTGGCGCCCTCGGGCAAGCGTGCGAAGTCGCGGTGGGCAATCGTCGCACCGCGGGGGTCATGCTGGGGGACCGCTGGGCACGACCTCAAGCAAGGCTGCGCGCATGGCCTGGTATTTGGCGTGGTCGACACGGGTGATATGGGTGGGAGAGGTGATGTCGCGGACCTTGATCTGGCTGCGGTCAGTCATTGTACAAGCCGCCGGTCTGAATTTTCGGGCTGCGCCGGCGCATGGCAATGAAAGAGGTGAACCGGATGAGGGTGAAGCGCAGATTCTGGGTGCGGGCGTTGGGACTGTCGTCGGGCAGGATGGACGGGTCGGGCAGGCCAGCGATCCCGGTGCGCCTCTGGTGCAGGCGAGCGGTGCGCTTGGGCTACAGGCTGGCATCGAGACAGAGCCAGTGGCCCGTTTCGATTTCTGCAAAAAGCGGGGTGCATTGCAAGCCGTGCCGGACGCGATGTCGTTTTCTGGCTTCAGATGGGCGGGAATAAGCGGGGTTGGCGGGGCGGGCTGGCGTCTGATGGCGCAAAATGGAGGTTGGGCATGCAGGTGCGTCGTGAATTTTCCCGTGCCGTTGTGGCGCAGGATGACATGGGCATCGTGATGTCGGATGGATGCCGTCTGTCGGCGCGGGTCTGGATGCCAAAAGATGCCGCCAGCAATCCGGTGCCTGCTGTGCTGGAATATATTCCTTACCGCAAGCGCGACGGGACTTTGCCGCGCGATGAGATGATGCATCCCTATGTCGCGGGCCACGGCTATGCTTGCGTGCGTGTCGATATGCGAGGCAACGGTGATTCTGAAGGGCTGATGGCCGACGAATACACCATTCAGGAACTGGCCGACGCCTGCGAAGTGATCGAATGGCTGGCCGCACAGCCGTGGTGTTCAGGTGCGGTGGGCATGATGGGCAAAAGCTGGGGCGGCTTTAACTGCCTGCAAACCGCCTTTTTGCAACCGCCCGCGCTCAAGGCCGTGATCTCGGTCTGTTCGACCACTGACCGCTTTGCCGATGATATTCACTACAAAGGCGGCTGCCTGTTGGGCGAGAATTTCGGCTGGGGCGCGGTAATGCTGTCGTATTCCAGCCGCCCGCCGGACCCGGCCTTGCGGGCCGATTGGCGCGAGATCTGGCTGGAGCGATTGGCTGCCGAGCCTTGGCTCGCGCCGCGTTGGGCCGAGATGCAGGAAAAGAACGACTATTGGAAGCACGGCTCGGTCAGCGAAGACTATGCGCGCATGACGGTGCCGGTGCTGTCCTGGGGCGGTTGGGCCGACAACTATATGAACACCGTGGCGCATCTGGTCGAGAATGTGCCCGCCCCCGTGCAGGGTATCGTTGGCCCGTGGGTGCATCAATATCCCCATACGGCGGTGCCGGGTCCGGCGATTGGGTTCCTGCAAATGGCGGTGCGCTGGTGGGATCGTTGGCTCAAGGGCATTGAGAACGGGGTAGAGCAGGACGGGGCTTACCGCGCCTATATGCTCCATTCTGCGCCGCCGGATGCAAGCGTCCGGCATCGCGCGGGGCATTGGGTGGTTGAACAGGCGTGGCCCTCGCCGCGCGTGCGACCCGAGGTCTGGACCTTGGCGGCAGGTGAGGGGGGGCGGTCTGCGCCTCAAGCAATTCGGCGGGCCAATCAGAGCTGCGCCCAAGGATATTTGACGAGAGAGGGTGGCGCCGGGGACTTTGAGGCCGTGATCGCGTCGCCGCAGCATCTGGGGATGCAGGCGGGCGAGTTCTTTCCGATGGGGCTGAATGGAGAAATGCCGGGGGATCAGGCGGGCGAGGATGCGCTGTCGCTGTGCTTTGACGGCGAGGTTCTGGCTGAACCGCTTGACCTGCTGGGGGCCGCGCGGTTGCAATTGCGCGTGGCCAGCGACACGCGCTTGGGCTTTGTGGTGGCGCGGTTGTGTGACGTGGCACCGGACGGAAGCTCGGTGCGCATCGCGCATGGGATGCTGAACCTGTGCCACCGCACCAGCCTGGAGGCGCCCGAGGTGATGCAGCCTGGGGTTGCCGTCGACATCGGCTTTGCTCTGGATCAGATGGCCTATCGACTGGCGGCGGGGCATCGGCTGCGGCTGGCGCTGTCCAACAGCTATTGGCCGTTCCTGTGGCCCTCGCCCGAGGCGGGGCGGCTGACGGTTACGGCGGGATCACTCAAGCTGCCGGTGCATCTGGGCAGCGACGCCGAATGGCAACCGCCTGCCCCCGAGGGCGCGCGGCCCTGGAACCACAGGCAGCTGCGGGCGGGAAAAAGCTCGCGTTGCATCGAGCAGGATCTGATCGCCGGGACGCAGTCTTTGATCGTGAAAGACGATTTGGGCGACGTGGAAAATCTGGATCATGGGCTTTGCACCGGGGAGACGATGCAAGAGATCTGGGAAATCCGCCCTGACGACCCTTTGTCCGCCCGAGCGGAGCACATCTGGGAACAGAGGTTGTCGCGCGGGGATTGGTCTGTAAAAACAATAGCCTGGGCAGAGATGACTGCCACCGTGACCCATTTGCGTTTGCGGGCGCGACTGACGGCTTACGAGGGCGCTGCGGTGATTTTCGAACGCGAGTTTGACGAAGAAGTCGCGCGGCGTTTCATCTGACTGTGATAGAACATGTGGCAAGAATCCTTGCCTTATGGAAAGTTGGCGGGTTATTGATTGTCAAATCAATAACAAGGGCACGAGTTCAACGTGTCAAAAACAATTCAAGTGGCGACAAGCCAATCAGGGAGAATGCGATGTCTGTTGAACTGAACCATCTGTTGAAATCTGCGGCCAAGGGGCTGATCAGCCGCCGCGAATTTATCGGCCGCGCAAGCGCATTGGGCGTTTCGGCAGCAATGGCGGGGACACTCTTGACCACCGCAGCCAAGGCCGAGGAACCCAAGAAGGGCGGTCTGCTGCGCGCTGGCATGTCAGGCGGAGAAAGCACCAACTCGCTCGATCCGGCTCTGGCCGCATCAGAAGTGCCGTTCATGGTCAACCTGCTCTGGGGTGACACTCTGGTCGATGTGAACGAGAAGGGTGAAATCGTTCACCGTCTTGCCGAAGAAGTGTCCTCGAACGCTGATGCGACCGAGTGGAAGTTCAAGATCCGCGCGGGCGTCAAGTTCCACAATGGCGCTGATGTGACCCCTGACGACGTGATCGCGACGCTGAAGCGGCACACCGACGAGAAATCGCAATCGGGCGCTCTGGGCATCGTCAAGGGTATTGCCGAAATGACCGCCGAGGGTGACACCGTCACGCTCAAACTGGCTGCGGGCAACGCCGACTTGCCGTTCCTGATGGCGGACTACCACCTGATCATCCAGCCCGGTGGCGGCGTCGATGCGCCTGACGCAGGCATCGGAGCCGGCCCCTATAAGGTTGTCGTGAATGAGCCGGGTGTGCGCCACACCTTCGAGAAGTTCGCAGACCACTGGGACAAAGACCTTGGCCATGCGGATCAGGTCGAGATCATCGTCATCAACGACAACACCGCGCGCACCGCCGCTTTGCAGGCGGGTCAGGTGCATATGATCAACAAGATCGACCCGAAAATCATCGACCTGCTGAAAGGCGCGCCGGGGATGTCGATCGAGTCGGTGGCGGGTCGCGGGCACTATGTCTTTATCATGCACTGCGACAAGGCACCGTTTGACAACAACGACCTGCGCATGTCGTTGAAGCTGGCGATCAACCGCAAGGAAATGGTCGAGAAAATCCTTGGTGGTCTGGGTTCGGTCGGCAATGACTTCCCGATCAACGCGGCCTATCCGCTGTTTGACGACACCATCCCGCAGCGCGAATATGATCCCGTCAAGGCGGCTGAATACTATAAGAAATCGGGCCATGATGGCTCGCCCATCGTGCTGCAGGTCGCAAATGGGGCCTTCCCGGGTGCGATCGAGGCGGCGCAGCTGTTCCAGCAGTCGGCCAATGCAGCCGGTATCCCGTTGGAAATCAAGCGCGAGCCCGATGATGGCTATTGGTCGAACGTCTGGAACGTGGCCCCCTTCTGTGCGTCCTATTGGGGCGGGCGTCCGGTGCAGGACCAGATGTATTCGACGGCGTACCTGTCGACCGCAGACTGGAACGACACCAAGTTCAAAGACCCCCATTTTGACGAGGTGCTGATTGCAGCCCGCGCCGAACTGGATCAGACCAAGCGCAAGGCGATGTACTCCGAGCTTGCCAATATCTTGCGCGACACCGGCGGTCTGATTTGCCCGATGTTCAACGATTTCGTTGCCGCCAAGCGTGACGAAGTTGGCGGCTGGTTCGCAGATCCGAACGGCGAGATGATGAATGGCCGCGCACTTGCCAAGTGCTGGCTGAACGCCTGAGGCCGGCATGCACCCGGTTGTGAAACTCGTGACCCAGCGCATCGCGCTGGGTCTGCTGTTGCTGCTTGCCGTGTCGGCGCTGATCTTTTTCGGCGTGGCAGCCCTGCCGGGCGATACCGCACAAGCAATGCTCGGCCAATCGGCCACGCCAGAGGCGCTTGCCAATCTGCGCGAAAAGCTGGGGCTGAATGAGCCAATCGTCTGGCGCTATTTGCACTGGCTTGGCGGATTTCTGACCGGTGATCTGGGGGTGTCTTTGGCCAACGGTCAGGATATTGCCAAATCGGTCGGGCAAAGACTGGGCAACACGTTGTTCCTTGCCAGCTGTTCTGCGGTGATTGCGGTGCCTTTGGCGATTACGTTGGGGCTGATTGCCGCGCGCTATAATGGTCGCTGGCCCGACAAGCTGATTTCCGGCGTCACACTGGCGACGATTTCACTGCCCGAGTTTGTGGCCGGTTATATTGTGATGTATTTTCTGGCGGTGCGCTGGCATATTTTTCTGCCGACCTCGCTGGTGTTTTCCAGCATGGGGTTCTTGGAACGGCTGCAAGCCATTGCCCTGCCGGTGATCGTGCTGGTGATGGTGGTGCTTGCGCATATGATGCGCATGACGCGGGCGGCCATTCTGAATGTGATGGAGTCCGCCTATATCGAGACGGCCGAGCTTAAGGGCCTTTCGCCGATCAAGGTGATCTGGCGCCACGCGTTTCCCAATGCGATTGCGCCTGTGGTCAATGTGGTGATGCTGAACCTTGCCTATCTGGTGGTGGGCGTGGTCGTGGTCGAAGTGGTTTTCGCCTATTCCGGCATGGGGCAGTTTCTGGTCGATAGCGTGACCAAGCGCGATATGCCGGTGGTGCTGGCCTGCGGGATGATCTTTGCCGCGATTTATATCGGGCTGAATATCGTGGCGGATGTGGTGTCCATTCTGACCAATCCAAGACTGAGGCATCCGAAATGAGAAGACTTCCGGTTTCTGCCCTGATCGGGCTGCTGTTGACAGGGGCGTTTTTCGCCGTTGCGATTTTTGCGCAATGGCTGGCGCCCTATCAAATTGGCGAAATCGTTGGCGGGGTCTGGGATCCGGCCTCGTCCGCGCATCTTCTGGGCACCGATTCCATTGGTCGCGATCTGCTGACGCGGATGATCTATGGCGCGCAGGTGACGATTTTCGTGGCCACCTGTGCCACGATCCTGAGCTTTGTCACCGGCTCGGTGCTGGGCTTTCTGGCGGCAACGGCGGGCGGTTGGGTCGATCAGGCGCTGTCGCGCTTTGTCGATCTGGTGATGGCCATCCCGTCGCTGATCCTTGCGCTTGTGGTGCTGACGGCGGTGGATGTGACGCTTCCGACGCTGATCATTGTGATGGGATTGCTGGATTCGACCCGGGTGTTCCGCCTGAGCCGCGCCGTGGCGGTCGATATCACCGTGATGGATTACGTCGAAGCGGCGCGTCTGCGCGGCGAAGGTCAGGGCTGGGTGATTTTTTCGGAAATCCTGCCAAACGCGCTGACGCCGCTGATTGCGGAACTGGGTCTGCGGTTCATCTTTGCGGTGCTGTTCATCTCAACGCTGTCGTTCCTTGGTCTTGGCGTGCAACCGCCGCTGGCCGATTGGGGCGGCCTGGTGAAAGAAAACTCTGCCGGGCTGATCTATGGCAAATCGGCGGCCTTGGCGCCTGCGATGGCGATTGCGGCACTGGCGATCTCGGTGAATCTGGTGGCGGATTGGGTGCTGTCGCGCACCACCAGCCTGAAAGGAGGTCGTGGTGCATAATACGCTTGATATCAAAGGCTTGCGGATCGAGGCAACCTCTTACCCACCCGGAGAAAAGCCGCGTGACGTGGTTTTGGTCAACAACGTCTCGGTTTCAGTGCAACAAGGCCGCGTGCTGGGGCTTATCGGCGAATCCGGGGCGGGCAAATCCACCATCGGATTGTCAGCGATGTCCTACGGCCGCGGCGGCGTGCGGCTGACGGGGGGCCATATCCTGCTGAACGGGCGCGAGATCCGCGAGGCGGGGCCTGCCGAATTGCGCACCCTGCGCGGGCGCGAGGTGACCTATGTGGCACAATCCGCCGCCGCCGCCTTTAACCCCGCGATCCGCCTGATGGATCAGGTGATCGAGACCAGCCTGTTGCACGGCGTGATGTCGCGCACTGAAGCCGAGGCGCGCGCGGTAGAGCTGTTTGGCAAGCTTGGCCTGCCCGACCCTGAAAACTTTGGCCGCCGCTATCCGCATCAGGTCTCGGGCGGGCAGTTGCAGCGCGCGATGACCGCGATGGCGCTTTGCCCCAAACCCGATCTGGTGATCTTTGACGAACCGACCACCGCGCTGGATGTGACGACGCAAATCGACGTGCTGGTCGCGATCAAAACCGCGATCCGCGATACCGGGGTGGCAGCACTTTACATCACCCATGACCTTGCCGTGGTGGCGCAGGTGGCCGACGACATCCTTGTGCTGCGGGGTGGCAAAAAGGTGGAATACGGCACTACCGACCAGATCATCAACAACCCGCAAGAAGACTATACCAAAGCGCTGGTCTCGGTCCGCTCGATTGATCATGACGAAAAGGCCGAAGCCCCGCCGGTGCTGTCGGTGGCCGGAGTAACCGCGCGCTATCGCGGCACCAATTTCGACGTGCTCAAGAATATCACTGTTGATCTGCCAGCGGGCCAGACGCTGGCTGTGGTGGGCGAAAGCGGATCGGGGAAATCGACGCTGGCGCGGGTGATTACCGGACTTTTGCCCGCCGCCAAAGGCAAGCTGACCTTTGCCGGCCGCACGCTGTCGCCAGCGCTTGCCCAGCGCAGCAAGGACGATCTGCGCGAAGTGCAGATGATCTATCAGATGGCCGACACCGCAATGAACCCGCGCCAGACCGTCGGCACCATCATCGGGCGGCCGCTGGAATTCTACTTTGACCTCAAGGGCGAGGCGAAACGCCAGCGCGTGCAAGAACTGCTGGATGAGATCGAGATGGGCTCTGGCTTTGCCGACCGCTATCCGGCCGAGCTTTCAGGCGGGCAAAAGCAGCGCGTCTGCATTGCCCGCGCCCTGGCCGCCAAGCCCAAGCTGATCATTTGCGACGAGGTGACCTCGGCCCTCGACCCGCTGGTCGCCGACGGCATCCTCAAGCTGCTCCTCAGCCTGCAGGCTCGCGAAGGCGTGGCTTACCTGTTCATCACCCATGATCTCGCCACCGTGCGGGCCATCGCCGACAAGATCGCGGTCATGTATCGCGGTGAGGTGGTGCGCTACGGCGGCAAGACCGATGTGCTGACCCCACCGTTCGACGATTACACCGACCTGCTGCTCTCATCCGTGCCCGAGATGAAACTTGGCTGGCTGGAAGAAGTGCTGGAAAACCGCAAGATGGAAAGCGCTGGCAACTAACGCTTTCATACTGGCCCAAATATCCCCGCCGGAGGCTTCAACTTCTCCGGCGGGCACAGAGGTTCCCATGCAAAAACTGCTTTTGATCCTGCTCGATGGCGTGCCTTATCGCAACTGGCGCAGGCTGTTCGGCAACCTGGAAGGGTGGGTCGCCCAAGGTGAGGCGCGGGTCTGGCGGATGCGCGCAACGCTGCCCTCGACCTCGGCCTCGTGCTATGCCTCGATTCATACCGGTGTGCCGCCGCAACAGCACCGCGTCTGGGGCAACGAGGCCGTCTACCGGCTCGAGCAACCGGATGTGTTTTCGGAACTTGCGCGTGCGGGCAAGAAAACCGGCGCAGTGGCGCACAGCTTTTGGTCTGAACTTTTCAACCGCAGCCCCTTCGATCTGGTGCGCGATATCGAATACGATGAACCCGACGGCCCGATCACCCACGGGCGGTTTCACACCATGACCGGCTATGGCAATATCAACCAGATGACGCCTTCGGATGTTGATCTCTTTGCCACGCTGACCCGCCTGTGCGAGGTCAAGGGTATCGACTATGGGATGCTGCACACCTGCACCTTGGACAGCATGGGACATCGGTTTTACCATGACTGCGAAGAGATGGATCACGCCTGCTATGTGATGGACGCGATGCTGGCGCCCTTTATCCACCGTTGGCGCGCGGCGGGATATGAGGTGATCGTGACCGCCGACCACGGTCAGGACGCGCGCGGCCACCATGGTGGCACGGGCGATCTGCAGCAGGACTTTGCCTTTTACTACTTCGGCGCCGCCGAGATGCCTGCGCAGGATATGATCCTCGATCAACTGGCGCTCGCGCCTTCGATCCTGCGGCGGATGGGGGTCGCGGTGCCGCCCTCGATGCAGGCGGCACCGTTTTTCTAAAGCCCCGCCGCCGTCAGCTGGCGTAGGCGGGGGCCTCTTCATCCAGCAAGGCCTTGATTTCGCGCAGATGCGCATCGGCATAGCCGGGGTAGTCCTCCCATTCCTGAGCGGTCTTTTCGGCGATCTCGTCGGGCAGAACCCGCAGCGGTTTGCCGGTTTGCAGCGCGCGAATATAGGTCTCGGCCGCGCGTTCAAAATAGGTCAGCCGGTTGAAGGTTTCTGCCACAGTCCGTCCGATCACCAGCACGCCGTGATTGCCCATCACCATCGTGGTGATCTTGGGGTCGCGCAGCATCTGGGCGCAGCGCGCGCCTTCGTCACCAAAGGCCATGCCGCCATAGTGTTCATCAACGACATGGCGGTTGTAAAAAATCGCGGTGTTCTGGTCGATCGCGGGCAGGCGGCTGTCGGCAAGGCTTGCCAGCACCGTGGCATGGATCGAATGCACATGCATCAGGCAGCGCGCGTGCGGCAGAGCGCGATGGATCGAGCCGTGCAGCCCCCAAGCGGTGGGGTCGGGTGCGTCGGGGCGGTTCATCGTTTCGGGATCGTTTGCATCCAATTCCAGCAATGACGAAGCGGTGATCCGGCCAAAGTGCCGCCCGTTTGGATTGATCAAAAACCGCGAGCCGTCGTCATTGACGGCAAGGCTGAAATGGTTGGACACCGCTTCGTGCAGGTTCAGCTTGACCGTCCACCGAAAGGCGGCGGCAAGATCGACACGTTCGGCCCAGTGGGTCAGGTTGGCGTGCTTGTTCATCGTTGCTCTCCATATGGCCAGTCGCCCTGCGCGAGGGCTGTGATCGCTACGCAAATCTGTGAAAACATCGTGGCCGCGCGGTGGGACATATGCCGCGCGCGCAAGGCGCCGTGGACCATGCCCTTGGCGATGATCGCCTCTGCCCGCCCGCCTGCGGCACGGATCGCCTGTGCATAGGCCTCGGCATCGTCGGCCAGCGGGTCGCATTCGGCGGCCACCGCAAAGGTGGGCGGCAGGCCTGAGAAATCCGTGTCGGTCAGGGGCGCAGACGTTGCATCGCGCGCAAATTTTCCATTCTGGCCGCGCGAATTTACGAAATGCACCACGTCCGCCCGCGTCAGCATCGGCGCCTCGGCATGGGTGATATAGCTGCCCTGATCGAGGTTGCCGCCAAGGCCGGGATAGATCAACACTTGCCCCAAGGGGGCGACGTCACCGCGCAGCGCGCCCGAGGCCGCCGCTGCAAGATTGCCGCCAGCGCTGTCACCGACCAACACGACCGGCCCTGTCGCCGCGATCGCACGCACCACCGCGCAGGCATCGTCAAAGGCGGCAGGATGGCCGTGCTCGGGCGAGAGGCGGTACTCTACCGCGATCACCGCAAGCCCGGTCGCCGCACAAATCTCGGCACAGACATCGTCATGGCTGTGCAACCCGCCGACAAGAAAGCTGCCGCCGTGAAAATAGATCACGCTGGGCGTGCCACCCGCATAGCGCCTGCACGGCACGCCAGCGATCAACAGATCGGTCGCGGTCACGCCCGCAGGATAGGGGCGACGAAACACCGCGCACATCGCGTCATAGATACGGCGCTGGCTTGCGATGTCTTGCGTGGCTGTGTCGGCGGGATAGCAGGCCTCGGTCGCCTTGATGAAGGCCCAGGTCACGGAGTCGATAAGGGTTTGGTAATCTGGTCCTGTCATAGTGATCTCAGGCTCCTGCCATGTCTGCCGCATCTTTGCGCGCAAAACTGGCAGAGGCAACGCCGAACATTTGCCGCAATCGCATCGCTATGACCTCAAACTGCCCGCAATTCCGCCGTAACTCGCCTGTACCTTTAGGAAAACGGTATCATCCGTGCGTAATGGAGACGATCATGCAGGTTCTTCGTTCCCTTGAACACCATTCAATAGCTCCGGTCGGCCTGAGCATTCGTGTCATGTTGATTGGCGCGTCGTCGCGCTCTTCGATATTGGCAGAACGGCTGGCACAGCTTGGCGGGGCGATTGACGCGGTGCAGGATCTGTTTGCCGGATTGGAATCAGTGATCGAAGACCCGGCAGGCTATGGTCTTTGCGTGATTGATTGCGACGCGATCGGCGGGCTGGTTGCTGGTCGGCGGGCACATAGCTTGTTGGGCGATATCAGCCTGAGGGTGCCGGTCATTCTGGTGTCTGGTGAATGCGAACAACAGGAATTCCCTCAAGAGCGTGGCAAACCGGTTGTGCTGCGCGCGGCTGCCTCCAGCCTGTCGGTGCGGGTTGGCTTTGAACACGCCCTGCGCGACCGCTTTATGATTCAGTTCAGCTAAAAGGGCACCCTTGCGGCTGCCCTTTCGCTTGTTTCAAGGTCGAGAAACGCTGAGGCCGCTGCCAGTTCAGGCCGCTGCCAGTTCAGGCCAAGGCCAGATTGGTCGCCGACTCGCGCCCGTCACGGCCTGCCTCGATATCGAAGGTGACGGCTTGGCCATCCTTCAAAGAACGCAGGCCCGCACGTTCCAGCGCGGTGATATGTACAAATACATCCTTGGTGCCGCCCTCTGGGGCGATAAAGCCGAAGCCTTTGGTTTCATTAAACCATTTCACGGTGCCTTTTGCCATCGTGAAGTCTCCTCTCGTAGTGCCGCCCGCGAGATTGCGGCGGCCCGGCGCAGTCAGCTTGGTCGAATGCTGTGGCCGAAATCGGAGACAGGGATCGAGGTCGTTAACGTCGCCCTCCAAATATGGGGGTTAAAACGCACAGATCAAGAAGAAATTACCTTAGACGCTGTGGGTTTGGCGGGGGGCCGCCGGTGCGACTTTGGGCATCAGCGCCATCGTCATCACCAAAGCCGCGACGCCAATGCCGACGCCAGACCAAAGGCCAAGGGCTGCAAACCATGTCAGGTTCATCGCAATCAGACCTACCAAAGCCGAGAAGAACCCAGCTACACCACCCAACAAAATCGCAACAATCGCCATGACCATCTCCATTTCCGATGAGACCAGTCTCATGCTGAATTAGGGCTGCATTGGGGCGAAACGGCGGTAAGGCTGTGGTGTTTCAGAACCGTTTGCGCGCACGCAGAGCGGCGCCGATGGTGCCGTCATCCAGATAATTCAACTCGCCCCCGATCGGCACGCCCTGCGCCAGCGAGGTGATCTGCGCGCCGCTGTCGGCAAGCACATCGGCGATGTAATGCGCGGTGGTTTGGCCATCGACGGTGGCATTGAGCGCGAGGATAACTTCGCCGATCGCATCATCGGCAACGCGCCGTGCCAGCCGGGGAATGCCAAGCTCGTCCGGCCCCATCGCATCCAGCGCCGAAAGCGTGCCGCCCAGCACATGGTAGCGCCCCTTGAAGACTCCCCCGCGCTCCATCGCCCAAAGATCGGCCACATCCTCGACCACGCAAATCTCGCTGGTGGCCCGCGCGGGGTCGGCGCAGATCGGGCAGAGCTCGGCAGTGCCGATATTGCCGCAAATCGCGCAGTCTTTGGCCGTCAGCGCCACCCCCGCCATCGCCTGCGCAAGCGGTGCCATCAGGGCGTCGCGCTTTTTCAACAGCGCCAGGACCGCGCGCCGGGCAGAGCGCGGGCCAAGCCCTGGCAGGCGCGCCATCAACTCGATCAGCGTTTCGATGTCGCGCGTGTCGGCCATTTAGAACGGCAGCTTCATATCGGCCGGCAGCCCCATGCTTTCAGCCATCTTTTGCATCTCGCTCGCCCCGCGCGCGGCCGCTTTGGCCTGCGCGTCGTGGATCGCAGCAAGGATCAGATCCTCGACCACTTCTTTTTCCGAGGCGACCAGAATCGAGGCGTCAATGTCGAGCCCTGTCACCTCGCCTTTGGCGGTGCAACGTGCCTTGACCAGACCCGCGCCGGCTTCACCCACCACCACGGTGCGCGCAAGTTCTTCTTGCAGTTCGGCCATCTTGCCCTGCATCTCTTGCGCGGCTTTCATCATCTTGGCCATATCGCCAAGTCCACCCAAACCTTTTAGCATATCAACCTCTTAGTCGTCCTCAAAGGGATCCCATTCGTCTTCAACCTCTGGCAAGGCCTCGGCGGCGGCGCTGGCGGCCATCGCCTCGGCTGTGCGAATTTCGCTGATCTTGGCGCCCGGAAAGGCGGCCATCACAGCCTGCACCAGCGGGTTTGCCATCGCCTCGGCGCGCGCGGCATTTTCGGCGCGGTCACGTACTTCGGCAATCGTCGCGGCCCCGCCGGTCGAGACAATTGACACACCCCAGCGCGCGCCCGTCCAGCCTTGCAGGCGCTGCGAGAGCCGTGCAGCAAGGTCAGGGGCGGCATTGGGCGCCGGTTCGAATTCGATGCGGCCCGGCGTGTATTTTGCAAGTTTGAGGCCGGTCTCAACCTCCATCAGCAGGCGCATGTCGCGCTTTTCGCGGATCAGATCAACGACCTGTTCAAAGCTGGAATAAACCACAAGCTGGTTTTCGGCGAGCGCGACGGCCGGCCCCCCTTGCATCGTCGGACCCCGCATCGGCGCGGCTGGCGCCATCGTCATTGCTGCGCCATTTCCCATGCCTACGCCACTGCCACCGGCTGGCGCACCGCCTGTGGGGCGGGGTTCTGACATCAGCTTTTTCACCAAGGTTTCAGGGTCGGGCAGGTCGGCCACATGGGTCAGGCGGATCACCGCCATCTCGGCTGCCATCATTGCGTTGGGGGCAAGCGAGACCTCTTCCAGCGCCTTGAGCAGCATTTGCCACATCCGGCTCAGCACCCGCATCGGCAAAAGCTGCGCCATCGCCAGCCCGCGCTCGCGTTCCTCTTGCGGCGTGGTCGGGTCTTCGGCGGCGGCGGGAGTGATCTTGATGACCGAGATCCAGTGGGTGATATCCGCCAGATCGCGCAGCACCGCCATCGGGTCGGCGCCATCGGCATATTGGCCCGAAAGCTCGGCCAAAGCACCCGCCGCATTGCCCTTCATGATCAGGTCAAACAGATCGAGCACGCGGCCCCGGTCGGCAAGGCCCAGCATGGCGCGCACCTGATCGGCCGTGGTTTCGCCCGCGCCGTTGGAAATCGCCTGATCCAGCAGGCTCGTCGCGTCGCGGGCCGAGCCTTCGGCCGCCCGTGTGATCAGCGCCAGCGCCCCGTCAGATATTTGCGCGCCTTCGGCCGTGGCGATCTTACGCAGCAGGGCAATCTGCACCTCTGGCTCGATGCGTTTAAGATCAAACCGCTGGCAGCGCGACAGCACCGTGACCGGCACCTTGCGAATTTCGGTGGTGGCAAAGATGAATTTCACATGCGCGGGCGGCTCTTCCAGCGTCTTTAGCAGCGCGTTGAAGGCCGCGTTCGACAGCATGTGCACTTCGTCGATGATATAGATCTTATAGCGGGCTGAAGCCGCGCGATAGTGAACAGAATCAATCACTTCTCGCATATCATTGACGCCGGTCCGGCTGGCCGCATCCATCTCCATCACGTCGACGTGCCGGCCTTCGGCAATGGCGATGCAGGGCTCACAAACGCCGCAAGGCTCGGTTGTTGGGCCGCCTTTGCCATCGGGGCCTGTGCAGTTCAGACCTTTGGCGATGATCCGCGCTGTGGTGGTTTTGCCTGTGCCACGAATGCCCGTCATCATGAAGGCATGGGCGATCCGGTCGGCGGCAAAGGCGTTTTTCAGCGTGCGCACCATCGCCTCTTGCCCGACAAGATCGGCAAAAGTCGCGGGGCGGTATTTGCGCGCCAGAACCTGATAGGTTTGCTCGGAGGTTTCGGTCATCATCGCCTTCGGGATTCGGTTGCGCCAGACTAGGGCGTGCGGCCGTGAAGGTAAACCTAGGAGGCGGGCATGCGGCTTGCAATAGCACAGCTGGCACTGGGGCGCGGGACATTGGGCATTTGTCCGATGCCGGGACGTGCGGGGTTTTATCAGGTCGACCTCGAGGCGCTGCGTCACTGGGGGCCTTCGCTGGTGCTGACCTTGACCACAGCCGCAGAGCTGGACCGCGTGGCGCCCGATCTGCCCGCCGATCTGGCGCGTCTGGGTATTCGCTGGCTGCATTTTCCGGTGCCCGATTACGGAATTCCGACCGCAGGCTGGCCTGAGGTTTCTGCCGCAGCCCATGCCGAAATTGACCGCGGCAACAGGGTGCTGGCCCATTGCATGGGGGGGTGTGGCCGCTCTGGCACCGCGCTGTTGCGGCTGATGATCGAAACAGGCGAAGACCCTGCGGCTGCGCTGATGCGCTTGCGCGCCGTGCGGCCCTGCGCGGTCGAAACAGATGCGCAGTTTGAATGGGCGTGTGCAGGGGGCCGGCCGGCGCGGGGGGCGGCGTCCGACGGGTAACGGGAAACTCAACCTCGCCCCAGCGCCCCATATTGCGCTTGGGGCTACAGACGGTCGGGCCGCAAACAGCGCTCGCCGTCCCTTCTTGAACATTCGATCCGGAAAAAAAAGGCCGCAACGTTGTCGCTGGTCTTTGGTGAGGTGACAGGCCTGTTGCTGTAGGTTGCGCCAAGCAAGTCGAACATATCCCGCCAATTCCCCTTGAGGGGCGCATCGCCCCGCTTCCCAAGGACGCGCCCGCGCGGCCCTGGGCTACCACGACGGTATCGCCGGCTGTGTCCGTCGAAACGATCTGAAAATTGATCGGCGTATTTGAGGCAGGAAAGGTGCCTTTTGCGCGTTTATTTGCAACACCTTCTCGGCCATCTGGTTGCGCTTGATGGGCGCCGCTGCGCGCCGCATCCTCTCACACAAAGTGCGCCCGCCCGGATCACGCGCCTCGGTTTCGCCGCCCCAGTCCATGCCATTTGCCCGAGGCACCGCCAGAGTGTCGCGCCATTTTGCGCCATCAGCGCTGACCGAACGCGGCACCCGAACAAAGGGGCGCAGGGCAAAGCTGTGTTGGCCGCTTTTGTGACTATCGATCACTTCGCGGTCCCAAGTGACCTCCGGAAACCTATCGTGCCCTCACGGATGTTTTATGGTTTGATTGATAGGGGATTGCGCAAACTTGAACCAAGCGCTCGGATCACATGATCACGACACAGTATTCGCACAAAGCGTATCGGTGGGGTGGCGAGCCGTGGAGGACTCGAACCCCCGACCTGAGAATTAGAAGTTCCCTGCTCTAATCCAGCTGAGCTAACGGCCCGCACTTAGGGGGGCTGTATCAATCAATTCTTTGGGCCCTGTCAATGCCGATATGGGCCCAAGACCGAGCGGTAGAAAAGATAAGCCGTTGCAACGCTTTGATCCTGACGAGATCACGCCGCCAAGGTGGGTGCCTAGTGCAGCGCGCACGTCATGAAAATCGAGTTGGGGTCCTCGTGATAACCCTCGAAAGGCGGGCAGAGGGCGAAGCCTGCCTTGGCATATAGGGCACGCGCGGCGGTGAACGTGGGTTGCACGCCGGTTTCCAGCGACAATCGCGCCAGCCCTTGAGCGCGGGCAGAGGCCAGCAGATGCTCGAGCATCGCCTTGGACAGGCCCTTGCCGCGCGCCTCGGTCAGCACATGCATGGATTTAATCTCGCCATGATCCGCGCTGATCCGCTTGATCGCGCCCATGGCGAGCGGGGTGCCCGCCTCGCGCAGAACGAAAAAGCTGACCTCTGGCACAGCAAGCTGGCTTGCGTCCATCATGTGAATGCTTTCGGGTGGGGTGTCGGCATGCATGTCGGCGGTGTGGCGCGCCATCAAGAGCGCAAGGTCAGCGCCAAGCGGGCTTTCCTGCGTGATCGTATAGGGCATTATTTGGTCCCGATTGACTGCATATCGACGCCATTAACCAGAACCCGCCCATCGCGCGCAAGCTCGATCTCCCAAATCATCGCGCCGTTCTCGCCAGCCTTGGCCATGCCCTGCGCAAGTCCCAGAGCAGGGGCAAGCTGCATGCCGATGTCAGGCGGTGCCTTGGTCAGTGCCTGCCGCGTGGCGGTCATGCCGGTCATGGTCACCCGTGCTTTGCCCTCTGGCATGATGTCGGGGCCAAAGCCAAGGCGGCCTTCGGCGGTCACTGAGGCCAACGCCGAGGAGAGTTTGCTGCTGCCAAGCCGGAACTCCATCTCGCCATCGGGCAGAAAGGCCTCGCTGATGGTCACCATGTCAGGCTCGTGCTGCGGGTCGGCAAGATCAATCTCTTGCAACAGCGCGCGCACCCCTTCGGCCGGGTTAAAGCGGGCAAGCCCAAATTCCAGCGTCAGGCTGTCGGGCGTCAGGTCTTGCGCCCAGTCCGGCACAAGCCCTGCTGGCAGTTTCAGGCCCGAAACCGAGATTGTCTCGCGCAAAAGTCCGGAGTCTACAAGGCCGTTTGCCTCGGCCGTGATTGCCATCGTATCCGCACCAAACACGCCAAGCGGTGATTGCAGGGCAAGCTGGGACTGGCTGCTGGTGCTGGACAGATGGTCAAAGAACGGCATGCCGTCTTCCACAAGGCTCTTGAGGGTCTGTTGCTGGGCCGCGATGGCCGCAGCGTCGGGGTTGGCGACCAGAAAGGCGATCAGCTTGTAGATGGCATCGGGGCGCAGGGCGTCGATCTTGGCTTCACCCGTCCCACTGGGCGCCGAGAGTTTGAGAGGCACCGGCAGGCCCGGCACCGTGATGGTTTCGGAGATGCCTTCCAACGCGAAGGTGCTGGTCAGATCGGTGCCCGCCGGCGACGCAGGCTTGCCCGAGGTTTCATAGCGCAGGCTGGCGATGGAATACTCGAAGTGATTGTCACCCATCTTCGGGTCGAAGTTGGTTTGGGACATCTTGAGATCGCGCAGCTGTGTGGACGAGGTGCGAAACGCGCCCAGCGCCTCGTCAAAGATGCCCGTGTCAGACAGGCTGGCGATGCTGAGAGCGATCTCGGCCTCGCCTTTGATACTTAGCCGAGCGTCGAACTGTTGGTCTTGTGTCATCGCCCACGTGCCATCACCGTTCTGCGCGAGGGTGAATTCCAGCGGTGTGATCCTGACCTCTGCCTCAGAGCCCGCCGCGGCGATCAGGGGCATTGGGTCAAGTTTGACCGCGTAAAGGCCGCCAGCGGGCGTGACGGTGACCACGCCGGGGGTGGCGCCGAGATAGGTTTGCAGCACGCCGGTGAGCTTTGCCGCGCCTTCGGTCGTTGCCGTTTGGGCCATGGCAAGGCTGGAGGACAGGGCGAAGGGCAGGGTCAAAAGCAGCGCGCGCATGTAAAAATCTTTCGCTGGGGTCGGCCTTCTGGGCGAAGGGTGACACGGGGGGGGCGGGGCCGGTCCGAAGCGAGTATCTGGCTTTTTCCCGGCAAGTAAAGTGTTACACCCTAAGTCGTCGCATCGCCACGATCTGGCGGACCAGCCCCGGCAGAGGCACGGCGCGCATCATGTCACGGATCATGCCGATGTCGCCGCGCAGGCCTTGCCACCAGCCATATTTCACCGCTTTGATCGGGCTGATGACTTCGGGCCAGTCGACCACCGCGATGCGTTGCGCAGCTGAGATGCTCAGGCGGTTCAGGAACACTTCAAAGCCGAATTTCGGCAGCTTGGCCAGCGCCTGCAGATGCGGAGCGATCAGGGCCTTTTTCAGCACCCGCTCGCCCGAGATGTAATCCAGCCCGATCCAATGCCAGAGCCTTGGCGCATTGCGTCTGAGGCTGATCGACAGATCGGCCTGCCCCCGCAGCACGGGCTGGATCAGCGCGGTCAGATCCTCGCGCGACAGACCGATCAGATCGGCGTCCACCAGCAGCAAAAGCGGTCCCTTAGCCTGTGCGATGGCGGTTGCCAGTGCTGCGGTCTTGCCTTGGTTCTGTGGCAGGGTGATCAGCCGCACCCCCGCAAAGCCCGCGACAATGGCAGAGGTTGCATCGGCAGAGCCGTCATCGACCACGATCACCTCGTCGATCAGCGGATGCCCCAACACCGGCGCAAGCACGGCGGCGATCCGCGCTGCTTCGTTGTAGGCAGGAATGATGCAACTGACCGTCATACCCGTTTCCGTTGCCAGCGCAGATACACAAGTGCGATCACCACAGCCAATACCAGCAACACCAGCGAGGCGCGATAGATGTAGGTGTCGATCGAGCTGTAGGCCGCGCCCAGAAAATACCCGACTGCCACAAACAGCGCGGTTTTTGGCAGCGTTCCCAGCAGGTTGAACCATAGATAGCGCAGAAAATCCATTCGCGCGAGCCCCGAGGCCACAAGGATCGGCATCCCCGCCGAATGCGTCCATTTGCCAAACAACAGCGTCCGCCCGCCCTTGGCACTGAAGTGTTCGTTCAACGCAAGGCTGCGCGCCTCGGTAAGGCCAAGCCAGCGGCTGACCCGAGGCGGCAGACGGCGCGCGCCATAGCGTCCGACGGCGTAAAACAGGCTGTCGCCGATCAGATCGCCTGCAATGCAGACCGCGTAAACCGCCCAGATATTCATAAAGCCCTGATGCGCCAGATAGGCCGCGATCACTGTGACGATCGGGCCTTCCAGAACCGAAAACAGCAGCAGCATCAACAAGCCATAGTTTTGGATCAGGGCAATCGCTGTTTCATGGCTTGGCAAGGTGGAACTCTTGGGCTGAGGGCTCGTCGGCAACCATGACGTTGCCGCGCCATTCAAACCCATTTCCGAACCATGCCGCAAGCCAAAGTGCTGGCATCATCGCGTCGCGGCAAATCAGGGCAAGCGCATCGGCTGCCGAAGCGGGCCAGCCCGAGGCCTTGGCCAGCAGCATTTCGGCGGCATACCAGAGTGCCGCAATTGCAAAGAATTCGGTTGCAGAGAGTATGCCGAAGGCCCCAAGAGCCGCGGCCGTCAGCAGCGGCAGCGCGCCACCGGTAAGGATTTCGGCGGCAAACAGTGGCAAAAAGCCCAGACGCCGCACCTTGGCCCAGCGCAATTGACGATCCCAGACCGCGCGCAGGCTGCGTCGGCCCACTGGCTGGGGAAACAAATGCTGGGTCAGGCGCACTTTCAAACCTGCCGCACGCACCAGCTTGGTCGAGGCGACATCCTCGGCCATTTCCTGACCCAGCACCGCCAGCCCGCCCGCGCGGTCGACCAGATCGCGGTGCCAGAACAGGATCTTGCCCTGCGCAAAGGCATTCGAAAGCTGTGCCGAAGCCAGCTGCCAGCGCCCTTGAAAGGTGTTCAGAAAGGCGCATTCCAGCCGCGCCGCAAAGCCGACCGGCCGGATCCCGGCGGGCGGAGAGGAGACCAGCCCCGTGTCGCTGCGCCATTCGGCAAGCAGCCTTTGGATGTAATCGGGCGGCAACAGCACGTTGCTGTCTGCCATCAAGATCCAATCGGCCTGCGCAGCGGCCCAGCCCTTGACCAGATTGTTCAGTTTGGGGTTGCCCGAGACGGCGTCTTTGCCGATCAGCAGCTGCGCCGACGTGCCCGGATGCGCCTTGATCAGGCGGCGCACCACCGGGATGGCGGGATCATCGGGGCTTTCCACACAGAACAGGATCTCGAAATCGGGGTAATCGGCGGCAAAGGTGGTGGCCAGCGTCTCTTGCAGGTTGTTTTCCAGCCCGCACACCGGGCGCAACACAGAAACCTTGGGCAGCGGGGTGACCCCGCCTTTGGGCCTGCGCGATTGCTTCAGGTAAGCCAGCCCCACTGTGGCAAGTTGCAGCGCGAAGGCCATCGCCAGCAGTGCAGACAGGATCGGAATGAGATGTAACATGTCAGGAACCTGCAACAAGGTGAGAGGGTGCGGGGGCGCGTTGTGCAAGAGCCGGCGCGGTGGCATGTGACCAATCCAGCTGCATCAGCTCGCCCGAGTGGCGTTCGGCAAGTGCGGTGGCATTCTCGACCCAGTCACCGCAATTGGCGTAGATCACGCCGTCCTGCACCGTCAGGGCGGGTTGATGGAAATGACCGCAGATGATGCCATCGGCGCCCTGTTGACGGGCCAGTGCGATCAGGCGGGACTGAAAATCGTCCTGCCGCCGGATCCGGTCGTTAATACGGGCTACAACGCGGTCAACCTGCTGCGTGATGGGCAGATCAAACCGCTGCAGCCCGCGCTGCGCCAGATTGCCCAGACCGCGAAAGGTGTTCTCGGCCTTGGCCGCCGCGCGTGTCAGCAACGGAAACCGGCTTGCCAGCCTGTCGACGCTGTCGCCGTGGGTGACCAGATAGACCTTGCCATCGGCGGCCTCGTGCATCACCTGATCCAGCACCCGGATGCTGCCAAACTGCATCGACAGATACTTGCGAAAGAACGCGTCATGGTTGCCGGGGGTATAGATGATCTCGACCCCGCTTTGGGCGCGCGCCAACAGCAGCTGCACCACCGCATGTTGGGTCGGCGTGAAGTTTGACCCCATACCGTGAAAGGTGTCAAAGATATCTCCGACCAGATAGATCTTATCCGCGTGATGGGCCTGCAAGAAGCTCAGCAGCGTTTCGGCACGACACGAGCGCGCGCCCAGGTGCATATCCGAAACGAACAGGGCGGCAAATCCGCTGCCGCGTTTGAGGGGGCTGGGTGGCATATCGTTCATGATCTGGCCGATCTTTTCTGGATCACTGAAAGCATCTGCGCACGACAGCGCTTCAAATCGTAAACGCCGAAGCGGCCAATTTCCGTCGCGCAAATGTGATCTATTTCGGTGCAATGGGGGCGTGATAGGGGCAACATTCCGGAATTATCCTGTGTAGGCCCGACAGTGGTCTTGCGGCATCCTTACATCTTTGTAAGGCACTCAAACGGCTGCTATGGGGCTGAGATGGGCGGATCGTCCTCTCGATTTCTGTGCAGATGTTACCAACCATTGCGCGTCTTGATCACTGACGTATGTCAAAGAGATCGCAATTTAATGACGTGTCGCGAACTTTTTCGGACCGAGCAATCGGTTTAGACGCCTGTCCTTGCTTTGGTTTCTTGGGGTTTGCGGTGAATCTGCCTGTTAATTTGGCAGTTTGCCTGATATGGCATCAAACTGGCGGTGATCGCGGCGAAAGCCAAACAAATCAGTAGAGCCCCCCCTCTATCCGTGGGACAGATTGGTCCAAAGCCCAGAAAGAGACGCACCAAATGTCCATTCTTGCATCGATCTATCACCTGACGCATTACAAATATGACCGGCCTGTCACGCTGGGTCCGCAGGTTATCCGCCTGCGCCCTGCGCCACACAGTCGCACGCGGGTCGTGTCGCATTCGCTCAAGGTTTCGCCCGCAAATCACTTTGTGAATTATCAGCAAGACCCCTATGGCAATTGGCTGGCGCGCTATGTGTTTCCAGACCCGGTGACAGAGCTGAAGATCGAGGTTGATCTGACGGCGGATATGACCGTCTACAACCCGTTTGATTTCTTTGTCGAAGCCAGCGCCGAGGAATGGCCGTTCGCCTATCCCGCCGAGCTGATCGACGATTTGACGATCTATCGCAAATGCGATCCGGCCGGCCCGTTGTTGCAGCGCTGGCTGGACGCGATTCCACGCGACCCCAAACGGACGGTGGATTTCATCGTCGGGCTGAACGCGCAACTGGCCTCGGAAATCGGCTATGTGATCCGCATGGAAGCGGGGGTTTATACGCCCGAAGAAACGCTGGGTCTGGCCAAAGGCTCTTGCCGCGACACCTCTTGGCTGTTGGTCAATGCGCTGCGCCATCTGGGCTTTGCCGCGCGCTTTGTCTCGGGCTATCTGATCCAGCTGAAACCCGATCTCACCGCGGTGGACGGGCCGGCCGGGGCCACGCATGATTTCACCGATCTGCACGCTTGGTGCGAGGTTTATCTGCCGGGCGCGGGCTGGATTGGGCTAGACCCGACATCGGGGCTGCTGACTGGCGAAAGCCATATCCCGCTGTCGGCCACGCCGCATTATTCCAACGCAGCCCCAATCTCGGGCATGGCGTCTTATGCCGAGACGACCTTTGATTTTGACATGAAGGTGACCCGCACTGCGGAGCATCCGCGCATCACCAAGCCGTTTTCGGATGCCGCTTGGGATGAGCTGAACGCGCTGGGCAAAAAGGTCGATGCCGAGCTTGCCGCAGGCGATGTGCGGCTGACCATGGGCGGCGAGCCGACGTTCGTGTCGATCGACGATTTCGAGGCCGAGGAATGGAACACCGGTGCCGTGGGCCCCACCAAGCGCGTGTTTGCCGATGCGCTGATCCGTCGTCTGCAGGCCAAATTCGCGCCGGGTGGGTTTTTGCATTATGGCCAAGGCAAGTGGTATCCGGGTGAAACCCTGCCGCGCTGGACGTTTTCGCTGTATTGGCGTCGTGACGGCAAGCCGATCTGGCGCAACCCCGATCTTATTGCCTCTGAGGTGGCCGAGGGTGCGACGAAGGCACAGGCCGAGGCGCTGTTGCAGGGCATCGCCAAGACGCTGGGTCTGCCCGATGAGAATGTGACGCCCGCCTTTGAGGACCCGACGGAATGGATCGTCAAAGAGGGCAATCTGCCCGAAAACGTGACGCCCGAAGACAGCAAGCTGAAAGACCCCGAGGAGCGCAACCGCATGGCGCGGGTGTTCGCGCGCGGTTTGACCGAGCCTTCGGGCTATGTGCTGCCCGTGCAGCGCTGGCAGTCACGGGCGGCCAAGACCTGGGTGTCGGAAAAGTGGAAACTGCGGCGCGGCTACCTTTACCTTGTGCCGGGGGACAGCCCTGTGGGATATCGCCTGCCCTTGGGCTCACTGCCGCATGTCAAGGCGTCGGATTATCCCAACATCAGCCCCTCGGACCCGATGCGCGAGTTGGGCGCGCTGCCCGATCTTGCGCCCGAAGTCGCCGATTTGGCGCAGGCGCGGGCCAGCTTTACCGCCGCCGAGGCCGTGCAGGATCGCAACGAGCAGGTGATCTCTGACCTTGCGGGCGTGGTGCGCACGGCCATTTCGGTCGAGCCGCGCGATGGCCGCCTGTGCATTTTCATGCCGCCGGTCGAGGAGGTCGAGGATTATCTGGAACTGGTGGCCGCCGCCGAGTCTGCGGCCAAGGCGCTGGGCCTGCCGGTGCATATCGAAGGCTATGGCCCGCCCAATGATCCGCGTCTGAACGTGATCCGCGTCGCCCCCGATCCGGGTGTGATCGAGGTCAATATCCATCCCGCGCACAGTTGGGACGAATGTGTGTTGACCACCGAGACGGTCTATGAAGAGGCCCGCCAGTTGCGGCTTGGCGCGGATAAATTCATGATCGACGGCAAGCACACCGGCACGGGCGGCGGCAACCATGTCGTCGTCGGCGGCGTAACACCCCCCGACAGCCCGTTCCTGCGCCGCCCCGATCTGCTGGCCAGCCTGATCCTGCATTGGCAGCGCCATCCGTCGCTGTCCTACCTCTTCTCGGGCCTGTTCATCGGGCCGACCTCGCAGGCCCCGCGCATCGACGAGGCGCGGATGGATGCGCTCTACGAGCTGGAAATTGCGCTGGCGCAAATCCCTGTGCCGGGAATGGGGCCCGCGCCGCAGCCTTGGCTGGTGGACCGCCTGCTGCGCAATCTGCTGGTGGATGTCACTGGCAACACCCACCGTGCCGAGATTTGCATCGACAAGCTTTACTCGCCCGATGGCCCGACAGGCCGCTTGGGTCTGGTCGAGTTCCGCGGCTTCGAGATGCCGCCCAACGCGCGGATGAGCCTTGCGCAGCAACTGCTGATCCGCGCCCTGATCGCACGGATGTGGAAAGCGCCGCTCAAAGGCAAGCTGACCCGCTGGGGCACCCAGCTTGGCGACCGTTTCATGCTGCCGCATTTTGTCTGGGCCGATTTTCTGGACGTGCTGGCTGACCTCAAGGATCATGGCTTTGATCTGAACCCCGATTGGTTCAAGGCGCAGGCCGAGTTTCGTTTCCCCTATTGCGGCGAGGTCGAATATCAGGACGTCAAGCTCGAGCTGCGTCAGGCGCTGGAACCGTGGCACGTCATGGGCGAAACCGGCGCGATTGGCGGCACGGTGCGCTATACCGACAGCTCGGTCGAACGCCTGCAAGCCAAACTGACGGCGGCGGATCCGGGGCGTTATACGGTCACCTGCAACCAGCGCGCCCTGCCGATGCAGGCCGTGGGGGCAGGGGTGTCGGTGGCGGCGGTGCGCTATAAGGCGTGGCAGCCGCCGCTTGCGTTGCATCCGGTCTTGCCGATTAACGCGCCGCTCACCTTTGACATCTACGATACATGGACAGGGCGCGCGCTTGGGGGCTGCACCTATCATGTCAAACATCCCGGAGGTCGCAGCTATGACACCTTCCCCGTCAACAATAACGAAGCCGAGGCGCGTCGTCTTGCGCGGTTCGAGGCGTGGGGTCACACCACGGGTTCCTATGAGCCCGTCTCGGAAACCCCGCACCCCGAGTTCCCAATGACCCTTGATCTGCGACGGCCGCCGGGGCTTTGATGTTCAAGACCGCCGCCTCTGTGCCCGCTTCGTTGTTTGACAGCTATCAGCCGCTTGAGGGCGTGCCGGATGAGCTGGTCGACAGCACGGGTGCGATGCGGCCCGCTTGGGCTGAGTTGATCGCGCATATGTCCGCGCTCTCGCCCGAGCAGATGGCAGAGGCGGTGGCGCGGGGCGAGCAGCATCTGGCCGACGCGGGCGTGTTCTTTCGCAATCAGGGCGACAAGGATCTGGCCAGCCGCGACTGGCCGTTCAGCGCGGTGCCGGTGCTTTTGCCCGAGGCGGAATGGCGCGAGATCGAGGCGGGGCTGATCCAGCGCGCCGACCTGCTTGAACAGGTGGTGGCAGATCTTTATGGCCCCAACCAGTTGATCGCCGAGGGGCATCTGCCCGCGCGCCTGATCGCTGAAAACCCTGAATGGCTGCGCCCGATGGTGGGCGTGCAGCCGCGCGGCGGGCATTTTCTGCATTTTGTTGCCTTTGAGATCGGCCGTGGTCCTGACGGGCGCTGGTGGGTGCTGTCAGACCGCACCGATGCGCCCTCGGGGGCAGGTTTTGCGCTGGAAAACCGGGTCGCCGCGATTCAGGTCTTTCCCGAGTTGTACGAGCGCAGCAAAGTGCATCGTCTGGCGGCGTTCTTTCGTGCGTTTCGCGATGGTCTGGACCAGATGCGCGAAAATCCGGCGGCGCGGGGGGCGATCCTGACGCCCGGGCCGCTGACCGACACCTATTACGAGCAGGCCTATATCGCCCGCTATCTGGGCCTGATGCTGCTGGAAGGCGAGGATCTGCTGGTCGAGAACGGCCAGCTGTGGCTGCGCACTGTGTCGGGGCTTTTGCCGATTGATGTGCTGTGGCGGCGGATGGACGGGATCTGGGCCGATCCGCTTGAATTGCGCGAAGAGTCTGCGCTGGGCACGCCGGGGCTGCTGGCTGCGGTGCGGCAGGGCAGTGTGACGATGGTCAACGCGCTGGGCGTGGGCGTGCTGGAAACGCAGGCGCTGATGGCTTTTCTGCCTGCCATCAGCAAGGCATTGACCGGCAGCCCGCTGAAGCTGCCGAATGTGGCGACATGGTGGTGCGGGCAGCCTGCCGAGCTTGCCCATGTGCGCAAGCATGCGCATCGGATGATGGTGGGGCCTGCGATGTCGACGCGTATGCCCTATGAATCGCAGGTGCGCCACGCGATCGGTGGGCAGATGCGGCATGGCTCTGGCCACCCCAGTGACGACGCGGATCTGCACGACTGGCTGACCGAGAATGCACGTGCTTTGATGGGCAAGGAACTGGTCAAGCTGTCCACCACGCCGGTCTATGAAAACGGCCGCCTTGTGCCGCGCCCGATGACTGTCAGGGTGTTTCTGGCGCGCACCGCAACCGGTTGGCAGGCGATGCCGGGCGGCTTTGCGCGCATCGGCACCGGCACGGATACGACCGCAATTTCAATGCGCCACGGCGGCACCGTCGCCGATGTCTGGGTAGTGTCAGACAAACCGGTTGATACGGTCAGCCTGATGCCACCCACGACGGGGCCTTTCGTGCGCGCGCAGCCTGATGCTCTGCCCAGCCGCGCCGCTGATAACCTGTTTTGGCTGGGGCGCTATACCGAACGCTGCGAGGGGCTTCTGCGCCTGATGCGCGCCTATCACAACCGCGTCGATGAGGCGGCAAGCGCCCCCTTGCTTGGTGCGCTGAGCGCGCGGCTCAAGACCTATGGCGTTGACACCGACGAGCCGCTGCCGCAAGGAATTCTCGCCACGATCAGCGCTGCTGTCTACAGTGCCAGCCAGATCCGCGACCGGTTTTCGGTGGATGGCTGGGCCGCACTTAAAGATCTGGAAAAATCGATGACCCGCATTTCGCGGAACGCGCATCGTGGCAGCGATGCGGCCCATGTGATGAGCGTGATGCTGCGCAAGATCGCAGGGCTGTCGGGTCTGGTGCATGAAAACATGATCCGCTCGACCGGGTGGCAGTTCCTGACCATCGGGCGCTCGCTGGAACGGGCGGCGATGACGGCTGATCTGCTGAGCGGTGTCGAGGATCACAGTGGCGGGCTGGATCTGGCGATCGAGGTTGGTGACAGCATCATGATCCACCGGCAGCGCTATTCGGTCTTTACCAGCCGACACAGCGTGATCGACCTGCTGGCGCTGGACGAAAGCAACCCGCGCTCGATCCATTTCCATCTGAATGTTATTCGCAAGCGTGTCGATGCGCTTACCGTGGCGCCATCGGGTCAGATCAGTGCGTTTCAACGCAGCGTGCTGGCCACACAAACCAGTCTCGCGCTGCAATCTGTCACGACTTTGGATGCCCAAGCGCTGAAAATCCTGCATGGGCAGATCCTTGATCTGTCGCTTGGTCTGAACGCGGCGTTTATGACCTGATGATGTACGACATCAAACTTACCATCAGCTATGATTATGCGCGCCCCGCCGTGCAGGCGCGCCATATCGCCTGTCTGATGCCCCCGAGCATTGCCGGGGTACAGCGCTTGGTGGCGGGCTTGCTGACGATTGATCCGCACCCTGATGAAAGCACGGACCGCACGGATTTCTTCGGCAACCATGTTACCGAATTTGCGATTCGTGCGCCACATTCGGCGATTTCGCTGCTGGTGCAGGCGCGCGTGGAACGCCTGCCGCCTGCGCCTTTGCCCGCGCAATCGACCTGCCTTGCCGATCTGGCGCAGATTATGGCGGCTCTGTCTGACATGGGGCCCGATGCACCGTTGCATTATACGGCAGCCTCACCGCGTGCGCCGGAAAATGCCGAGATGACCGCGTTCGCCCGCGCGCAGGTGCAGCCGTCGATGACGGTGGCACAGGCGGTGATCGCGGTGGGCTCAGCCTTGCATGGCCAGATGACGTTCGACGCGACGGCCACGACCGTTGACACGCCTGCCGCCGAAGCTTTCGCCCTGCGCCAGGGTGTGTGCCAGGACTTTTCGCACATCATGATTGCCTGCCTGCGCGGCATTGGTATTCCTGCGGGCTATGTTTCGGGCTTTTTGCGGACGGCGCCGCCTTTGGGCAAGCAACGGCTTGAGGGCGCGGACGCCATGCACGCTTGGGTGCGCGCCTGGTGCGGCCCCGAGGTAGGCTGGCTTGAATTTGACCCGACCAATAACAAATGTGCGGACATGGATCATATCATTGTGGCCTATGGGCGCGATTATTCTGATGTCGCCCCCATCAAGGGAACCCTGCGCGGGTCCGGGCGGCAAAAAAGCCGCCAAGCTGTGGATGTGATTCCGTTGCAGTCGGATTGATACGACCCCTGGGCGTCTGGTGGTGAAATCAAATTACAAAAATACCGTAATTTCGGCAAGTTTCCTTGGAGTATCACCTAAATATCATCTATTGTGAAAATGAATTACATGGAGACTGCTATGACCACCCCCGGTTTGATCCGCTATGATATCGCCGATCCACAGGCGGGTGGGCAGCGCAGGCCCTTTGCCAAGGCCGTGCGGGCGGGCGACTATGTGCATGTCTCGGGGCAGGTTCCGACGCTGAACGGCGAGGTCGTGCAGGGTGGTATCGTGGCGCAAACCGAGGCGGTGATTGCCAATATCAAGGCCGTTCTGGCGCTGGCGGGGTGCGGGCTGGAAGATGTGATCAAGGTCACCTGCTGGCTTGATGACCCACGGGATTTCTCGAGTTTCAATGCGGTGTTCGAGCGCCATTTCATCGACCATCCGCCTGCGCGCTCGACCGTGCAATCACGGCTGATGATTGATGCCAAGGTCGAAATCGATGCAATCGCCTGGAAGCCTCTGTGAAAATCCTGATCCATCCCAGCGCGCAAAAGGCTGTCGATTGTGTCGCCGACCTTTTGGCTGCCCGCTTGCGCAACGATCCCGCCTCGGTGCTAGGCCTCGCGACAGGCGGCACGATGGAGGCGGTTTATGCCCGCCTGATTGCCGCGCATCGGGCCGGGCAGGCCAGCTTTGCGCGCGCGACGAGCTTTAATCTGGATGAATATGTCGGCCTTGCGCCTGATCATGCGGGGTCCTATTGGCGCTATATGCGGCAGCATTTGTTCGATCAGGTCGATATCGACCCCTCCCGCGCGCATCTGCCGCGAGGCGATGCTGCCGACCCCGAGGCCGAGGCCGCGCGCTATGAGGCGGCGATTGTCGCGGCGGGCGATATCGGGTTTCAGCTGCTTGGTCTTGGTGCGAATGGCCATATCGGCTTTAACGAGCCGACCTCGAGCCTTGCTTCGTTGACCCGGATCAAGACGCTGACGCGGTCCACCCGCGAGGCCAATGCGCGCTATTACGACCGCCCCGAGGATGTGCCGCATCTGGCCATTACCATGGGGATTGGCACCATCATGCGGGCGCAAGAGGTGGTCTTGCTGGCCTATGGTGCGGCCAAATCGCGCGCCGTTGCGGCCTTGATCGAGGGTCCGATCTCTGCCGCGTGCCCTGCCTCGATCTTGCAGATGCACCGTCGTGCCACCGTGGTCATCGACGAGGCGGCGGCGGCGGATTTGACTCTGCGCGCCTATTATGACGAGGTTCACCCCAAGGGCGGCCCCGCCGCGATCTGATCGAGAGCCTGCCGCAGCGCGCGCACTTTTGCCGCGTCCGTGCCGCGCGCGCCGGCGGGCTGAAACCCGAACGCCGCCATGCGCGGATCAATCGCAAGCGGGACTGAGGCTGAGGCATGCACCTCGCTCAACGCAAAGCGCGCCGCAAATGCCGCCACATTGCCCGCATGCACACCGCCGCCCGGCATCACCGAAATCCCGCGCCCCGCCATTGTTGCAAGCTGCGCGATCCCCGCCTCGGCGCTCAAAGCCCCGCCCGAAGACAGCACCCGCGCGATGCCGAGGCCATGACAAAGCGCCATTGCCTCATCCACGTCTGGCACAAGATCAATCGCGCGGTGCAAGGTTACATCCATCCCTGCCGCTGCTTCGACCAACGCGGCCAGCACCGCGCCGTCCAGCCGTCCGTCGGGACGCGAGGCCCCGATCACCACGCCCGCAAGCCCCGCAAGGCGCATGGCAGCAATCTCGACCTGCATGGCGCGTACCTCGTTCGGCCGCCAGACAAAATCGCCCGCGCGTGGACGGATCATCGCCATCGTGGCCAATCCACTTTGCACCGCGAGGTCGACCAGCCCCGCCGAGGGCGTCAGCCCTCCCAGTGCCAATGCCGCACAAAGCTCGATCCGATCCGCGCCACCCTTGCCCGCCGCAGCAATGCCCGCAGCATCATCGACACAAATCTCAAGCGTGATGCGCATGGGCCCTCCGTTCCAGTGCATAGAGCAAAGCTGCGCCGAAAACGCCCAGCAGACCAGACAGAATCGCCGTCACCCCATAGCCGCCGATCCGCGTGCCGATGGCAAAAACCGCCGCCCCCAAAGCACCACCCAGAAACATGTTGACCGACAACAGCGAGGCCGAAAGCCCCGGCCTGTCGCGGATCAGATCCAGTAAATAGCTGATCGGCAAAGACACCAGCGCCGCTGCGGCAAAGCCTGCAATCAGACTTGCGACGTAAACCTGCCAAGGCGCGCTCGCAGCGGCGATCGCGCCGAGATACACCAGATAGAGCGTCGATCCGATCAAAAGCGCCGGCACCGTCTGATGGCCGCGCACGGCCCAGGCCCAAAAGATCATGAACACCACCTCAAGTGCCGCCACCAGCCCGACCAGAAAGCCGATGTCCTCTGGCGCGCCGCCCGCTTGGCCGGTCACGATCAGGGGCAGCACCGCACCGTTGACGTGCAGCACCTGTGAAATCAGCGCCACGCCAAGCACGCGCCCCAGCAGTCCCGGCCCCATCAGCACCCGCAGATCCCGCAGCACCGGACGCGCGCGCGTCACGGGCGGCGCATCGTCGCGCAGCCCGAAGGCGACCGTCGCCATGCACAGCGCCGCAAAGCCCGCCGAGATCGCCCAGGCCCAGATCATGCTGGACTGACCGCGCAGGATCAGCCCGACGATGCCTGGCACCAGCACCCAAGCCAAGGACACCATGATCCGCATCAGGGCATTGACGATGCGGGCGTCTTCAGGCTCGAACCGGTCGGTCTGGGCGCGCACCGCGCCAAACAGCATCGAATTGGTGGCATGGAACAGTGCAAGCGGCCCGATGGTCGCCACGGCAAAGGTCAGCGGCGAGGGAAATGCGAAAATGACGCCATAGCCCAGGATGCCAAAGGCCGTGACGAACACCAGCGGCCCGCGATAGCTGTGAAACTTGTCCGACAAGAACCCCGCCGCGATAGCCATGACCACATAGCCGAGCGATGCCACAAGGCCGATCGCGGCATAACCGCTGTCCGAAAGCCCCAACTCGCGGATCGCCACCATCGATTGATAGGGCGAGGTCGCAGCCCCCGCAAAACCATAGAGGAAAATTGCCAAGGCCGAAGCTCGCACCACCGGATAGCGGCGCAAAAGTGCAATCCACTTGCCCATGTTCAGCCCTTGAACCGGATCGAGGCTTCGGGAATCGGCGTAAATTCGGTACGCGCATCGAAGGGTAGAGTGCCTTTGACGCGGTGCAGATTGGCCAGACGCGGGATGTCCTGATTGACCACGCCATCGGTAAGAGCCATCAGGTTGGGGTTGGCCATCGGCGCGAGTTCTGGCGAGAGATAGCCCGATTTCACCACCAGCAGCCGCGCGTGGGCAGGGTCAAGCCCCAGCAGGGTGAAATCCGCGATGTTGTGATAGGGCCTGCGCCGCGCCGCCAGCACAAGCGTGATGCCGCCCAGCTGAACCACCGCCTGCGCATCCGCCGCCGTCTCGCCGGGTTCAAGCCGCAAAACCTCGGCCTGTGCGGTGATGCGTCCCCCCGCAGGATCAAGACTTGCACCAATCTGCAGATCCAGAAGTGCGCCGACGCCGGCTGCAAAACACCGCTCGACCGCCGGTCGGTCGGTGATGCCCGCGACAAGCGCGCCCTGCCAGCCGCGCGCGACGAGCGCCGCCAGCACATCGGCGCGATCCCCCACGCCGCCGCCTGTGGGATTGTCGCCGCTGTCAGCCAAAATGACGGGGGCAGTGGAGGAAGATTCTGCAATATCAAGCATTTCATCCAAAGTTCCAGTGACCGGACCAAACCGAAACGCATCCCGCGCCGCCCAAAAATCGCGCGCGATCTGCGCCGCTGCGGACTCTGCTGAAGCCCGGTCTGTGCCCGTCACCACCGCCGCCGCCGTGGCGCGCGGCTCGTCGGCCCAGACATAGCCGATCATCAGATCGCTCCGCCACACCTGCGCCGATTCACGCGCGGGCAGGTCTGCGTAAAGCCCGCGTGCGGGCGCATCCTCGGTCGAGGACCGCTCGCCCGGAAGCAGCAATGGCACCGCCACCCGCACCACCCCGGGCCGCGCGCCGGTTTCCAGCGCGCGCAACAGCATCGCATAGGCCGCCCGCATCGTCTCGGTCACATCGATATGCGGTGCGGTGCGATAGGCGGCAAAGATGTCGATCTGATCAACGATCTTTTGGCTGACATTGCCATGCAGATCATAGCTGGCGGCGATCAGCATCTTGGGCCCCACCACCTCGCGCACAGCCGCAATCCAATCCCCCTCGGCGTCAAACATCCCCTCGACCTTGATCGCGCCATGCATGGCAAGATAGACCCCGTCCAAAGGCCCCGCCGCGCGCAAACGGTCCAGAAATTCGGCCTTGAACCCTTGGTAAGTCGCGCGCGCCACGGGTCCCCCCGGCACCGCGCGCGCGTGCAGCAGAGGCGCCACCTGTGCCGTGTAATCGCCCAGAAAGGCAAAGTAGTCGTTCTCTGTCAGCGCCGCACCGCGCAGCACGCGAAAATCCTCGGGCTGCATCAGCACCGGCGAATAGGTCGAACATTCGGTGTGGATGCCACCAACCGCAATACGCATGCGAATAATCCTCTGCCGGGGCGCTGCCCCACTGAAAGCCCCAATGAAAGCCGCGTTTACAGCGATGGATGCAGCCGCACCTGCACCGCAAACCGCAGCCAATCTTTCTGCGCGCTGTGCGTCCAGGCCGCCTCTGCCACCGCCGAAAGACGCGGAAACACAAGATCGTTGAACCACGCCGTCGTGGTAAAATGCTCGCACCAGATGCAGGCCTGAATGCCGCGCATATGGGCCTGCAGTTCGGGCGGGAAATCGCCCTCGGCCTCATAGGCATAGGTCTGCGACGGCGGCACCGGCCCAGCCCATCCCGCACCGTTTTCAAGCCAATCGGGCCCCTGCACCATATCAAGGTAATAGGCCTGACCCGGTGTCATCACCACGTCATAGCCTGCGCGCGCAAGCTCGATGCCGACCTCTGGCTTTTCCCAAGCCATCAGCAACGTATCTTCGGGCGGCACCCCACCGCCGTGGGCGACCTCGTTCCAGCCCACCAACACCTTGCCACGCGCCGTCAGCATCGCTTTGATCCGCTGCAAGAACCAGCTTTGCAACTCGAACGTCCCCGCCAGCCCCTCGCGCTGCATCAACGCCAGCGCCATCGGGCTTTGTAGCCAGGCATTGCGCGCCACTTCGTCGCCGCCGATGTGGAAATACCGTGACGGGAAAATCGTGCAAAGTTCGTCGATGATCGTCTCGAGCACCGTATAGGTTTGCGGCACCGCAGGGTTCCACGAGTTGTTCGGATAGCCCTGCACCGGGAAATAGCTGAGCGGCGGCTCGGCGGGATCAACAAGGAACGGCAGCGCCGCCATCACGCAGGCGGCATGGCCCGGCGTCTCGATTTCCGGCATCACCTCGACACCCAAAGCCGCCGCATGGGTCACCAGCGCGCGCATCTGGTCTTGCGTGTAGAACCCGCCGCTGCGGGCCGCCCCGTCGCCCAATTGCGGCAACATCCCCGCAAAATCATCCCCGCGATGCGCCCCCGCTTCGGTCAGCGCAGGATAGCCCTTGATCTCGGCGCGCCAGCCCTCGTCATCGGTCAGATGCCAGTGAAACAGGTTGAACTTTTGCCAGGCCAGGATGTCCACCACCCGACACACTTCGGCAAAGCTCCAGAAATGCCGCGACACATCCAGATGGCAGCCGCGCCAGCCATAGCGCGGCGCATCCTCGATCTGGCCGGTGGCGGGGAACTTGAATTTCGGCGCGGTATAGGCGCCATGCAGCATCTGCGCCAAAGACAAAAGCCCATAGCGCCGCCCCGCCTCGGCGCTGGCCGTCACCGTGATCTTTTCTGCAAAATCAATCCTGTAGGCCTCTGGCCCCAGCTGCGCGTCGCGGGCAAACGCCACCCCGCGCGACCCCTTGGCGGGCGAAAGCTGAAACAGCCGCCGCGCCGCGGGAAACAGCCGGGCATGCAGCGCATCGACCGACAGCATCAGCCGCAGATCCGCCAGATCCGCCCCCGCTTCGGCGTGCAGGATCACGGGCGCCGCGCCTGCCTCGGCGTCAATCGCATTCGGCCAGGGCAAGAGCGAAAACGGAAGCGTCAAACGCCCCTCTGGCAGCCGTGGCGGTGGCAGCGAGGGCGCGGTGTTGCCATCGATCAGATCGCCAACCTGCACTGGCTGGCGCGTGCCATCGTTCCGCGTGACCCAAGCCGTCTTGGCCGCATCATTGCGATGAAACGGCGAGCGGAACAGCCCCTCGGCCTGAAAGCTCCAACTTTGCCCGGGCGCAAGGGTAATCGGATCGATCGGCCCAAAGCGGTGATAGTTCGCGGTCCGGTGCAGCAATCTTGCGCCGTAGATATGATGCTCGGGCATCACGCGCGTGATCGTCGTCACCGACAGGCTGAAATCGCGCAAATCCTCATCGCCAAGATTGTGCAGCGTCAGCGTCCAGGTGCCCGCTGGCGCAGGATCGGCGGTCCAGAGGTTTTCAAGAAAAAGTGTCATCTTCGGGCCTCAATAATCGTCGGTCTGACTGAAGGTGCGGGCAAGCGCAGGGATGCCGGCGCTGAGGCCGCAATCCACCGGCAGGCAAACGCCGCTGATCGCCGCCGCCTGTTCTGAGGCCAAAAACCCCACTGCATTGGCGACGTCTTGGGGCAGCACAATCCGGCCCAAGGGATAATGTTCGGCCGCATCCTTGAACACATTTGGGTTGAGCGCCGCGCGCGCCTCCCAAGCTTGGGTGCGCACGGTGCCGGGGGCCACCGCATTGGCCCGCACGCCGTAGCGGCCATATTCCACCGCAATCGCACGGGTCAGATGCAGCATCCCCGCCTTGGCCGCCGAATAGGCTGGATGGCCATAGATGCCCAAGCCGTTCACCGAGGCTATATTGATCACCGAGCCGCGGGCCTTGATCAGCTGATCGGCAAAGGCGCGAAACATCAGGAAATTACCGTCGAAATTCAGCGCGCGATCCTTGGCCCAGGTCTCTGGCGTGGTCTGATGCAAGGACGCGCCCCAAGCAGCACCTGCATTGTTGACCAGCGTCGCCACCGCGCCCAATGCCGCCACTTTCGCGGCCAGATCAGCGCAGCTTTCGGGCAGCGTCACATCGACCGCCATCACCACAAAGCCCGCGCCCAATTCCGCCGCCGCCCGCTCAGCCGCCGCGATGTCGCGATCAGCAAGCACCACCACGTCATGATCCTGCCCGAGCCTGCGGGCAATCGCGCGCCCGATATCGCCCGCCGCTCCGGTTACAATGGCCAGCCGCTGCCCCATAGGTCACCCTTTTCGCGGCATGTGTGGTCCAGAACCGGGGCGGCCGCACAAGCGCCCCGGTCAGGGGTCAGTCACCCAAAAGCTGGCGATCGTCGCCGTCTCTGTGGCGGATCAGTTGTTCTTTGATTGCGCGCAGCACCCGCGCGGAACGCTTGCGGTCGGCATAGGCCACCAGATTGGCGATGATGTCGATGGTCGCGAGATAGGCATAGCGGGTCGAGGTAGCGCGGAAGATGTTCTGCCCCTCGGGCAAATTCACCGCGATGACCACATCCGCCGCCTCTGCCACCGGCGAGTCGCTTTGTGTGATCGCAATCGTCGGGATGGCACGCTCGCGCAGCAGCGCAAAGCAGCGCACCAGCTCTTGGTTGCGCCCCGAAAACGACGAGCCGAATACCACCGTGCCTTTGGTCGCCGAGGCCGAGAGCATCAGATTCATCCCATGGTCATTCGAGGCCGAAACCCTGATCCCCAGCCGAAACAGCCGGTTCTGCAACTCGTTGACGATCATCGACGAATTGCCGCCCGAGCCAAAGGCATAGACCATATCGGCCCCCGACAAGAGCGCCGCTGCCTTTTCAATCGCCACCAGATCAAGACTGCGATGCACCTCGAACAGCGCCTTTTGCGCTTTGGTCACAATGTCTTCGGCGACTTCGACGGCCGTTGATGTCACCGACTCGGGCTTGAGATAGCGCAGCCCGACATAGGTGCTTTTGGCCAGTTTGACTTTGAAATCCGAAAACGAAGCACAGCCCAGACGACGGCAAAACCGCGTCACGGTTGGCGGTGAAACCTGCGCCCGCGCGGCAATCTCGGTGATCGACGCGTTGGTGGCAAAGCTTACATCCGCAAGCACCGAATCTGCCAATTTGCGTTCAAGCGCCGAAAGCTTGCCTTCGACATCGGTGAGCGCCACGATCAGATCATCAGGCGAGTGCCAAGGGATAAGGGATTCGGCGGTGTCGGTCATAGGCTCTCCATTGGGCAAACAAAGCGGTTTTGGCACGTTGCTGCCACCAATCCCGTCCTGAGGGCCCCGTCAAGCATTTGCACGATTCCAGAAATTCATTTTCTTCATAGCTTGACAATTAGCCATATCAGGTCCGAATATTCCAGCACTTTAGCTGATACACTAAAAATATTTTCAGAGAGCGGCGACCCAATGGCAGAACGAGACCCCTTCAAAAATCCGTTTCCGGCGCAGGATCTGGATCGGCGCCAGATCTGGGAGATGTTGGTCACCCGCGACATCGACGCCTTTGTCGCGGCGGATTGGTCAGCGGTGCAGGGCGATTTCATCGAGGCGGGCTTTACGGGTATCAGCGGCAATCATCAACCCGATCCGCAACTGTTTACGCTGGCTTTTCCGACGCTTGCTGCCTACCGCGATGTCTGGCTCGCGCAGGCGGGTGATTTCGGGGCCGAGCGTGCAAAAGGGGCCTTTGCCGGCGATCCCCGCTCTGGCATTTTTGCGGCAACACGGCTCGAAGAAATCGAGATCACCGGCGATGCGGCGCTGGTGCGCAAGAAATTCGATGGGCGCCTTGCCAAAACCGACGGCAGTTTTGACCGGATGAACTGGCAGACCCTCTATATCTGTCGGCGCGACGCGGGGCGCTGGAAAATCGCAGGCTTTGTGGGCTATCTGCCCCATATAAAGGAGTGATGATGACAGCGGGCCCCAAACGGATCTTCGTGGCGGCGCTTGCGACCGAGACGAACACCTTTTCCCCCATCGTGATCGACCGGCAGGGCTTTGTAGACTCGCTCTATGCGCCTCCGGGCGCGCATCCTGCAACGCCAACCCTGTGCACCGCCCCCATCCCCGTTGGCCGCCGCGTCTGCGCCGAACTTGGCTGGACCCTGATTGAGGGCACCGCCGCCTGGGCCGATCCTGCGGGTCTGGTGTCGCAAGGTGCATATGAGGGCTTGCGCGACGAGATTCTGACCCAGTTGCGCGCGGCAATGCCCGTTGATGCCGTGGTGCTGGGCCTGCATGGCGCAATGGTGGCGCAGGGCTATCCAGACCCCGAGGGCGACTTTCTGGACCACATCCGTGCCATCGTCGGGCCCGATGTGCTGGTCGCAGCCGAGCTGGACCCCCACAGTCACCTGACGGCGCGCCGGGTTGCGGCGACGGATTTTTTCGTGGTGTTCAAGGAATTCCCTCACACCGATTTCGTCGAGCGTGCCGAGGATCTGTGGCGGCTGGTGGCCGACACGCTTGAGGGCCGCATTCGCCCCGTGATGGCGGTGTTTGATTGTCGTATGATCGATGTGTTCCCAACCTCGCGCGAGCCAATGCGCGGCTTTGTCAATCGGCTGCTGGCGCTTGAGGCCGAAACCCCCGCGATCCTGTCGCTGTCGGCGATTCACGGCTTCATGGCGGGCGATGTGCCAGAGATGGGCACCAAGATGATTGCGATCACCGACAATGACCCGGCACTGGCGGCACGTCTTGCCGAACGGCTGGGCCGTGAGCTTTTTGCCAATCGCGGCCGCCACATGATGCCACAGCTTGACGAAGGGGCTGCGGTGGCGGCGGCGATGGCGGCGACGGCCTGGCCGGTGGTCATTGCCGATATGTGGGACAATCCCGGCGGTGGCACGGCCGGCGATGCGACCGTGGTGCTGAAAGAGCTGCTGGCCAAGGGCGCGCGCGGCGTCGCCATCGGCACCATCTGGGACCCGATGGCGGTGCAACTTTGCTTTGTGGCGGGTGAAGGCGCGGTGATGCCGCTGCGCTTTGGTGCCAAGTCGGCGCCCTTTACCGGCGAGCCTGCCGACGCACTTGTCCGCATCCTGCGCCTTAACCCCGAGGCCGAGATGCGCTTTGGCGAAAGCCGCGTGCCCTTTGGTCGCGCCGCCCGCATCGCCCTGCTGGACGCAGATGGCAATGAGACCGGCATCGAGGTCATTCTCAATACCGTGCGGGCGCAAAGCTATGACCCTTCGCTGTTCTCGGCCCTTGGCATTGATCCGCTGGCGCAAAAGATTCTGGTGATCAAATCCACCAACCATTTCTTCGCCGCCTTTCAACCGATCGCCTCGCAGATTATCTATTGCGCGGCGGGGCGGCCCTATCCGAATGATCCCGCTACCACACCCTATCGCCATGTGCGCCCCGACATCTGGCCACGCATGGCCGACCCGTTTCAAGAAGGCCTCAAATGACCAACCCCTGGCCCGCCGTTGGCACACGTTTGCGCGATGTCCTCACCCCGATGCCGGTGATCGACGAAGACCGCCTTGCCGCCAATATCGCGCGGGCGCAGGCCTATATGGACGCACATGGCAAAGGCTTCCGGCCTCATATCAAGACCCACAAGATCGCAGCCGTTGCCCGCGCCCAGATCGAGGCCGGCGCTGTGGGGATCAACTGTCAAAAGCTGACCGAGGCCGAAGCCTTTGCCGATGCGGGCTTTGACGATATCCTGATCACCTATAATATGCTTGGGGCGCAGCGGCTTTCGGGTTTGCGGGCGCTGAATGAGCGCGTTGGGCGTTTGACGGTGGTGGCCGATAGCCAGACCACGGTGCAGGGCCTTGCGGCGGCTTTTGCAGAGGGAAAACCGCTGTCGGTGCTGGTGGAATGCGACACCGGCGGCGGGCGCGTTGGCGTGCAGACACCCCAGGCTGCGGCAGAGCTTGCAGCGCAGATTGCCGCCGCCAAGGGTCTGCGCTTTCACGGTCTGCTCACCTATCCCGCGATGGGGGGGGCTGCGGCGGTCGAGGCGTTCTTGCAAGCGGCCCTTGCGCTGTTGGCGGCGCAAAATATCGCCTGCCCTGTGCGTTCAAACGGGGGCAGCCCCGATTTGTGGCGCGCGCATCTGGTGCCCTCGGCCACCGAGCACCGCGCGGGCACCTATGTTTACAACGACCGCTCGATGGTGCGGGCGGGTGAATGTGGTCGCCAAGACATTGCGATGCGCGTCCTTGTCACTGTGGTGTCGCGCCCGACGCCGACGCGCGCGGTTCTGGATGCGGGCTCCAAGGCGCTGACCTCTGACCTGCTGGGCTTTTCCGACTATGGCGAGATCGAGGGGCTGCCCGCCGCCCGGATTGTCTCACTGTCCGAAGAGCACGCGGTTGTTGACCTGTCGGCCTGCACGGGCGCGCTGCCGTCTGTTGGCGACCCGTTGGCGGTGATCCCCAATCACACCTGCGTCGTCTCGAACCTGTTTGAGCGGATGGTGTTTCATCGAAACGGCATTGTCACCCGCGTCGAGCCCGTGGTCGCGCGTGGCACAGTCTGGTAAGACAGCAGGATGATCCGGCACATTTATCAGGCAGATCGAATCTTTGACGGCAGCCTCTGGCATGAGGATGCCGCGCTCGTTGTCGAAGCGGGCCGCGTGGTCGATCTGCTGCCCGCCAATACGGGGGCGCGGCTGAAAGGCTGGATTGTGCCCGGCTTGGTTGATTTGCAGGTCAACGGCGGCGGCGGGGTGCTGTTCAACAACGCACCCACAGCCGAGACGATTGCCACCATCGCCCGAGCCCATGCGGGCTTTGGAACCACCGCGCTGATGGTGACGCTGATCACCGACACGGGCGCAGTCACCGCCCAAGCCATCGCGGCCGCCCGCGCCTCGAATGTGCTTGGCCTGCACCTTGAGGGCCCGCACCTCGACCGCGCGCGCAAGGGCACCCATGACCCCAGTCTTATCCGGCCAATGACCGATGCGGACCTTGGCGTGCTGATCGAGGGGGCGGGCGCTCTGGCGCATCTGATCTGCACAATCGCCCCCGCAAGTGTCAGCCTCGCGCAGGTCGAAAGCCTTGCCGCCGCTGGCGTGACCCTCAGTCTTGGTCACAGCGATTGCAGCTATGCGACGGCGCTTGCCTATACCGAGGCGGGCGCGCGTATGGTCACCCATGTCTTTAACGCGATGAGCCAGATGCAGCATCGTGCGCCTGGTCTGGTCGGCGCTGCCCTGAATGATCCGCGCCTGTGGTCGGGTCTGATTGCCGATGGCTTTCACGTCGATGATGCGGTGATGCAGATCGCTTTGCGCACGCAGCCGCAGATATTCCTCGTCTCGGATGCGATGGCGACGATCGGCTCGGATCTGACCGACTTCAGCCTGAACGGGCGGCGGATTTATCGCGCAGGCGGGCGGCTGACGCTTGCCGATGGCACGCTGGCGGGGGCGGATATCGCGCTGATCGATGCGGTGCGCCATGTGCATAGCCATCTGGGGTTGTCGCTGGACGAGGCGCTTCGGCTGGCAAGCCTGAACCCTGCGCGCGCGCTGGGTCTGAGCGATCGTGGCCACCTCGGGATTGGCGCGCAGGCAGATTTCTTTTGCCTTTCGCCCGAGATTACCGCCCAAGGCACCTGGATTGCAGGAGAGCGCGTCGCATGATCCTGTGTTTTGACATCGGTGGCACCGCGATCAAGATAGCCCATGCCTTTGGGCGCGACGACATTCGCCCGCGGGGGCGTGTGCCAACGCCTGCGCAGGACTATCCGGCCTTTGTTGCG
>JAHEBX010000246.1 GCA_024642045.1 Pseudorhodobacter sp. | reverse complement strand
GAGCCAATCGCTCAGCTCTTGATACAGCCGCGCTTGCGCCGCCGGGGTATCGGCTCGGCCCAGCACCTTGGTGGCAAAATCCTGCCAGAGCCGGGTCTGTGAGGCCGCCGCCAGATCCGCCCCGTGCAGCTTGCGCATTGCGGCCAGCAGGTCTTGGGTAAAGGCCTGCAGATCCATATGCGCCGTGCCACCCTCGACCAGCAGGCGGTTTTTGCCGTCCAAAGTCAGGCTGCCCGTATGGCAGGCGGCACAGTTCAACCCGATCGCCGGCCCCTTGTCCGCATCGTCATCGACAACAAAACCGATCGGGTCGATCGCGGCACTGTCACAAAACTCGAAGCCATAAAGCGCCATATTGGCGCGATGGGCAAACGGCGTGCCATCATCGGCGCGCGCCAGGGCCCGATACCAATCCAGCGGCATCAAGCGCGATCCTTGGCTTGCGCCATACCAATAGTCACGCGGCCCCTCGCGCCAGCTTTGGCCCAGATCGCTCTGATAGGTTTCGCAAGCAATGCTTTGACCCGCAGAAGCAAAGACGGCAATGCTTGCCAGAACGGCAAAGAGAAACTTCATGACAAACTCTATAGATCAATTTTCTCAAGCATGATCCGCGGCGTCGATTGGGTCAAGCTTTGCGTCAGGACAGGGGGACAGTGATGCGCTGGCGGCGGGTGGCTTCAGGGCTGATACTGGGCTTGAGCCTTGCGGTGGCGGGCGGTATTGCGCTGCAATCCGCCACGCCCTTCACGCCCGACGAGATGCGCCTGCGGGTGGCCGCGCTCTGGCGTTATGGCGCGATAGAGGTGCCTTTCCAGATGGCGACCAAGAACGACCCGGCGCGCGGCCTGATGATGCGGGTGGCGGCGGGTGAGGCACTGGACGCCCCCGACAGCGCCCGCTTTCGCCGCGCGATGCAGGCGGTTCTGGCTGACCATCAGACCTTGTTTGCCCTGCTGGACAACAACCTTTGCCTCGTGCGCGATTCTGGTGCAGGCGAAGCCAACAATGTGGGCGAGATGGGCATTGCAGGGCTGCACGATCTGCACGCGGCCTCGGCTGCGTCGAACTTTGCCGAGATGACGGCAGATCTGGCGGCCCTGGATCAGGCCGGGGCGCTGCGGCGGATCTATCTGGCCAATGAAGCCTATAAGGATCTGACCGATCTGATGGTGCATCTGGCGCCCGCGATGCATTCGGTGGTGGTGAGCGCGGCGCCGGCTTTGCCCGAGGGCGTCGACCCCGAACTGGCGCAGGACTTCGAGGCGTTTCGCGCCGCAATGCGGGTCGCGAGTTTCGCACCCATCAACAGCCCCACCTATCTGAGCGCCGTGGCGCAGGCACAAGCGCGCTATACCGATCTTGCGCTGGCCGTGCAGGCGCGCGTCACTGCACGCCTGACCCCGCTTGAGCAAAAGATCGCCGGACGCTGGTTGGCAGTGCAAGGCGTGCAGCCGCGCCTGACGCTGGCGCGCTAACCACAGCTGCCCTTGATCGCGGGGTTGCATGGCTGGGTCGAGGTGCCACGCTGGCGCGGTTGCAGGTTGATGTTCAGGCAGCCCACACCCGGAATTTCCGGCAGACCGTTGGGGCAAAAGCGCAGCGGTGGCGGCTGTTGGGTCTGAGTTTTCGGCGGTGTCTGAGTCTTGGGCGGTGTTTTGGGCGTCACGCAGCCTTTGCCCGCAACGAACGTTGTGCCCTTGACGCAGGCGCAGGCCGTCTTACCTGCGCGCGCCATGCCCTTGAAACGACACTGGCACATGCCGTCCGCCTTAACGGTCGAGGCGCGGTCGCAGACCAAAGGCGGTGCGGGCATCGCGGGCAGATCGACGGTGACGCAAGATTGCGGATCGCCCACAAAGACCTCGTTCTGCAGCACCCGCGCGATCAGGGCCGCGTCGATCTGGCCGGTGGGTTCGACCCCCAACTCGGCCTGCAAGACCGCTACGGCGGCACGGGTCTTGGCCCCCGCGACGCCATCCGCAGTGCCGATCGCCTGACCGCGCTGCAGCAGAATGCGCTGCAGCAGCGCGACGCTTTCGCGCGCGGTGGCGGGGTCATCCAAGGTTAGCCCCAGTTGCGCACAATTGGTAAAACTGCCGCCCGCGCGCGCGCCCGGCAGCGTCAGGGTCATGGGCAGGCTCAGGCTGGCCTGCGGTGCAAGCGTCACCGACGACAGATCGCAAAGCGCGCCAGTCTGCATTTGGGCACAGCTCCAATCGGCTGCATCCGTGGCAACGCCTTTAGCGGCGCGGCCGTCATAGCTGTCGCTCAGCGCAAGGGGGCCTGTGTAGCTGGCGGTGCCCGTGTTGGTCACGCTCAGACTGAACGGGCAGCTATACCTCTGCGCGGCGATGTCGCTGGTGCAGGGTTGGGCGGTCTTGATGAGATGCAGCTTTGCGCCGTTTTCGGGCGGTGCGGCGGCGGCACCTGGGTTGGGCACATGCACCTCGGCACAAGCCAGGCCCTCGATCCCGTCAAAGGGGTCGATATCTCCCAAGGCTGTTCCGGATAGCGATGCAACACGGGCGCAGTTCAGCGCACGATACCCATCGGAATACGCAGCCCCCAGATCCGGCGGAGTCCAATCGATGTGATAGGTTTGCGAAGCCCCTGCTGGCAAACTCACATCCCCCGCACAGAGCCCTGCGTTCAGATCGGCAACCTTGCAAAGCGGCGGGGTGATCGCGTCAAACGCGCCCAGCCCCGGCGTTGGCGGCAGGCTGCGGCGAAACGCATCCTCGATCGACAGTGGGCCCGAATAGTCGGTGGTGGTCGGGTTGGTCACGGTAATCGCAAAGGTGCAAGGCGCGCCCGCGGGGCATTCGGCGGGTGCGGTCTTGCTGACCTGCAGGCGCGGCAGTGCGGTCGACCAGCAGGCCTTGGCGGATTGGCCTGCCCCGTTCGCCGTGACGCAGTGTTCAAAGCCCGGCCCGGTGCTGAACGAGGCGACAAGCGTCGAGTTGAAATCCTGCCAGAGGGCATGCGGATCAAGGCCCGCGTCGATATGACAAACAATCGGGGCGCCAGCAGATACGGGCGGGCACGACCAGTTGTCAGAGGCAAGCAGCTCGCCCTGCAGCGTCCAATCCGCCCCCTTGGGCGCATCGATCAGGGCGAGCGCTGCGCCGGCATCCAGCACAGGCCCCTCATAATGCAAGGA
>JAHEBX010000245.1 GCA_024642045.1 Pseudorhodobacter sp. | reverse complement strand
CCTGACGGGCCCCGCGCTGCAAAAGCTGATTGCGACAGTGGCACCGCGCCTTGCCGCCACCCTTGGCCAGAAACTGGCCGCCCAAACCGTGCCGATCCTCGGGGCGGTGTCTGGGGCCGCACTCAACGCGGCCTTCATCACCTACTACCGCGAAATTGCCCGCATCCGCTTTGCGCTGATGCGTCTGGCCGAAGCCAATGGCGGTGAAGTGGTCGTCGCCGCCTTCGCCCGCGCTGCCGCGCTGCCAAGGATCACCAAACTTTAGCCCGCCTGCGTGGCAAGCCATTCGGTCAACGCAGGGCGCACCGTTTCCGCGCCCGCGCTGCGCGCCGCGTCGATTACCTGCCGCGCTTCGCCCAGATCAATCTTGCGCAAAAGCTCTTTGACCGGGCCAATCGACGCTGGCCGCATCGACAGATGCCGCAGGCCAATCGCGGCAAAGGCCACCGCCTCAATCGGGCGCCCCGCGTCCTCGCCACAAAACGAAAGCCGCGTGCCAGAGGCCGCACAGCGCGCCACGATGAACTGCAAAAACGTCAGGAAAGACGAATTCAGTGTGTCATAGCGTTTGCGCACCCGCTCATTCTCGCGGTCAGCCGCGAAAAAGAACTGCTTGAGGTCATTGCCCCCGATCGAAATGAAATCCGCCATCTCGAAAAACGCATCCGGCGCATAGGCAAGGCTGGGGGTTTCCAGCATCGCACCGATTTCGATCTTTTCGGGCACCGGATGGCCCAGACTTTTCTCGCGGTGCAATTCGCGCAACATATGACTGCGCGATTCGATGAATTCGCCATGTTCACTGACAAAGGGGAACATCACCGACAGCGGCCTGCCCGCAGAGGCGCGGATCAGCGCCTGCAACTGCATCCGCAGCACACCCGGTTTATCCAGCCCCACCCGGATCGCCCGCCAACCCATCGCGGGGTTCGGCTCGTCTTGCGGCTTCATATAGGGCAGCACTTTGTCCGAGCCGATGTCGAGCGTGCGAAAGGCCACGGGCCGCCCCTTGGCCGCCTCGATTACACGACTGTAGAGCGAGGCCAGTTCCTCGCGCCGTGGCATATAGTTGCGCACCAAAAACTGCAGTTCGGTGCGAAACAGGCCCACGCCTTCCGCCCCCGAGCCCACCAGCGAAGGCAGATCTGCCATCAGGCCCGCATTCATTTGCAAGCCGATGTGCACGCCGTCCTTTGTCACCGCCGGCAGATCCCGCAGCGAGCTGTAACGCTCCATCGCTTTGGCCTGCATCGCGATCTTGTCGCGGAACGACCGCGCAACTGTATCCTCCGGGCGCAGATGCACCACGCCCTGATCGCCATCCACCAGAATGGCATCGCCGTTCAGCGCCTCATTGGTGATCTTTTCGGCATGGATCACCATCGGGATCGCCAGCGCTCGCGCCACAATCGCCGCATGGCTGCCGACCGAGCCTTCTTCCAGCACCACGCCCTTCAGCTTGCGCCCGTATTCCAACAGTTCCGCAGGCCCGATGTTGCGCGCCACCAGCACAGGGTTTTCGGGCATTGTGGCCCCGGTATCCTTGCCTTGCCCGGTCAGGATGCGCAGCAAACGGTTCGACAAATCGTCCAGATCCTGCAACCGCTCGCGCAGATAGGCGTCCGGCACCTGTTCAAGGCGCGTGCGCGCCGCCGACTGTTCCTTTTCCACCGCCGCCTCTGCCGACAGACCCGAGGCGATGTCCTCTTCCATCCGTCGCAACCAACCGCGCGAATGGGCAAACATCCGGTAGGCCTCAAGCACGGCCTTTTGCTCTTTGTCCAGCGATTCCGCTTCCAGCAGATCGTCCACCGACACGCGCAACACGCCCACCGCCTCGCGGATGCGGTCGATCTCGGTCAGCGGGTCATCCGCGACGGGATTGGTGACGACCACGCGCGGTTCGTGCAGCCAGACCCGCCCCTCGCAGGCACCTTCCTGCCCCGTCGAGCCGCGAAACAGAACAGGCTGTTTGTGCAGGGCGCCAACCCCGTCTCCAGCAGAGGCAAAGGCTCCCAGCTCGGCCATTTCCGCCACAACCATCGCGACGATTTCCAGCGCATAGACCTCGTCTTCGGAATAGGCACGGCTTTGCTTGCTCTGCACAACCAGCACGCCCAGCTTTTCGCTGACGCGCTGGATCGGCACGCCAAGGAAAGACGAAAACAGCTCTTCCCCCGTTTCCGGCATATAGCGAAAACCCTTTTCGGCGGGCGCTGCTGCGGTGTTGATCGGCAGACCTGTCTTGGCGACACGACCGACCAGACCCTCGCCCAATTTCATCCGCGTCATATGCACGGCGGATTTGTTCAGCCCCTCGGTCGCGCAAAGCTCGAGCGTTTCGGGGTCGCGAAACAGATAGATGCTGCAGACCTCGGTGCCAATCGAATCTGCGATAAGATGGGTGATCTGATCCAGACGATCCTGGCCCTCGGTCTTGTTACCCAACACATCGCGCAAACGGCGAAGGAGTTTCCGGCTGTCACTGTCAGTGCGTTCTGCGGGCATCACGTAATCCAGTTTGATCAATGCTCTCTGTATAGGCGAGTTATGTGACAAAGGGGAGTGGGCAAAACATCTCCTCGCAACCTGCACGGGACCTATTGCCCAAAGCGCGGGCAGTGTCTCGGCAAATGCTATGCCTTGGGCGGGCGGCAAACCTCCAAATGCCCGTCGCGTTTGACCTCGCGTTAACATTCCTGTGCAAAGCTTCCGGTTTAGAACCTTGCCGAGAGGGGGCTGGAGATGAATGTAATGCAGCGCCTTGTCTCGCGCAGCCATGTACTGATGCTCTCGGTGACGGTGGCCTGTCTGGTCGCCATCATCACCACGCTCAGCAACTGGATGGTGCTTGATGCCAAGGTTTACACCAAGCCGATCCTGTTCGATCTGATCCGCGCCTTGGTTCTGGGGGCAGGGGTCACCTATTATCTGGGGCTCAAGGTGATGCAGGTGAACCTTTTGTCGCAAAAGCTCGACCGCATGGTCAGTTATGACTATCTCACAGGCGCGCTGACGCGGGCGCGGTTCTTTGGCAAATTTGCCGCCCAACCGCAGTTGCAAGGCGCGTTTCTGGTGTTCGACATGAATGGGTTCAAGGCAATCAACGACACGCTTGGACATGCCGCGGGGGATGAGGCGTTGGTCAAGGTGGCGCAAACGGCGCGCG
>JAHEBX010000104.1 GCA_024642045.1 Pseudorhodobacter sp. | reverse complement strand
CAACAACACCCTCAACGGCGGCGGCGGCGCAGACACCCTCATCGGTGGCGCAGGCGCAGACAGCTTCGTCTTCAACACCCCAATCGCCGCAGCACAAATCACCAAAATCGCAGATTTTGTCGCGGGCACCGATCACATCGGTCTGGATCATAGCATCTTTGTGGGTCTTTCCACGGGCACTCTGGCGGCAAGCACCTTTGTTGCCAATGACCAAGGCCTTGCGACGAATGCGGCGACCCAAGTGATTTATGAGACCGACACAGGCAAGCTTTGGTTCGACCCAGATGGCGTAGGCGGCAGCACTGCGATCTGTTTTGCCAGCCTGGCTCCTGGCCTTGCACTGGGTGCCGCTGATTTCTTTGTGTTCTGACCTCAGGCCTTCGACCGGCCGCAATCAAGGCAGGTCAAAGGTCGCGGCTTAATGCGTCAACGCACCTTGAGCGTCGCCAAACCGATCATCGCGAGGATGAGCGAAATGATCCAGAAACGGATGACGATCTGCGGTTCGGCCCAGCCTTTTTTTTCGAAATGGTGGTGAATCGGGGCCATCAGAAACACGCGTTTGCCAGTGCGTTTGAAATAGAGCACCTGGATGATGACCGAAAGCGCCTCGACCACGAAAAGGCCACCGACAATGGCCAACACGATCTCGTGTTTGGTGCAAACCGCAATCGCCCCTAGAGCGCCACCAAGCGCAAGCGACCCCGTATCGCCCATAAACACCGCAGCAGGCGGTGCGTTATACCACAAGAACCCGAGCCCACCGCCAAAAAGCGCCGAGGTGAACACCAAAAGCTCGCCCGTTCCGGGGACGAAATGGACGCCAAGATATTCGGAAAAGTTAAAGTTACCAACGACATACGAGATCACCCCTAGTGTGCCTGCCGCAATCATCACAGGCATGATCGCAAGACCGTCAAGACCATCCGTCAGATTCACCGCATTCGCCGCGCCGACGATGACAATCATCCCAAAGGGAATAAAAAATACCCCCAGATTGATCAGGGCATTCTTGAACAGCGGCAACGCCAACTGGTTGGTCAACTCGACCGGGTGAAACGACGAGGCGGCATAGCTTGCCAAAGCCGCGATGGCCAGACCCGCCAACATGCGCACGCTACCCGAGACGCCTTTGGTGTTCTGTTTGGTCACTTTGGCATAGTCATCGGCGAACCCGATCAGGCCAAACGCCAGCGTGACCAGCACCACGATCCAGACATAGGGACTGTCCAGGCGCGCCCACAACAGGGTCGAAACCATGAGCGCTGACAAGATCAGCAAGCCACCCATGGTTGGGGTGCCCGCCTTGATGAAATGACTTTGCGGCCCGTCGTCGCGGATCGGTTGGCCCTTGCCCTGTTTGCGACGCAAAAGGTCGATCAGGGGGCGGCCAAAGATGAAGCCGAACACAAGCGCTGTCAGAAAGGCCATGCCCGCCCGAAAGGTGATGTAGCGAAACAGGTTGAAAAAGTCGCCACCGTCCGAGAATTCTGTAAGCCAATACAACATTACACCTGTCCTTCTTTTGCGCCGCTTGTCGCCGCGGCGTTTGACTGCCCCAATTTGCGCAGGGCGTCAACGACAAGGCTGACCTTAATGCCCTTGGACCCTTTGACCAGCACGATATCCCCGGCATCAATCAAGCTTCGGGCATGGGCGGCAAGCGGGGCCGCGGTTTCGTGCCATTCGCCGCGCTGGCGTTTGGGCAGCAGAGCGTGCAGATGTTTCATGCGCGGCCCTACGCAGTGGATCAGATCGATGCGGCCAAGATGCGGGTGGTCAGCGATGGATTCGTGCAGGTCGATCTCGGTTGGCCCGAGTTCCAGCATATCGCCCAGAATGGCAATCCGCCGCCCCTGCCCGACGCGACCGACACCATCTTGCGGGGTGGCTGCAATCAACACCTCGAGTGATGCAGACAGCGAAGCAGGATTAGCGTTGAAAGCATCGTCTATCAGATCAAAGCTGGTTTCCTCGACCAGATCCAGCACGATTTGTTCGCGGGTGCCGCGCCCGGCGGGGGGCTGCCAGCGACCAAGGTCTGACGCGGCGATCATCGGATCGAGCCCCAGCGCATCGGCAACGGCAAGCACGCCCGCCCCATTGGCAGCAAAGTGACGGCCCGGTGAAAGCACCTTGTAAATAAAGGGTTTTCCTGCACGAGAGGCTTTGACAATCGTAGCGGTATCGCAGATTTGTACCGCGGTCATTCGATAGTCAGCGCCCGCACTTTCCCCAAAGGTTTTTACCCGAGCGCCAACGTCGGCCGCCTTGGCGAGCAGGATCGCAGAAACGGGCAAATCAACCGGTAGGATTGCAACCCCACCAGCACGCAGCCCGTCCATGATCGAGGCCTTTTCCTGCGCGATGCCTTCCAGGTTCTCAAACGCCTCAAGATGCGCGGGGGCAACGGTGGTTATGATCACCACATCAGGGGCGGCCATGCGGGCAAGTGGCGCAATTTCGCCGGGGTGGTTCATGCCGATCTCGATCACCGCAAAATCGGCCGCGACTGGCATCCGTGCAAGCGTCAGCGGAACGCCCCAGTGGTTGTTATAGCTCGCCTCGGCGGCATGCACCCGCCCCTGCCCGCCCAAGACAACACGGAGCATTTCCTTGGTCGAGGTTTTGCCAACGGACCCCGTTACGCCGATCACCTGCGCAGTTGTGCGGGCACGCGCGAAGGTTGCCATCTTTTCAAGCGCTTGCAGAACGTCCGGCACAATCAAAAGCGGGGCATCGGGCGCCACACCATCAGGGATATGGGTGACGAGTGCTGCCGCGGCCCCCTTTTGCAGCGCTTGGGCGACAAAATCGTGGCCGTCACGGATGTCTTTCAACGCAACAAAGAGATCGCCTTTCTGGATGGTGCGTGTGTCAATTGATACGCCGTTTGCGGACCACGGCCCGGTTGAGCGGCCGTCGGTGGCAGTTACAGCATCGGCAGAAGTCCAGAGCGTCATAGCAATTCATCCAAAGCGGCCACGGCAATGCTGGCCTGTTCCACGTCGTCAAAGGGGTAGACATCGTTGTTGATCACCTGACCGGTCTCGTGGCCCTTGCCCGCGACAAGCAGCGCGTCGCCGGGTTGCAGGGCATCGACGCCCAAAAGGATCGCCTCAGCGCGGTCGCCGACTTCGTTTGCTTCGGGGCACGCAGCCATGATTGCGGCGCGAATGCTGGCGGGATCTTCGGAGCGGGGGTTGTCGTCGGTCACATACAGAATATCGGCATTCTCGCGTGCAGCCTTGCCCATCAGCGGGCGTTTGGTGGTGTCGCGGTCGCCGCCTGCGCCAAAGACCACGATCAGGCGTCCCATGACATGGGGACGCATCGCGCGCAACGCCGTGGCGATAGCATCAGGGGTATGGGCGTAATCGACATAGACCGAAGCACCGTTCTTGCGCGTGCCAGCCAGCTGCATGCGGCCACGCACGCCGGTCAGTTGCGCCAAAACGTGGAACACATTGCGCGGCGGCGCCCCTGCCCCGATGACAAGAGCTGCCGCAAGGGCAACGTTTTCAGCCTGAAAACCGCCAATCAGGTTCAGGCGCACCTGAAAGGCCGTGCCTTTCCATTCCAGCCGGACGTCTTGACCGGTGGCGTCAAAGCGCTGTGCCAGAATGCGCAGATCTGCTCCCGCGCCATGCCCGACTGAAATCAGGCTTTGGCCGCGCGCAACGGCGATATTAGCCATATCGATCCCGCGGGGGTCATTCATGTTAATCACGGCAACGCCGTCTTCGGGCAAGACACGATCGAAGAGGGCGGCTTTCGCCTCGAAATAGGCCTCGAAGGTGTGGTGATAATCGAGATGGTCTTGGGTAAAATTGGTGAAGCCTGCGGCCTTAAGGCGAACGCCATCAAGGCGGCGTTGGTCAAGTCCGTGGCTGGAGGCTTCCATTGCGGCGTGGGTCACCCCATCGGCCGCGGCAAGGGCCAACATGCGGTGCAAAGTGATCGGGTCAGGCGTGGTATGCGACGAGGGCGCGGTCCATGCCCCCTCGACCCCCGTAGTGCCAATGTTGATGGCCGCAAAGCCCAACGCCATCCAGATCTGACGGGCAAAGGTTGCGACCGAGGTTTTGCCATTTGTACCGGTCACCGCGACCATGGTGGCGGGTTGCACGCCGAACCAAAGCGCTGCGGCGCGCGCCAGTGCCTCGCGCGGTTCGGTAGCGACCACAAGCGCCACGTGCGCGTTTGCCAGAGCTTCGGACGCAAGGGCTGCGCCCTTGGCATCAGTCAGGATCGCACTCGCGCCCAGTTCTAGTGCCTTTGCGATATAGGCCGCGCCATGCACTGTGCTGCCCGGCATGGCCGCAAACAGATAGCCCGGCTCGACCTTGCGACTGTCCAGCGTGATGCCCGCAAGACGCGGGTCGCGGCCAGCGCGGGCGGTAAGGCCAAGGTCGGAAAGGGTCTTTGGCCGTTCGGTCATCATCTGTGCCTTAAGGTCGGTGTTATTGCTTGACGGCTGTTACCCCATCCAGGGTGCTGGCTTCAAGTTGTGGACGCAGGCCCAGCAGGGGTGCAGTGCGGCGCACGATCTCGGCGGCGACAGGAACAGCCGTCCAGCCCGCTGTGCGGCGCGGCTTGGGACCCGTGGTTTCGACCGGCTCGTCCAGCGTCACCACCAGCACATATTTGGGGTTATTGGCAGGAAAGACCGAGGCGAAGGTATTGACAACCTTATCATGATCATAGCCTCCCCCCTTTTTGGGCTTTTCGGCAGTGCCGGTTTTTCCGGCGACGAAATAGCCCGGAACTTCGGCTAGGCTGGCCGTGCCTTCGGTGACGACGCGGCGCATCATGCCAACGGCAAGGCTCGCGGTTTTCTGAGAGATAATCCGCTCACCCTGCATGGGTGTCGTGCGTTTCAGCAGCGTCGGCGTCACTTTGATCCCGCCGTTGGCGATGGTGGCATAGGCCGACGCAAGGTTCATCGGGCTGCCGCCGACACCATGGCCATACGACGCCGTAATGGTGACAATATCAGCCCAACGCTTGGGCAGCAGCGGCTTGGCGCCTTTGGCTTCGACCAATTCGATCGGTGAAGCATCAAACAGGCCCATTTTGCGCAAGAACGCCTGCTGGCGTTCGCCGCCGATCATCAATGCGATATGGGCCGTGCCCACGTTAGACGATTTCGCGATAACATCGGCCACAGACAGCAACGGGCCGTAGTTGTGGCCTTCGAATTCATTGATTTTAAACTTGCCCCAGCGCATCGGCGCGTTGGCATCGACCAGCGTGTCTGGATTGACAAGGCCCAACTCCATCGCTTGCGAGACGGCAAAGATCTTGAAGGTCGAGCCAAGTTCATAAATCCCCTGAACCGCGCGATTAAAGAGCGGGCTTTCAGAGGGATCACCCGAGACGGGGTTGGCAGGACGGTCATTGGGGTCAAAGGTCGGCAATGCGGCAAGGCTGATCACCTCGCCCGTGTTCACATCCATCAAAATCGCAGCGCCGCCCTTGGCGTTCATCATCGTCATGCCGGTTTGCAAGACCTCTTCAACCGTGGTCTGCACCGTAAGATCAAGCGAGGTGACCAGCGGCGTGCCCGCTTGAGCGGGGTCACGCAGGCGCGCGTCTTCGAATTTCTCAAGCCCGGCCGTGCCGATAACTTCTGCAGAATCAACGCCTTCAGCGCCAAAGGTCGCCCCGCCCAGCACATGAGCCGCCAACGTACCATTGGGATAAAGCCGCATCTCGCGCGGGCCAAACAACAGACCCGGATCGCCAATCTCATGCACTTTTTGCATCTGTTCGGGTGAGAGGACCTTTTTCACCCAAAGAAAGCTGCGCCCGTCAGTAAAGCGGCGCAAGAGGGTCTTTTCATCCAGATCGGGAAAGATCTGTGCCAGTTCGTGCGCGGCATGGGCAGGATCGATCAAATCGCGCGTTTGAACATACAGCGCATGCGTCAGCATGTTGGTGGCCAAAACGCGCCCGTTACGATCCACGATATCGGCGCGCGAGGCCTCGATTTCATTGCTGGCCGAGGCCGAACGCGGCTCGACCGGCTGGGTCGCAGCAAGCATACCCATCCGCGCTCCGATCAGCCCATAAGCCGAGGAAAAGCACAGTGCCAGCACAACCAGTCGCAGTTGCGCCCGCCCGCGGGATTTATCGCGCATCTGCTCGTGGCGCAGGCGCAGGTTTTCGCGCTCGATGGTATCGGGATTTTCACCCTTGGTGCGGGCGTCAAGAATACGGGCAAGCGGGCGAAGCGGGATACGGGTCATGGCGTGGTGCCCTCAGGGTCGGCATTCAACACACCGGACACGGCTTGCGGCGCGTTCAAATCAAGGCTGGATTTCACCGCAGGCGGCGGGAAAGAGATCATCGCTGCCGTGCCGAATTGCGACGGCTCCATCGGCAAAAGCCCAAGCCGGTCAAAATTGATCGTTGCCAGATCGCGCAGCCGCGCGGGGCGGTTGAGATAGGCCCACTCCGCCCGCTGAACGGTCAGACTCTCACGCAAATTGGCAATTTCGTCTTGCAATTCAGAGACTTCACTCAACGAATCCTGTGTGGTGTAATTCTCGCGGTAGGCCCAGAAACCCAAGCCCATGACGGCTAGAAACGAAAGAACATAAAGCAGCGGGCGCATGGGTTAACGACGTCCTTTTCTTGAGGCTTGCGGCAGATCGGGGGCGTTGAGGCTGGCGGCGTCGACGGCCTTGGCCGGGGCCGCAGTGCGACGGGCGACGCGCAACTTGGCCGAGCGCGCGCGCGGGTTTTCGGCCAGTTCCGCATCGTCTGGCCCGATGGCCTTGCGGGTGACCAGATCAAAGCGCGCGGTGGACTCGGCCTTGACCGGCGCGTAGCGATTGGCATTGGGCTCTTCGCCCGCTGCCTGCTGGAAAAAGCGCTTTACCACGCGGTCTTCCAGCGAATGAAAGGTCACAACCGCCAAAAGGCCGCCCGGTTTCAACGCGCGCTCGGCGGCGGCAAGGCCTTGCACCAGTTGGGCAAATTCCTCGTTCACCGCGATGCGCAGCGCCTGAAAGCTGCGGGTGGCCGGGTGGCTTTGACCCGGTTTCGGGCGCGGCAAGTTTTTCGCCACGATTTCGGCCAAGGCCAGTGTCGTGGTGATCGGGGCCGCCGCGCGAGCCTCGACGATGGCACGGGCGATCCGGCGCGAGGCGCGCTCTTCGCCGAAATGGTAAAGGATATTGGCAAGGGTTTCTTCGGACGCGGCATTGACCAGATCGGCGGCCGATGGGCCAGACTGGCTCATCCGCATGTCCAAAGGACCGTCCTTTTGAAACGAAAACCCCCGTTCGGCCAGATCGATTTGCATCGACGAGACACCCAGATCCAGGACGACGCCATCCAGCAGCTCACCTGCATAAGTGTCCATATCCGAGAAATTTCCCGCCACCAGTCGCAGCCGGGCCCCGTATTCGCCCGCCCAAGATGCCGCAAGGTCCAGCGCCAGCGGATCACGATCGACCCCGATGACACGCTCGGCACCCGCCGCGAGCAACCCGCGCGCATAGCCGCCTGCGCCAAACGTGCCATCAAGCCAAAGGCCCCCGACGGGGGCCACAGCAGCCAACAGGGGGCGCAACAACACAGGAACGTGGGGCGCGCGACCGGCTTCTTGATCGCGGGTTTCTGCCATTTTAACCTGCCCGTGCCGCCCGACCGACTCGGGTCAGCGGGTCAATACCGTCATCGTCTTCGTCCTCGGCCTCATAGACCTCACGACGGAAAAGTTTGAAACGGTTCGTAAATCCGGCAAAGGCCGCCTCGCCCGCGCTGTCATCGGGAGCAAAGCCCATCTTCGCCCTGACTTTGACGGGCAGAACGATGCGGCCATCAGGTTCAATTTCAACCATAACAGATCGCGAGATCAGATCGCGCTCTGCAAGGTCGCGGTCCGGCGAACCAAGCTCCATTGCTTCGATCTTGGCGGCAAGCGCGTCGGCGCCTGACTTGGAATAACACTCGACAAAATTTCGCGATTTGCCGCCGTAAACCATGTAGACGCGCGGGCGGGGGAATTCGGGGCTGGAAGGATCTTCGGCTTCCAGAATGCGGCGGAAGGCTGCTGGGATCGACACCCGCGCCTTGCTGTCTACCTTTTGGTAGAACTCGCCTCTGAACGCCTCACTCACCATCGGCCTTTCGGCTCCTTTGCGGGGTTCCGAACCCCAAAAATAAGAATGGCGGATCGAGCTGCTGCCACTGCTCGATCCGCCGTCTGTCCCATCGCTGGGCGTCCTGCAGCGCAAACCACCTGGGGGAGATGTCTGCTCGCTTGCGCGCCGGATCCTGAGGAAGGCAAAACGGTTGCCTGTATGAGCCTGTCTTTTTTCGCCTTGTTCGGGGTCTATCGCCGCCCCTGCGTTTGTTTGACCGTCTCGCCTTCCGTGATCAAGGAATGGCATGGGATTTCATGGGAAGCAATGGAAAATTTTGGGAACGACAGGGAATATGTTGTGACGGAGTCGATCGAAAAACAGCATCTGGTAGCAGAATCTATTATATTTTAGATAAACCTAGCGTTTAAAGACTCGCTGACCACTAGATGTAGCTTGTTTGAAATGTCAAAACGTCCGCCCCATGCGGTCCCAATTCTTGCAGGTGTTGCACGAAAAACACCAAATCACAGCCCCGTGAAACGGGATGAATCGGCTAAATACAGCCCATCGACAGCAGATAGCTGGTAAAAATCCCATGAAATCCCATGAAAGTGATTCGGCTGCTCGGGTAGACGAAACCAACCGATCGCACTTTGGCGACCGGGCCGTGGCGGCCCATGGCAATGCCGCGCGCGGGGGCTCGATGCCCCCAAGCGCGGCTCTGCCGGTCCGAGGGGAGGTTGGGTCAGGCCATACCGCCCGCGATCAGGCGGTGCGCAAGGCGCGCGTAGGCTTCGGCGTGCGGCCCCGCGCCTGCCGCAATCGGCGTGCCAGCGTCACCCGCGAGCCGCACATCAATTGAGAGTGGCAATTCGCCCAAGAACGGCAGATCTAACCGCTTGGCCTCGGCTGCCACCCCTCCGTGGCCAAAGAGATGCTCCTCATGGCCGCAATTGGGGCAGATATAGGTCGACATGTTCTCGATAAGCCCGAGCACCGGCGTCTTCAGCTTTTGAAACATATCAAGCGCCTTGCGTGCATCCAACAGGGCTACGTCTTGCGGGGTAGAGACCACAATCGCCCCAGTCAGATGCGTGCGCTGGCAAAGCGTCAGCTGGATGTCTCCAGTTCCCGGCGGCAGGTCGATGATAAGAACATCCAACTCGCCCCAAGCCACTTGGGTCAGCAGCTGTTGCAACGCCCCCATGATCATCGGGCCGCGCCAGATCACCGCCTCGTCCTCTTTCAACATCAGACCGATCGACATCATGGTGACCCCATGTGCGTGCAAAGGCTCGATGGTTTTGCCGTCCGGGCTTGCCGGGCGCTTTGAGACGCCCATCATCCGCGGCTGGCTCGGGCCATAAATGTCAGCGTCCAGCAAACCAACGCGTCGCCCTTGTTTGGCCAAAGCGACGGCAAGGTTGGACGAAACCGTGGATTTGCCCACGCCGCCCTTGCCCGACCCCACCGCGATAATGCGGTCAATCCCCGCGATACGCGCAGGTCCGCCTTGATGCGGCGTCGGGTGTTGGCCAATCTTGACCCCCTGTCCGCCCAAATCAGGCGGTGGCGCCTTTGCTGCCGGGCCGTGAGCGGTCATCACCACCTGCACCGAGGTCACATCGGGCAAGGCGCGCAGTGCGGCCTCGGCTGCAGCTTGCGCGGGGGCCAGGACGCGGGCTTGCTCTGGGCTTTCGGCCTCGATTACGAATCGGACCACCCCACCGTCAAGCTGCAAAGCCCGCACAAGATCCCTTGAAACGAGAGAGCCGCCCAAAGCCTCGACCTGCGACAAAACCGCCAGAACATCTTCACGTGTCAGTGCCATCGTTTTTCCTTTGCCCGTGATTTAAGCAGGGTTGTTCGCTTTGAGTCAAAGAACAAGCCCCCGTTGACCAATTGCTCAAAATTCAAGCGAAGTTAATGTTAATTATGAACTTTTCGTGAAGACAAGCCATGCAATTGCTGCATGGCAGCATTGCCGCTCGGCCCATTGTGCACACGCAGCAATTAGACCATGTTACCCCTAACAGCGGAAGACGAGGGAAAGACATCCGGTCGACCCAACCGCTAGAAGAAACAAGTGAGGCTTATGATGGCTTATGTAAATTCATCCCGCTCCGTCCAATCTTCGGTCGCTGACCGTTTTGTTGGTCTCTTCGCTGGCGTGTCGGCAGCAATCCAGCGTCGCCGCGTCTATGCACAGACTCTGAACGAGTTGCGCGCATTGTCGGACCGTGAGTTGGCCGACCTGGGCATCGCACGCTCGATGATCTCCGAGATCGCTCACGACGCGGCCTACGGCAAGTAATCCCTGAACAGGTTCCGATCCTCCTCCCCGGAACCAGTTTCAAGGCGCGGCGGCGCGCTTCTCTTCCTCCCTGGTGCCGTCGCCTTTTTATTCCCTTCGTCGGGCCCCTCCTCCTCCCTGGGCCCAGCGGATCGGCGGTGATCCAACCTCCTCCCTGGATCACCGTCACCCGAATTCGAACGGCCTCTCCTCCTCCCTGGCCGGACGATCAGGCGGCGCCTCTTACCTCCTCCCAAGGGGCGTCGCCGTTTCCATAGTACACTCCGGCCGCTCCTCCCTGGCTGGATGTTAGGCGGCGATCCAACCTCCTCCCTGGATCTGCTGCCGGTTATTCGAAAGGCCAACCTCCTCCCTGGCCCGACGATCAGGCGGCACCTGCTCTCCTCCTCCCTGCGGGTGCCGCCGCTTCCCCCCTTGCCAATGCTTTGATCTGCCTAGATAGTTGTGAAAACGGTCGAGGGCAGAATGCGAATTTCCATGATTTCTGCGGCCCTCGTGGCGGCGCTGATCGGCTATGGGTCGACCATTGCGCTGGTGCTCGCCGCGGCGGCAGCCTTGGGGGCAAGCCCCGAGCAAACAGCAAGCTGGGTGTTCGCGGTCTGCATCGCCAAGGCGATCGGTTCGGCGGTTTTAAGTTATCGCGCAAAGGTGCCGGTGGTGCTGGCCTGGTCCACGCCGGGGGCTGCGCTGATTGCGGCGACAAGCGGCATCAGCATGGCCGAGGCGGTGGGGGCCTTTCTGCTGTCCGGTGTATTGGTAGCGCTGACCGGCGCGGTCCGGCCTCTGGGGCGATTGGTGGCGGCGATCCCTGACGGGGTTGCGGCTGCAATGCTTGCGGGGGTTTTGCTGCCATTTTGTCTAAAGGGAACGGCGGCGGCGCAGGGGGTTCCCGCACTGGTGCTGCCGATGATTGCAGTGTTCCTGCTGGTGCGGTTAAAAAACCCCGCGCTAGCGGTGCTCGCGGCGCTGACGGTCGGGGTGGTTTTGGCCTTTGTCACGCACGCGGCGCAACTTCCAGACCTGAGCCTGCCACTGCCGCATCCTGTGTTTATCGCGCCCGCCTTTCGTGTTGATGTGCTGCTGGGGTTGGGCGTGCCATTGTATCTGGTAACGATGGCCTCGCAAAACCTGCCCGGCTTTGCGGTGCTGCGCGCGGCGGGATACGAGCCTCCGGTGCGCGAGGCTTTGGGGATGACAGGGATGTTGTCAGCGATTTCGGGCCTGTTTGGCGCGCATCCGATCAGCATGGCCGCGATTACGGCAGCGATATGTCTGGGCGAAGACACCCATCCGGACCCTGCGCAGCGCTGGAAAACGGGGCTGGTCTATGCGGGATATTGGGCGATGCTGGGGTTTTTGGGGCCAGTGATTCTGCCAGTTCTGACCGCTCTGCCGCCTGCGCTGATCACCGCCTTGGTGGCGCTTGCGTTGATGGGGCCGTTAATGGGCGCTCTGACGGGGGCGTTTACGCCTC
>JAHEBX010000103.1 GCA_024642045.1 Pseudorhodobacter sp. | reverse complement strand
AAAAACGTCGAGATGGCCTATCAGAACCTTGAGTCGGTTGAACTGGGCGTCACCTCGGTTGACCATTATTTCGACACGCTTGGCGGCATCGCGCGCGCGGTCAAACGTCAACGTGGCAGCGACACGCCGGTGTTTATCAGCGACCAGACCCGCGGCACCGGCAAGATCCGTACCCTGCGCGACCAGATCGCGCTGGAAAGCCGCTCGCGCACCCTGAACCCCAAGTTTTACGAGGGCCTGCTGAAACATGGCGCTGAAGGCGTGCGCCAGATCGAGGCGCATGTGACCAACACGATGGGCTGGTCGGCCACTGCAGAGGCGGTCGAACCCTGGGTCTATCAGCGTCTGAGCGAAACCTTTGTGCTGGACGAGGCGATGCGCAAGCGCATGGCCAGGCTGAACCCGCAAGCCTCGGCGCGGATGGCCAACCGGCTGATCGAAGCCTCGGAGCGCAGCTATTGGGCACCCGATGCGGCAACGCTCGCAGCACTGCAAGGGGCGGCGGACGAATTGGAAGACCGTTTGGAAGGGATCGCAGCCGAATGACCCGATCCTGCAGTCAGTCCCACGACCTCAAGGCCGGAGCCTCCGGCGGGGATATTTTTACCAATGTGAAAGGGGCATCATCATGAGCCTTGATACAGTCCCGATCTTGCGCGGCCTTGATGGCGAAGGCTCGGTGCAGGTGCATCAGGATGCTGACGCCCGCATCGAAGGGGCCAAAGTGTTCTCCGTCTATGGCAAGGGCGGCATCGGCAAATCGACCACCTCAAGCAACCTGTCGGCGGCGTTTTCGATGATGGGCAAGCGGGTGTTGCAGATCGGCTGCGACCCCAAGCATGACAGCACCTTTACGCTGACGGGACGGTTGCAGGCCACGGTGATCGACATTCTGAAGGATGTCGATTTCCACGCCGAAGAGTTGCGACCCGAAGATTATGTCGCCACCGGCTTTAACGGGGTGAAATGCGTCGAGGCGGGGGGGCCGCCTGCGGGCACGGGCTGCGGTGGGTATGTGGTGGGGCAGACGGTCAAACTGCTCAAGCAGCACCACCTGCTGGAGGACACCGACGTGGTGATCTTTGATGTGTTGGGCGATGTGGTCTGTGGCGGCTTTGCAGCCCCCCTGCAACACGCCGACCGTGCCGTGATCGTCACCGCCAACGATTTTGACAGCATCTACGCCATGAACCGCATCATCGCCGCTGTTCAGGCCAAATCGGGCAACTACAAGGTGCGGTTGGCGGGTTGTGTTGCCAACCGCTCGCGCGAGACCAATGAGGTCGACCGCTATTGCGACCGCGTCGGCTTCAACCGGATTGCGCATATGCCCGACATCGACGCCATCCGCCGCTCGCGTCTGAAGAAAAAGACGCTGTTCGAAATGGACGACTCGGAAGACATTGTGATGGCGCGCGCCGAATACATGCGGCTTGCCGACAAGCTGTGGCGCTCGGTGCAAGAGGCGGGATCAACGCCTGCGCCGCTGCCTGACCGTGAAATCTTTGAACTGCTGGGGTTCGACTGATGACCGACTATGCGGCAACGCGAGACAGGGTCGAGGAATATTTCGACCGATCCGCCACCAAGGTCTGGGAGCGGCTGACTTCGGACGCGCCAGTGTCGCGCATCCGCCAGACGGTGCGCGAAGGGCGCGACCGGATGCGCGCGCTGATGCTGTCGCGGCTGCCCGACGATCTGCGCGGCGCACGTGTCCTGGATGCGGGTTGTGGTGCCGGGCAAATGACGGCAGAGCTTGCGCAGCGCGGCGCCGATGTGGTCGCGGTGGATATTTCGCCCGCGTTGGTTGCTATCGCCCGCGCCCGACTGCCCGCAGCGCTTGCGCCCCGCGTCAGCTTTGCGAGCGGCGATATGACGGGCGATCACGGGCGGTTTGACTACGTTCTGGCGATGGACAGCCTGATCTACTACGACACCCACGACATCACCGCCGCCTTGCAGCGTCTGGGCAGCCGCACGGATCAGGCCGTTGTCTTTACGGTCGCGCCACGGACGGCATTTCTGATGGCGTTCTGGGGCATGGGAAAGCTGTTCCCGCGCGCTGACCGCAGCCCGATCATGGTGCCGCATGCTTTTGTCGCCCTCCAGAGCGCGATGGCGGATCGTCTGCACAAGATCGATCGTGTCTCACGCGGGTTTTATATTTCGGAGTGTCTGGAGTATCGGCCATGATCTTCATTAAATCCAAGCATGTGCAACAACTTGGCCAGAAGTGGATGCCCTTTGCCGATGCCGTCTCTGAAGGGCTGACCTTCTTGCAATTGCTGCGACTGAGCCTGTTTCAGGTCTCGGTCGGCATGGCTTCGGTCTTGCTCTTGGGCACGCTGAACCGTGTGATGATTGTGGAATTGTCGGTGCCTGCCACTGTGGTCGCCGCGATGATCGCCCTGCCCGTGGTCTCGGCCCCGTTCCGCGCGCTGCTGGGACACAAGAGCGACACGCACAAAAGCTGGATCGGCTGGAAGCGCATTCCTTACCTGTGGTTCGGCTCGCTTTGGCAGATGGGCGGGCTTGCGATCATGCCGTTTGCGTTGATCGTGCTGTCGGGTGATCAGATGCATGGGCCGGAATGGGCCGGCAAGGCCCTGGCCGGCATCGCCTTTCTGATGACCGGCATCGGGATGCATATGACGCAGACGGCGGGCCTTGCGCTGGCCTCGGACCGGGCCACCGAGGCGACCCGCCCGCGGGTTGTGGCCTTTCTTTATGTGATGAACCTGCTTGGCATGGCGGTTTCGGCGGTGATCCTTGGGCTATTGCTGCGCGATTTCGACGAAATCCGGCTGGTACGCGTGGTGCAGGGCTGTGGCGTGGCGACGATGGTGCTGAATCTGACCGCGCTGTGGAAACAGGAAAAGGTCCGCCCGATGTCCAAGGAAGAGATGGAGGCCGCGCGCCCGATCTTTCACGAGGGCTGGCGTGATCTTTTGGCGGGTGGCACTGCGGGGCGGCTGCTGCTGGTGGTGATGATGGGCACGATGGGCTTTCAGATGCAGGACGTGCTGCTGGAACCTTACGGTGCGCAGATTCTTGGCCTGTCGGTTGGCGCGACCACTTGGCTGACGGCCTGCAATGCGATGGGCGCGCTGGTGGGGTTTGTGCTGGCGGGCCGGGGTCTGACCCAAGGGCAGGATATGTTCCGCGTCTCGGCACGGGGGCTCTTGGTCGGCGTCGTGGCCTTTCTGATGGTGATTTTTGCCGCTCCGTTGCAATCGAGCGTGCTGTTCTTTGTGGGCGCTTGGTGCATCGGGCTGGGCGCGGGTCTGTTTGCGGTCTCGACACTGACGGCGGCGATGGCGCTGCCCGAGCAGGGGCATGCGGGGCGCGGTCTGGTGCTGGGGGCTTGGGGGGCGGCGCAAGCCACCGCTGCGGGTCTGTCGATCGCCATTGGCGGGGGACTGCGTGACACGGTGGGCAGCTATGCAATGAACGGTCATCTGGGTCCGATCTTTGCAAGCAAGGCCTTTGGCTATGCCTTCGTCTATCAAATTGAAATCGTGGTGCTTTTTGCCACACTGATCGCCTTGTCTCCGCTGGTGCGGGTGACGCTCTTTACTGCAAAACCCAAGCCTGACAACGCCCGCATGGGTCTTGTCGACTTTCCCAACTGATCTTGGAGGATACACCCATGCTGGGCACACATTTCTTTGGTAACTTCGATCTGGCCTCACTTGCGATCTGGATGTTCTGGGGCTTTTTCGCGCTCTTGATCTATTACCTTCAAACCGAAAACATGCGCGAAGGCTATCCGCTGGAAACCGAAGACGGCGCGGCGGCCCCAAATCAGGGCCCCTTCCCGGTGCCAAAACCCAAGACCTTTATCCTGCCGAATGGGCGCGGTGAAGTGTCTGTGCCCAATGGTGCGCGCGAGGCGCGCGAGGTGGCTTTGGGGCGCACGGCGGTGTCAGAGGGCTTTCCGCATGCACCCCTTGGTGATCCGATGGTCGACGGGGTTGGCCCCGCCGCCTGGGCGCCGCGCCGCGATGTGCCAGAGCTGGACGGGCATGGCCACAACAAGATCGTGCCAATGGCGCAGGCCACCGCCTTTGGCGTCTCAGCCGGGCGTGACCCGCGCGGGCTGCCGGTGCAGGCAGGCGACAACGAGGTTGTAGGCCGGATCAGTGACATGTGGGTCGATGCGCCCGAACAGCTGGTACGTTACCTCGAGATTGACCTGAACACAGGTGGGCGGCGTCTGGTGCCGATGCCGATGGTCAAGATCTGGCGTGATCGCGTGCGGATCAATTCGATCTCTTCCGATCTGTTCGAGGGTGTGCCTGCGACGAAATCGCTGACCGAAGTGACCCTGCTGGAAGAGGAAAAGATCAGCGCCTATTACGCCGGTGGCACGCTCTACGCTGCGGACAAGCGCAAGTTCGGGCCGGAGTCCTGGAAGCCATGAGCGGGCATGACGATTTTCAAATCGAGCCGGTGCCGGGCCTGCCCGAACGGCCTCCCTTGGGTGAAGAGCTGCTGTGGCAGGGCCGCCCCGCGACCCTTGCCTTGGCACGCGACGCCTTCAAGCTGACCTGGATCGCCAGCTATTTCGCAGCGCTTGCGTTGTGGCGGGTGGTGGCTGTGGCCGATAGCGCCGCCACGGGCTTGGCGGTCGCCTTGCCCTATCTGGTGATTGGCGCGGTTGTCTGTGCCATTCTGCTGGCTATGGCCGCAGTGCAAGCGCGCAGCACGGTCTACACCATCACCACCGCCCGCGTCGCTCTGCGGATCGGGGCTGCTCTGACGGTCACGCTGAACATCCCGTTCAAGCAGATCGGCACTGCGAGCGTTGCGCTAAAGTCGAACGGCTCGGGCACGATCGCGCTGCAGACACTGGGCGAGACGCGGATCTCGTATCTGGTGTGCTGGCCGCATGTGCGCCCTTGGCACATGGCGCGCACCCAGCCCGCCTTGCGCTGCGTGCCCGATGCCGCCCGCGTCGCCAAAATTTTGGCCGATGCGGCTGAAACCAAACTCGCCGAACCCGTCGTGACCCAAGCCGTGCGTGGCATGGTGCTGACGGCGGCGGAATAGAGGAGGCAAGCGATGATCAGCCAGACGCAAACCCGCCCCGCCCCCGCGCGCGAGATGATCCCCAGGCAATTGCTCTGGGCGATGCTGGCGCTGGTGCTGGCCAGCCTCACGGTTGTCAGCTTTTCTGCGCTGACGGGTCGGGCGCATGTTGGCACCCCAAAGCCGGCGGAAATTTCGACCGAGCGTTCGGTGATCTTGCAAGGCGGCGGCGCGCAAGCGGTCACTGTGCTGGACGAAAACGGCAAGGTGCTGATGGACCTCGCCCATGGCGGCTTCATCACCGTCATTCAAAACGGGTTGGAGCGCGCGCGCACCACCGCAGGCATCGATCAGGCCAAGCCAGTGCGCATTGTGAAATTCGCCAATGGCCGCCTGAGCGTGATCGACGACTACTCCGGATGGACCGCAGAACTTGGTGCATTCGGCAGTGACAACAGGGCCGCGTTCGAACGGCTCATGTCGCAGAAGTAAACAACAATAATGGGAACCAAATCATGGGAATTTTTAGCAAATACGCCGAGGACGTGCCCTGCACTGTCGAGGTAAGTCACCGCTTTGAAAGCCTGCATGCCCACGTTCGTTTCAACAACGGCGCCGTTGTCTATCCGGGCGACGAGGTGCTCGTGCATGGCAAACCGATCCTGGCCGCTTACGGCGAGCTGATCGTCGAGGACCGTCAAGCCACCATCACCCGAGCGAGCGCGCTCGAGCGCCTTTGGACCCGCATGACGGGCGATTTCGGCTTTATGGAGCTGTGCGAATTCTCTTTCTCGGATGAGGTGACACTATGAACGCGACGCCCAAAGGCCTTGACGCCGAATATGCCGAACTGGCCGCCTCGCAAGAGGCGCCGATTGACGCAACCGCGATGGCGACCGAAACCACACTGTTGAACCCTCGCTTTTACACCACCGATTTTGACGAGATGGACCGTATCGATGTCTCGTCGGTGCGTGTGCAGTGGGACGAGCTTTTGGCCGAGATGCGCGCCGATCCCAACAAGGGGCATTTCAAGAAGAACGACGAATGGGATGCCGATTGGGAGGGGATGGATCCCAAGCTGCGGCGCGAGTTCATCGACTTTCTGGTGTCGTCCTGCACCGCCGAATTCTCGGGCTGTGTGCTGTATAAGGAAATGAAGCGGCGCGGCAACAACCCCGACATCTGCGAGCTGTTCAACTTCATGGCGCGTGACGAGGCCCGGCATGCAGGGTTTATTAACGACGCCCTGCGCGAGGCCGGAGTGGCGGTGAATCTGGGCTTTCTGACCAAGGCCAAGAAATACACCTATTTCCGACCAAAATTCATCTACTATGCGACCTATCTGTCGGAAAAGATTGGCTATGCCCGCTATATCACCATCTTTCGCCACCTTGAGGCAAACCCTGACCAGCGGTTCCACCCGATCTTCAAATGGTTCCGCGAATGGTGCAATGACGAGTTCCGCCACGGCGAGGCTTTTGCCCTGTTGATGCGCACCGATCCCAAGCTGACCACGGGCTTTGCCAACAAGCTGTGGATCCGGTTTTTCCTGACCGCCGTCTATTCGACCATGTTCGTGCGCGACCACGCGCGCCCCGAGTTTCATCAGGCCTTGGGCGTTGATATCGAATGGTATGACCAAGAGGTGTTTCGCAAGACCTCGACCATCGCGCGGCAGGTGTTCCCGATGGAGATCGACATCGACCACAAGCGCTGGCTGCCCAATCTGCGCCGGATGCGCGATGCCTTTGGCCAAATGGACGCGGGCAAACGCCAGGGCGGGCTGGCCGGCTGGGTCAAGGGCAAGCTGGGTGCCGTCAAGGCGGGGGCAGCTTTTGTCGCGCTCTACACCATCCCGGTGATCAAGCGCGAGCCGCCCAAAAATGTGCGCCTGGAGCCGGTCTATTGACGCCTGGCCCACATCGGGCCGAGGGTGTGGCACGGGCGCGTGCCCACCTTCGGCCGGTCGGTTCCAAAGGTGGCCAGAATGAGCGATAACCCTTGGTTCGCAGCGCTTATCACCTTGTTCTTGTGGTGGTTTTCGACTGGCATCATCCTGTGGCGTGTGCGGGTTGCTGACAACGGCACGGCACAGGATCATATGAACTCGGTTGTTATTGGCCTGCCCTTGATTGCCATCGGGGTCCTTGCCGCGCGCGCCTCGCTGCCCGATCTGTCCGCGACCGGTATCTATAAGGCGTTTCTGGCGGCTCTCGCTCTTTGGGGCTGGATCGAGCTTGCCTTTCTGTCGGGTGTCATCACCGGCCCCAATCGCACCCCTTGCCCGCCTGCCCTGCGCACCCAAGATCGGTTCTGGCGCGCTGTGGGCACGATTGCCTGGCACGAGACGGCGCTGATCGTCACGCTGTTCGCGCTTGGAATAGCCACGATCGGGGCGGCGAACCCCTTTGCCTTTGGCACCTTCGCGCTGCTGTTTGTCGCGCGAATCTCGGCCAAGCTGAACCTGTTTCTGGGCGTGCCGCGCATCAACACGCAGTTCCTGCCCCGCCCGCTTGCGCATCTGGCCAGCTATTTTCGCTTGGGCCGGATCACCGCGTTTTTCCCGATTTCCGTCTCGGCCCTGACCGTGTTTTCGGCGCTTTTGCTGGAACGGGCGATCAATGTCGAACATCCGGGCATGTCGGTTGGCTATAGCCTGCTGACCTGCCTGTGCCTTCTGGCCTTGCTGGAGCACTGGTTCATGGTGCTGCCGCTGCCCGATGAAAAGCTGTGGCGCTGGATGTTGCCGGCGCGTCGCACGTTGTCTCTAACTCCACCGAAAGAACACGTTGAGGAAGCCAATGGACTTTGATCAGATGTTTCGCACCCAGCTTGAATCCTTGAAAGCCGAGGGAAACTACCGCGTCTTTGCCGAACTGGAACGCAAGCGCGGCGCATTTCCCAAGGCGAACAATCACAAGGATGGCGAGGTCAAAGAGATCACCGTCTGGTGCTCGAACGACTACCTCGGCATGGGCCAGCATCCGGCGGTGGTTGCCGCCATGGTCGACTGTGTGCAGACCCATGGCACCGGGTCGGGCGGCACACGCAATATTTCGGGCAACAACCACAAGCATCTGCTGCTCGAGGCCGAACTTGCCGATCTGCATGGCAAAGAGGCGGCCCTGCTGTTCACCTCGGGCTATGTGTCAAACTGGGCGGCGCTGTCGACGCTGGGCGCGCGGATCCCCGATGTGGCGATCTTTTCGGACGCGGGCAACCATGCCAGCATGATCGAAGGCGTGCGCCATTCGCGCGCCGATAAGGTGATCTGGAAACACAACGACTGGCGCGATCTGGACCGCAAGCTGGCGGCTGCGGGCGATCGACCCAAGATCGTGGCATTTGAATCGGTCTATTCGATGGACGGCGATATCGCGCCGATCAAAGAGATCGTGCAGGTCGCCCGCGCGCATGGTGCGATGACCTATATCGACGAGGTGCATGCGGTGGGCATGTATGGCCCACGAGGTGGCGGTGTAACCGAACGCGAAGGTCTTGCCGATCAGATCGACCTGATCGAGGGCACGCTGGGCAAGGCGTATGGCGTTGTCGGCGGCTATATCACCGGCTCGGCGGCGCTGTGTGACTTTATCCGCTCTTTCGCCTCGGGGTTCATCTTTACCACCGCGCTGCCGCCTGCGGTGGCGGCAGCAGCGACCGCCTCGATCCAGCATTTGAAAACCAGTCAGGTCGAGCGCGAGCGCCAGCGCCAGCAGGTCGCCAAACTGCGCGCCGCGTTGGATCGTCTGGGCATCCCGCATATGGCCAACGAAAGCCATATCGTGCCGGTGCTGATCGGCGACCCGGTCAAATGCCGGATGATCTCGGACATCCTGATGCGCGACTGGGGGATCTATGTGCAACCGATCAACTATCCCACCGTCGCCAAGGGCACCGAGCGGCTGCGCATCACGCCCTCGCCGTTTCACAGCGACGCCGACATCGACCATCTGGCCCATGCGCTGCACAGTCTGTGGCAGCACTGCGCCCTGTCGCGGGCGGTCGCCTGAGCTATCCAAAATGTGATCCAGCACATCATTCGACTCGTATAAAACACACAGGAGCATCAGGGAGATCCTCATGAAATTCACATTCGCCTTCTTTGCGGTTTTGGCAACCGCTGCAGTGCCGGCGTTTGCGGCAGGCGATGCCACAAAAGGCAAGCTTGTCTTTAATCAATGCCAGACATGTCACACAGTTGCAGATGCTGACGGCAAAGTGCTTGCAGGTAAGGGTGCCAAGATCGGACCCAATCTGTTTGGCGTGTTCGGCCGTCAGGCTGGCACCTATGAAGGCTTCAAATACGGGGCCGATATGGTTGCAGCCGGTGCCGGCGGACTGGTTTGGGATGAGGCACATTTCGTTGAATATGTGCAAAATCCTGCGGCCTACCTGAAAAAGACCCTCAACAAGACGAATGCGGTCGCCAAGATGGCCTTCAAGGTCAAGGATGCGGCGACGGCAGAGGACGTCTACGCCTACCTTGCACAGTTCAGCCCGGCGCCTGCGGATGCGGCGGCTGCCCCTGCTGATGCGGCACCGGCAGCGCCCTCGAACTAACTGTCGAGTGACACAAGCAAAAGCCCCCGTGTTTTCGGGGGCTTTTTTGTTGCGGCTGAGTGATTCACGCCCTGAGAGCCTGCGCGCGGCGTGGCATAGCGACGACGACCCTCTCGACGATATCCGCCACTGTCAGCCCGGCGTCGGCGTACATAGCCACGGGGCTTGCCTGTTCGATAAAGCGGTCCGGCAGGGTCATTGTGCGCAGTCGCAGCCCGTGGTCCAGCCCGCCGCTGTTGGCCAGATGCTGCAGCACCATGGCGCCAAATCCGCCAGCGGCCCCCTGCTCGACCGTCACCATCGTCGGATGATGGCGGGCAAGCTGATCAATCAGATCGGTGTCAAGCGGCTTGGCAAAACGTGCATCAGCCACGGTGACGCTCACGCCCTGCGCCTCCAGCGTTTCGGCGGCCAGCAAGCACTCGGCCAGATGCGCGCCAAAACTCAGCAACGCCACGTCCGCCCCCTGACGCAACACGCGCCCCTTGCCGATCGGCAACGGCTGACCCTGCTCTGGCATCTGCGCGCCGACCCCTTCGCCACGCGGATACCGAAAGGCGATCGGGCCTGCGTCATAGTCGGCCGCCGTGGCGACCATGTGCACAAGTTCTGCCTCATCCGCCGCCGCCATGACCACAAATCCCGGCAGATTGCCCAGATAGCTGACGTCAAACGCCCCGGCATGGGTCGCCCCATCGGCACCGACCAGACCCGCACGGTCAATCGCAAACCGCACCGGCAGCTTTTGCAGCGCCACGTCATGCACGATCTGGTCAAACCCGCGCTGCAGGAAAGTGGAATAAATCGCCACAAAGGGCTTCAGCCCCGCTGCCGCCATGCCTGCGGCAAAGGTCACCGCATGCTGCTCGGCGATCCCGACATCAAACACTCGCGTCGGAAAGCGCTTGGCCATGATGTCAAGCCCCGTGCCCGAAGGCATCGCCGCCGTAATCGCCACGATCTTGCCATCGCGCGCGGCGGCATCCGTCAGCGCTGCGCCAAAGACCGATGTATAGGCCGGCGCATTGGATCGCGATTTGACCTGCGCGCCCGAGATCACATCGAACTTGGCCACGCCGTGATATTTGTCGGCCGAGTTTTCAGCCGGGGCATAGCCCTTGCCCTTGACCGTGACCGCATGGATCAGCACCGGCCCCGCAGCGCGCGTCCGTGCCGCGCGCAGGGTTGCCAGCACTTCGACCATGTTATGCCCATCGACAGGCCCGATGTAGGTAAAGCCCAACTCTTCGAACAAGGTCCCGCCGCCCGGCGTGCCGGTGACGAGCGCCCGCGCCCGGCGCGCGCCATCGCGCAAGGGGCCGGGCAGACCCGCCTCGAACCCTTCGGCCATGCCCCGCAGCGCAGCAAAAGGCGCATGACGCGACAAATCGTTCAGATAGCGGTTCAGCGCGCCCACGGGGGGCGCGATGCTCATGTCGTTGTCGTTCAGAATCACGAACAACCGCTTGCCCAAATGACCCGCGGCGTTCATCGCTTCATAGGCCATCCCCGCGGTGATCGCGCCATCTCCGATCACCGCAATCGCATCCCCTGTCGGTTGGCCCATATCGCGCGCGACGCTGAAGCCAAGTGCTGCCGAAATGCTGGTCGAGGAATGCGCAGCCCCAAATGGGTCGTATTCACTCTCGGACCGCTTGGTGAAGCCCGACAGCCCGTCAGCCTGGCGCAAAGACCGCATCCGCTCGCGCCGACCGGTCAGGATCTTGTGCGGATAGCACTGGTGCCCGACGTCCCAGATCAGCTTGTCGAAGGGCGTGTTGAACACCGCATGAAGGGCGACGGTCAGCTCGACCACCCCAAGCGACGAGCCCAGATGCCCGCCCGTTTGCGAGACAACCGAGATCACCTCGCCCCGCAGCTCACAGGCAAGCTGGGCAAGCTCGCCATCGCTCATCGCACGCAGATCGGCGGGCGTGTCTACCTTGTCCAGAAGAGGTGTTGCTTGGGTCATCGCAGTGCCTTTCAGTTGAAACCGGACGCGCGAACGTAAAAAAGGTGCCGGGCGTTTAAAGCACTCGGCACCAGTTTCCTGTCGCCAACAGGAAGGGAACCGGGCTTCGGAAGTGCCCAGGCCCGGGTCGGCATTTGACCCGAACGTCGGTGCGGCGCGGGCGGGATGACCCCGCCCGAACCGAAGGTTCATCAAACGGTTTGAATGATCTCGATCTGATCCATCGCCCCGTATGGGGAAGGCGCCTGTTTGCTTTGCTCGGGCAAAAGCTGCGAGACGATCCAGATCGCGGCCAGCACGGCCCCGATCGCGGCAAGGACCACCCC
>JAHEBX010000102.1 GCA_024642045.1 Pseudorhodobacter sp. | reverse complement strand
GCTTTTTTCGGATTGTGGTCGGGCAGGGGCTTCTTGCAGCACGACATGCGCATTTGTTCCGCCGACGCCGAGGCTGTTCACGCCTGCGCGACGCGGCTGATCGCTCGTCCAGTCCGTCAGGCGATCGTTGACCTGAAACGGGCTGGTTTCAAAATCGATTGCCGGATTTGGCGCCTCAAAGCCAAGGCTGGGTGGCAGCTTGCGGTGATGCAGCGACAGAGCGACCTTGATCAGACTGGCGACGCCCGCCGCGGTATCCAAGTGGCCGATGTTGGTTTTGACAGAGCCGATCCGACAGGACCCGATCGCATCGGTCGTCTCGCGAAACGCTTGGGTCAAGGCGGCAACCTCGATCGGGTCACCCAGATAGGTGCCGGTGCCGTGGCATTCGACATAGCTGACATCGCCGGCTGAAACACCGGCGACGGCCTGTGCCTCGGCGATGCAGCGCGCCTGACCCTCGACCGAAGGTGCCAGATAGCCTGCCTTGGCCGCGCCATCGTTGTTGACGGCCGTGCCCTTGATGATTGCCCAAATATGGTCACCGTCGCGCACCGCATCCTTGGCACGTCGCAGCACCACGCAGCCTGCACCCGAGCCAAACACGGTGCCCTGCGCGCGGTGATCAAAGGCATGGCAATGCCCGTCAGGCGAGAGGATTTCCCCTTCGGTGTAAAGATATCCGCGCCCTTGCGGCAGCTCGATTGTCACGCCGCCCGCCAGCGCCATATCACATTCCCCGTTCAGCAGCGCTTGCGTGGCAAAATGCACGGCAACGAGGCTGGTAGAGCAGGCGGTCTGCAGGTTGATCGAAGGGCCCTTCAGATCGAAAATATGGCTGACCCGGGTTGAGAGGAAGTCCTTGTCATTGCCCGTATGGCGCAAGAGGAACATGCCCGTCTGATCCACCAGATCAGGGTTCGAGCAGATGTTGAAGTAGAAATAGCTGCCCATTCCGCAGCCCGCATAGACACCGATCGTGCCCGCAAATTTCTCGGGCGGATGTCCGGCGTTTTCCAGAGATTCCCAAGCCACCTCGAGAAACTGGCGATGCTGCGGATCAAGGATGGCCGCCTCTTTGGGCGAAAAGCCAAAGAAATCGGCATCGAAATGCTCGAATTTATCCAGAACAGCGGCGGCCGGGACATAGTTGGGCTTGCGCATCTTGGTGCGGCTTTCGCCCGCGGCCAGCAGATCGTCTTCTGACAGAGGGCGGATCGATTCCACACCTGCGGCCAGATTGGCCCAATAGGTCGCAATGTCAGGAGCGCCCGGCAAATGTGCCGCCATGCCAACGATTGCGATATCGCTATCACTCAGCGCCGAAAAATCATTACCCACGTCTATCCACCCGCTCTTTGCATAACCCTTGGTCGCGCGCCAAGGGCAAGTCCAGATACTCTAGCGCAAATCCAGCCACCCTTACAGACCATGAACACACGGCTGACGTGCGACTGATTTGCTTTAATTAAGAAATACGGCACCGTTATGACGTCGCACTACCAAAAGCCCGCTCCGGCCCCGCGCGCCATCGCCGCCTGCGCGCGCAAATAGACCACGACATCAAAGCAGGTGCCAAACAGGGCGATCAAGATTCGTTTCGGGTTCAGGCGGTCCTGCCGATTGCTCAGCACCCGTGCAAGGCGTTTGACCATAAAATGCGGCGGCACATAGCCGTAGGGCATCTGTGGCAACTGACGGCGGATCACCTCTGGAAGCCATCGGTCGTTGACCATTGCCCGCCGCAGCTCTTGGTGGCGCTCGGCCTCGGGCAACGTCCGGATAAACCGGAAACACGCGAGGTTGATCGCGGATCCTACCACAATCCGCGTCTGATGCCGCAGCAGGGCCAGAATGCTCCGCTCCGAGGCATAGATATGCGAGACGCTGTCCGACCCATCGATGCGGCTGAAATCCTCTGCTTCGGTCAGCGCGTCGGTCAGAACCATTGCCCGCAAAAACCCGTCCTCCACAGGCAGGCCTACCGGCAAGCGAAACTTGCGCGCCGTTTGGGTGGGCATCGCGTACAACTGGCCACAGATTGCGGTTTTCCAATCGTCCAGCCCACCGCCCGCCGCTGCTATCAGCCGGTCTTGTCGCGACAGCCCTTCAGGGCGGGCAACGATGTCTTTGATCGGCTTGCTGTTCAGCACCCATAGGTTGGGTCGTGCCTGCAAGCCTCGCACAAGGCGCTGCAGCGCGCCGGAATCGCAAAATTCGATGTCTGCATCGCAAAAAACCAGAATGTCAGCCTCGGGGCGTGAGATGGTTTGCACAAAGCGGTTCCACGTGCGCGATTTGCCGCCTTCGGCCAGATCGACGACATAGATACCGTTGCGTGCGGCAGCCTGCGCAATGGCCACCGTTGCATCCCTGCAGCCGTTGGCCAGCACCAACACACGCACTTCCATATCCGTGACCCGCAGGATGTCCTGCGCGGCCAAACGGTTTACCATCCTACCGATGCCCTCTGCCTCGTTATGGGCGAAAACGCCGATATCCACCGTCACCATCATATCACCGTCCGTTTCGTCGATCCGCTGTGCAGCCCTGCGCGGCTTTCTTTCAGTGATGCCGCAATGCGTTCCAGACGCATTTGTTCGGCACAACCCAGCAGGGCGCCCGCCATCAGCCAAGTGAACGGGATATGCGTGGCATTCGGCAAGAGATCGACCATGTTCGCGGCCAAAATCAGCGCAAGTCCGGCGCAATAGCGCCCAATCTGCGACCCATGTCGTGATAAAGCTTCACGCCCCAACATCAAAAGGGGCAGGGCGGTCAGGCCAAACTCGCTCAGATAGCCCAGCCACCCCGAGGACCCCATCAGGATCACCCAGGCGCCATCGGCGATCGTCGACATCTCTCCGGTCAGCGGATCGTGCAAGAAGGCCCGCCCGTAGCCGCCCCAACCAAACAGCGCCCGTTCTTGCGCCCGCGCCAACAGCAGCTCCTCATTCTCGATGCGGAACTGGAGCGAATAGGCGCGATCTGCGCTAAACCCGCGCGCAAAATCCAGGATTTGTTCCAGCGGAACCAGATGCGCGCCCCTCAGCACAGGATAGCTGATCACAATTGTGGCCAGGCCCGCTGCGACAATCACTTGGAACCGATAGGGGGCGAACCAGATCAACGGCGCCAGCAAGACCGCATAGACGAGCGGGCCCACGCTTTTGCAGATCAGCAGCATGATCACCAGATAGCACATGACAAGCACCGCCTTGGGTCGGGCCTCGGCGGGCACCGCCGCCATTCGGATCACGGATGCCATCAGCGCCATCAACGCGAAAAACGCCACCCACAGGCCATGCGGCAAGAACACGACCGGTCGATATCCGCCTTGGCGGATCGTCTGAAAGAAATCATGTTGAAAAAAGCCATAGACCCAAACGTTGATCTGCGGTGACAGGCGCGCTTCGATCAGCATGGGCACAGAATAGATCAGCCCTGCAGTGATGAGGGCCAGCAGGATTGTCTTGGCACCGTCCTCGCTGCCCAAATACCGCCGCGCCAAAAAAAACGGGATCAGGGCAAAGGCCTGCGTCAGCACCGCCGAAACGGTCTCGGTCAGCTTCATCCCTTGGACCGTATTCAGCACAAAGAACAACGGATCAGAGTTGGTTAAGACCGTGGCCAAAGGCGTGACAAGATACATCACCACCAAAAGTTTGCCCAAGGCGAGGTCGGGCAGAAAGCGCACTTTGTCTTTAGCCAGATACAGTGCGCAATACAGCGCTACCAGGTTCGGGATCGTTGTCTTGTCCAGATCAGGCAAGATCGGCAAGTTGATCGCCGTCAGCGGCGGCATGAAAAGATAGCCGCCCAGAACTGTCCAGATCAGCGCCCGCCCCGGCTGCATCTGGCGCCAGAACTTCCAGCAAATCATCGGCCAGACAAAAAGCATCAGATAGGCAAACAGATTTGGCACAGATGCTCCGCCACATCGTTAAGGTTTCAAGACGTTATCCGGCCATTCTGGCCAAACTAAGATTTATGCGAGGCCCGCTTATGTCACCCTTCTGAAAAACGCCCACCTGCGCATCCCCGCGATGGTGATCCATGACATCATAAACACCACGACAGTCATAAAATACCGGTTCACGTCGTTTCCCGCCAGTTTGTAGACAGCCAGCATGAAAAACGGATGAATCAAATAGATACCAAAGGTAACCTGCCCCAACGGGCGCGCCCAGTCCCCATCAAGCTTGAGCCTCCAGAACAGTTCAAACACCGCGATCGCCCCGAAAATCATAAAGGTCCAGGTTTCGCCATCCAGCAGCACCCAGCCCTCGGCGCTCATGATCGCCGCGAACACGAGCGGCCAGTGACCGCGACGCAACTGATGTGCAATGCCCGTCAGCACACCAAGCCCATAGATCGGCGCCCAAGTCAGCCACTGCGGCAAAGGCACAGGCAACTCCAGATGCGCCACGATCCCAAATGCCGGCAGCGTCAGGATCAATAACGCACCGAAGCTGACTGCAAGCCTTTGCGGCGTGGTAATCCAGTGGCTCAACGGTCGGACGATCGACATTGCGACGATGACAAACGGCAAAAACCAAAGATGAACCATGGGGCCGACCAACAAACTCCACGGGTCCGACAACACCGCATAGCGGTCGGGTCCATCGGTGATTTTGAACAAAATGATTCGAAAGAACAGGCACCAAAACAGCCACGGCAGCAGCAATCGCTTCGCGCGCGCCACATAAGGATAGCTGCCGGACGCGCGCTGCAGCGACTGGACAGCCAAATAGGCGGCTAAAACCATGAAAAGCCCCAGCGACAGATGCCCAACCCAATCACCTCTTCGCGCAAAGGCATGCGTGGCTACAATGCCAAAAGCGGCAACGAACCGTGCCAGATCAATGGCTTGCCGATAAGTAGGCACACTGCTGGACAAATTCCGGCCTCTAAAAACTAAACAATTCTGCACGTGAACTCTTGGGCCACCAGCCACTCCTGTGCTATCCCATTTCGCAAGTCGCCTGTGAAGGGGTAATTGGTGCATTTTCGGTTTGAAAACACCGTGATAAAGGTGAATGTCCCCGATGAGGCAACGCTCTTGTCGACGGTTGCGACACGTCTCGCGAATCATCAGGGATTCGCGCTTGCCACGATCAATCTTGACCATCTGGTGAAGCTGAGAACCAATGCAACATTCCGTGCGGCCTATGCTGCCCAAGATCTTGTTGTGGCTGATGGAAATCCAATTGTCTGGCTGTCATATCTGGCGGGTAAGCCGGTCCATCTGGTGCCAGGATCTGATATGGTTATCCCGTTGGCGCGCCTTGCGGCTGATGCCGGTGTCAAAGTGGCGCTCGTAGGGACGACGGCCCACGCGCTTGATGCGGCGGCCAGGCAGATCGAACACGAAATCCCGAATGTGACCATCGCTCTCAAGCACGCGCCCCCGATGGGCTTTGACCCCGCAGGCGCGCAGGCGACGCAGTTGATGCAGCAGATGGCCGCCTTGAACATCGGGCTGTGCCTTGTTGCGCTTTCCGCGCCAAAGCAGGAAATCTTTGCTGCCAGAGGCCGCAAAACCGCGCCGAATGTCGGCTTTGCCTCCATTGGGGCAGGGCTTGATTTTCTGTCGGGGGATCAGTCGCGCGCGCCGTCCTGGATGCGGGACATCGCGATGGAATGGCTTTGGCGCGCATTGAGCAATCCGCGACGGATGATCCCACGCTATTTCGCCTGTGCCGCCATCTTACCAGCCGAGGTCAAGAACGCGATCTCGCAGCGCTGATCATTTGTATTCGATCAGACCGCGGCCCTTACCGCGCAGACGGGCCAGCCAATATTCCAGCGCACCTTGCGTTTCGGCGAATTTTCCCAGAACCGCGAACACGGCGGCCCGCCAGCCCATCCGCCGCGAAAGACGCACCACCTGCGCTGGATAGACCAGCGCCAAGGCCCAGCCCATCGGATGGATGAGCCCTGTCACCACCACAACGATCGGCAAGCCCAGCCCCCAGAGGAGCGCCCGACGCGTTTCGGCCACCCAGTGCCGCTCGGGTCCATTGCCATGCAGTGCAGCCCCTTCGGCAAAGGCGTGACCCGCGCGCTGACTGCGCCGCCACCACTGCCCAAACCGCAAAAGCGCGGCGTCATGCCGTGTCATGTCTGCGTCGATGCGCCAGATCTCCCCGCCCGCACGCGCCAGCCGCAGGCAAAGCTCGGGCTCTTCGCCCGCGATCAACTCTTCGCGATAGCCTCCCGCCGCTGATATTGCCGCGAACCGCATGAGGGCGTCGCCGCCGCAGGCCTTGGCGCGGCCCGTGGGCGTGTTCCATTCCGCATCTGCCAATGCGTTGTAGATCGACGCCTCGGGAAACCGTTCGCGGCGGCGACCACAGATCACCACGGCTTGGGGATGCGCGGCAAAGCCTGCCAGCGCCGCCTCGAACCAGCCCGAAGCAATTTCACAGTCTCCATCGACAAACTGAACAAAATCAGTGGTTTCAAGTCGCGCAAGCCCTGCATTTCGCGCGCGCGCCGCGGTAAAGCCGCGCGTCATGTCCAGCTGAACAACCTCTGCCCCCAAGGCTTGGGCGGCGGCAACTGATCCATCGCTGCTGCCCGAATCGACATAAACCAGCCTGCGCACCTTGCCCTGCAACGAGGTCAGACAGCCAATCAACCGCGCGCCCTCGTTGCGCCCGATCACGACTGCATCAATCTGAACGTTATCCCTCTGGTTCATCCTGCCAATCTAAGGCCTTGTTCGCGCCATGACCATGCCTTGTAAGGGGGGCAGAGAGGTGCTGGATGACTTTCATCTTTGTCCCCTGCCTGCTAACGATGCAGACTATGGGCGGGGGCCCGCACGATTCTTTTGGACAGGCAGGCCAAGTGGGTGCCGTCCCTTTGCCATCTTGCGGTGACGTTCCTGCCCTAGGGCAGGTTTTTTTGGATCAGGTGCGCCCTTTGGGTCGCACGCTTGCAGGAGCCCGCGCTTCGGATGCGTAAAGACAACAGGATAGGCTCGGGGTCCAAAGGGCCAGACGATGTGGAGCTTTCGGTCATGCCCGACGAAAAATCCGGTCAGCGATCAGAAGCGCGTGGCGTGTCGCTGTTCAAAAGGCGCGATGTCGCCGAGTCTAAATCCACCATGGATCTTGCGACGGGGCGCGAGATTTTTGCGAACCCGTTGCCCTCGATCTTTCTGAACCCGATCCGTGTGTGGGAATCGCTTGGCCCTGTGACGCTGGACGCCGAACAGCTGGCACAAAAGGGCCTCTTTATCGAGGCGAGTGATCACCCTGCCGCTGTGGGCTTTGATATTTTGCGCACCCGCCTGCTGCACGGTCTGGCCGAAAAGGGCTGGCGCCGCATTGCGGTGACGTCGCCTACCCACGGCTGTGGCAAAAGCTTTGTCGCCATCAACCTCGCGCTGTCCTTGGCGCGTCGTCCGGCCAGTCGCACCGCCTTGATCGACCTTGACCTGCGCCACCCCGAAATTGCGACGACCCTGGGCATTGAAGAAAACCGGGCGCTGGGCGAGTTTCTTTCGGGCGATCAGCCGTTGGAAAGCATCTTTCACCGCTTTGGCCGTACACTGGCATTGGGTCTGAACGGAACCGCGATCGAGCGTGCCTCAGAGACGCTGCACGATCCTGATACCACCTCGGCGCTGACTGCGCTGGTGGATCAGCTTGAGCCAGAGGTGGTGATCTATGATTTGCCGCCGGCGTTGGTGAGCGACGATGTTTTGGCGATTGGTCCCTCGGTCGATGCGGTTTTGCTGGTGACCGATGGCACCAAATCGACGCCAGAGGAAATTCGCGCGGTCGAGCGGATGCTCGAAGGCCGCATACCGCTGTTGGGCGTGGTGTTGAACCGCGCGCAGGATTTCAATGCGGGTCGCTACCGCTATGCCAAGAAGTAGACCATGGGCCAGATCCAGTCGATTGAAGAACTTATCAATTTCCTGCTGCGGCGGCGCTGGCTGATCATCCTCGTCGCGGTGATTGGCACATTGGGGGCCGTGGTCTTTGCAAAATTGCAGCCGCGCACCTTCGAGGCAATCGCGGTTATTCAGATTCAGGGCGCGCAGGTCAACGACACGGGCACTGCGGCGGCCAACGACGGTGGTGGGTCGGCGCAGGTGTTGCAAACCATCGAGCAGCAGCTGACCACGCGCGAGGCGCTTGCCGCCTTGATCGACCGGCACAACCTTTTTGCGGACCAGCCTGCCTTACCGCTGGAAAAGCGGCTGTTTGCGCTGCGCAGCAACGTAACGTTTCAGGCTGTTGACAGCGCCGCAGGTCAGGGCTTTGGTCAGGCTCGCAACATTTCGGCGATCATCATCACGGCCCATGATGGTCAGCCTGAAACCGCTGCGGCAATTGCCAATGACTTTGCTCAGGGCATTCTTGATCAGTCCAGCATGGGGCAGCGCAGTCGCGTTGACCAGAATGTCGAGTTCTTTCAGGCCGATGTGACGCGGATCTCAAATTCGCTGGCCTCGCTGGAAGCCGAGATGACGGATTATAAGACCAAACATGCCGACAGCTTGCCTTCGCTTGCGTCCACGCGCAGGGACGAGCTGGTCAGCCTGACAGACGACATCCGCGCGACCACGCAACAGATTGCGGCGCTGAAGGGCGAGCAGGCGATGATCGAGGCAAAGCAGATCAGTCGCGAGACGGACAAGCGCCGCCTTGTCGAGATCAACGCCCAGATCGACGTGCTGCAAAACCAGGTCGACGCCTCGAATGTGCATAAACAAGAGGTGGATGCTGCCCTTGCTGCAATGGCCGAGACCGAACGCGTGATGGCCGGATACGACCGTCAGATGACCCAGTTGCAAGACCAATACACCGCTGCCAATGCGCGCCTTTCGGATGCGCTTACCACGCAGCGGTTGGCGGAAAATCAGCAATCACAACGTTTCAGTTTGCTAGAACGTGCGGTGACGCCGGAATTCGCCATTGGCGGGGGTAAGAAAAAGATCGCAATCGCCGGCGCTTTGGCGAGCCTGATGGCGGGGCTTGCGATTGCCTTCATTCTTGATCAGTTGCACCCCGTTGTGCGCACGGCGGCGCAAATGCAGCGCCAGCTTGATCTGGAACCGGTGGTGTGTATTCCGGAACTGCGCAAACCCAAAGGGCCAGTCGGTTCGGCCGTGCTGCGCATGATCGACGATCCCTCGCGACCGATCTTTGGCCTGCCCCGTTTTTCCGTTCTTGCGATTGCGGCAGTCTCGGTCCTGCTGGTCATGGCGGCTGCGCTCGGCTGATGCAAAAGGCCCGCCATTGGGCGGGCCTGAAGACACGTCAACTCCTGATGTCGCGCCCTAGTAGCCAGTCGCATGCACCACGACGCCAACCGTGGCAATCAGCACCTTAAGATCGGTCTTCAGCGACACTTCGGCTTCATAGGCATCGTCAAATTCGGCCCGCGCCTCAAAGGTGGTGCGATTGCGGTCGGCCGTTTGCCAATAGCCAGTGATCCCCGGACGCAGCGCATAATAGGCAAGCCCCGGATAGATCTGTTGCTGGCTGATCATCATCGGACGCGGGCCGACAAGGCTCATATCGCCGACCAGCACGTTCCACAGTTGCGGCAGTTCATCCAGAGAACACTTGCGGATCACTTTGCCCAGCGGCGTGATGCGCGGATCGGCCTTCAGCTTTTGTGTGGTGTCCCATTCAACCCGAGCATCTGGATTCGCCGCAAGATAATCCTCCATCCGCGCGTCTGCGTCACAGACCATTGACCGCAGTTTCCACATCCGGAACCGCTTGCCATGATACCCAACACGCGTCTGCGTGTAAAAGGGCGACCCGCCATCCATTGCAACCAGAGCGGCCGAGACAATCACGAGAGGCACGACGACCGGCGCCGCCAGCAAAATGGCACTTACGTCAAAAACACGCTTGAAGAAATTGCGATAAAGGCCCTTGGTTGAGGGCGCCACATCGACTTTGCCAAACTTATGAGGTTCGGTGCCCTGCGAAACCTTCGCATACTGCACCATAGGGGTCGTGGAAAAATCTGAATAACTAATCTTCATTTTGCATCACCAAACGGAAACATTCCTACTTAATCGAAGCCCAAAGGCCCGACGTCTAATTCACAAACAGTTTTCTACAAAAGCAGACCTTATTTGAGAAATCGCAGTTAGTTTGCCGCACTTCATAAGTACGCCCCCAGAACTCTTTTACCCTTTGATCAATGCTTCTGGCGAGTCCCTTTCGGAGGCTTCGACCACATTTATGCCATTATTGCGGTGTTTTTTCGCCGTAAATGGCTCAAACTTTAGCGAATTTTCGCTTATCGACCAAGCACTGCTCAAAAAGCAGGCATCTCCCGAAATTTCGGGTATGAAACGATTCGAGTTCCCACAGGTTGAGAGTGTTTCGGCTCGGCGCGCACCGTCAAGCGCATGTCCGCGTCAAACAGGTCGTCTAAATCAAATCCGACCAAAGCCCTTATTTTCCATAGCAAAAGCTATGACCAGCATGACGGCAATCAACCCGCCCAGTTCATAAGACAGAAGCGCGTGCCCAATCCCGTGGCTGCCTGCTGCAGAGTATCCTGCGGCCGTCATCCCACCAAAAATGGCGCTTGCCAGTATCTTTACCACCATTCGTCCCTCCGCCCTCGACGAACCCATGTATTTAGTTTGCGCAAGAATTGGAAACAATGCCACAAAAAAATACATAAAAGTGAATTCATCGAGGCCACTACAACCAGAGCGGTATTTTAAGAGCGTCCCAGCCTTATTCCGCAACGATTGTTTGTAAATAATGACCATAATCATTCTTTTTGAACAATGCCGCACGAACCTTCAGCGCGTCTTTATCGATCCAACCGGCGCGGTATGAAATTTCATCCGGGCAACCCACTTGCAAGCCCTGACGCAACGTCAGTGTGCGCACAAAATTGCCCGCATCCAGCAGGCTGCCGTGGGTTCCGGTGTCCAGCCAGGCAAAGCCGCGCCCCATCTTTTCGACGGTCAGGTTGCCTTCTGCGCGGTAAAGCTCCAGCACGTCTGCGATCTCAAGCTCGCCACGTGGCGAAGGTTTGACCTGTGCTGCTAACTCTGGCGCCCGCCCGTCCAGATAGTAAAGGCCCGTCACAGCATAGTTTGAAGGCGGCACCTCGGGTTTCTCGATGATCGCGCGCACATTGCCCGCGGCATCAAAATCGACCACGCCATAGCGTTCTGGGTCCGAGACGCGATAGCCAAACACCGTACCGCCGACTGGTTTGGCATCGGCTGCCGCCAAGATCTCGGGCAGTCCATGCCCGAAAAAGATATTGTCGCCCAGCACCAGCACCGAGGGCGCGCCAGCCAGAAAATCGCGCGCCAACAGATAGGCCTGCGCCAAGCCGTCAGGGCTGGGCTGCACGATATAGGTCAGGCTCAGCCCCCATTGGCTGCCATCGCCCATCAGCCGCTGAAACTGGCTCTGGTCCTCTGGTGTCGTGATCACTGCAATCTCGCGGATACCGCCCAGCATCAGCACCGATAGCGGATAATAGATCATCGGTTTGTCATAGATCGGCAAAAGCTGCTTTGACACGCCCATGGTGATCGGCCAAAGCCGCGTGCCCGATCCACCTGCCAGAATAATGCCCTTCCGGTTCATGCCCGCAACTCCTTGATAATATCGTTTAATCCAAGCCGCCAATCGGGCCGTGTAATGCCAAAAGCCGAAAGCCCGCTGCAGTCCATCCGCGAATTCAGGGGCCGCTTGGCGGGCGTGGGATAGGCGCTTGAAGGGATATCATTCACCACGCAAGCGAGCCCGGCTTGTTGCATGATCTCGCGCGCGAACTGTGCCCAAGATACATCTGGTGCGCCCGCAAACTGCAAGATCCCGCTCGCTTTGCCCGCCAACAGCCCTGCCGCAATTGCATAGAGCGCGTCGGCAATATCTGCCGCAGGCGTCGGCCCGCCAATCTGGTCGGCGACGACGTTCAAGCTCTCACGCTCGGCCCCAAGTCGCAGCATGGTCTTGACGAAATTCGCGCCATGCGCCGAGACGACCCAAGAGGTGC
>JAHEBX010000007.1 GCA_024642045.1 Pseudorhodobacter sp. | reverse complement strand
GCTAGAGGCGCCAATCGTGATCCTGCCCGAAACCGCCGATCGATCGCCGCAAGATCGTGACGAGATTTACACGCTTGAAAGCGGCTCTGCGGTTTGGAAAACCAGTTCTGCCGACAGCCCCGCCCTGATTGCCAACCTGCGCGCAACCCGCGCGGCAAAGCGCGATGAAGAAAGCCTGCGCCTGCTTTACGTCGCCCTGACGCGCGCGCGGGTCTGGCTGATCGTTTGCGGTGCAGGTGACGCGAAAAGCGAAAGCTCATGGTACCGGCTGGTCGAACAAGGCATCAAAGCGGCAGGTGCCGAGGGTCTGGTCGGCGGCGCATTGCGTCACAGCTTTGGCGACTGGCCCGACCCGCTGGGCGTCCAGCACATTCCCCAGAAATCAGCTCTGCCGCTGCCGCTCTGGGCAACGCAGGATGCGCCCGTGGCCGAACGTGCTGCACAAACGCTTGCCCCTTCGGATCTGGGGGGCGACAAGATCATGAAGGGCGAGACGGACGGCTCTGGTGAAGAGGCCGCCAAAGCCCGCGGGACGGCGCTGCATCTGCTGCTGGAACACTTGCCACAGGCGCCGCAATCCGACTGGCCCGCCATTGCGCTGCGGCTCGTGCCCGACGCCTCTGTCTATCCTTCCGTCCTCGCCGAAGCCACGGCGACACTTCTTGCGCATCCGTCGATCTTTGCGCCGGATGCTTTGGCCGAGGTCGCCTTTGTGGCCCCGCCCCTTGCTGGCAGCATCGACCGCCTGCTGATCCGGCCCGATCATGTGCTTGCTGTCGATTTCAAATCGAACCACCGCATCCCTGACCGCCCCGAAGATATTCCCGAGGGCATCCTGCGTCAGCTTGGCGCCTATGATCACGCGCTCGGACAGATCTATCCCGACCGTGACATCCGCACCGCGATCCTGTGGACAGGCACTGCCACCTTGATGCAAGTTGATCGCAATATGGTGAGGGCGGCTTTCGATCGCGCTACCATCCCTTGACGCGACCACAAGTGGTGCCTAGGTTCATGGCTTGATATTTTCCTCTCAGGAGATCCCGCCATGGGTGCCAATACCGTCGCCGTGACCGATGCAACCTTTGACGCCGAAGTGCGCAAGTCGGACATTCCCGTCGTCGTCGACTTCTGGGCCGAATGGTGCGGCCCCTGCCGTCAGATCGGCCCAGCACTCGAAGAACTCGCCGCGCAATATGCCGGTAAGGTCAAGATCGTAAAAGTAAATGTCGACGAAAACCCCGACAGCCCCGCTGTTCTGGGCGTGCGCGGCATCCCGTCGCTGTTCATGTTCAAGAACGGCGAAGTTGTCTCGAACAAGGTCGGCGCTGCGCCCAAGGCCGCGCTGGAAAACTGGATCGTCTCGGCAATCTGATCGACGACTCACCTGACGGATCGGCGCCCCAACGGGCGCCTTTTTCGTATCTGAACCTTGCAGCGCCCCTCCCCCGCCCACATATTCGACCTCGATTAGGAGAGTTTCATGGCAGACGACACATTTCCCGGCTGGCACGGCACCACCATCCTTGCGGTTCGGCGGGGCGGCGAAGTTGTGGTTGCGGGCGACGGTCAGGTTTCGCTTGGGGCCACTGTGATCAAGGGCACTGCCCGCAAGGTGCGCCGCCTTGACGTCGGTGGCCATCATGTTGTCGCAGGTTTTGCAGGCTCGACCGCCGACGCCTTTACCCTGCTGGAACGGCTCGAGAAAAAGCTCGAGGCAGCCCCCGGCCAATTGGCGCGCGCCTGCGTTGACCTTGCCAAAGACTGGCGCATGGACAAATACCTGCGCAACCTCGAAGCCATGCTGATCGTCACCGATGGCGCTGATCTTTACGTCATCACCGGCGCGGGCGACGTGCTGGAACCCGAACATGACGTGGCCGCAATCGGTTCGGGTGGCAACTATGCCCTTGCCGCCGCGCGCGGATTGATGACCACCGACCTGCCCGCCGAGGAAATCGCGCGGCGTGCCATGGCCATCGCCGCCGACATTTGCGTCTATACCAACGGCAATCTGACCGTGGAAAGAATATCGAAATGACTGACCTGACCCCGCGCGAAATCGTCTCGGAACTGGATCGCCACATCATCGGCCAGCGCGAAGCCAAACGCGCCGTGGCCGTGGCCCTGCGCAACCGGTGGCGGCGCAAGAACCTGCCCGATGATCTGCGCGACGAGGTTTATCCCAAGAACATCCTGATGATCGGCCCGACGGGCGTGGGTAAAACCGAAATCTCGCGCCGTCTGGCGAAACTGGCGCGCGCGCCCTTTCTCAAGGTCGAGGCAACCAAGTTCACCGAGGTGGGCTATGTTGGCCGCGATGTCGAAAGTATCATCCGCGATCTGGTTGATGCCGCGATGATCGACACCCGCGCCGCCATGCGCGAAGACGTCACCACCCGTGCCAAACAGGCCGCCGAAGACCGCGTGATCGAGGCTTTGGCCGGCAAGGACGCCCGCGAACAAACCCGCGAGATGTTTCGGGGCAAGTTGCGTCGCGGCGAATTGGACGACACCGTCATCGAGCTTGAACTGGCCGACAGCGCCCCCGCGATGCCGATGATGGGCGGGCAGGGTATGGAACTGCAGATGCAGGGCCTGCAAGATCTGTTCAAGGCCTTTGGCCAGCGCACCGTGCGCAAAAAGGTCACCGTTGCCGACAGCTATGATCTGCTGATTGGCCAAGAGGCTGACAAGCTTTTGGATGACGAGGCGGTCAAAGCGGCGGCGCTAGAGGCTGTGCAGGAGAATGGCATCGTGTTTCTGGACGAGATCGACAAGATCTGCGCCCGTGCCGATGCGCGCGGGGCCGATGTCTCGCGCGAAGGCGTGCAACGCGACCTGTTGCCTCTGATCGAAGGCACCACCGTTTCGACCAAATACGGACCTGTGAAAACCGACCATGTGCTGTTCATCGCTTCTGGTGCGTTTCATGTGGCCAAACCCTCTGATCTGCTGCCGGAATTGCAGGGGCGCCTTCCGATCCGCGTTGAACTTGCGCCGCTGACCGAGGGCGATTTCGTGCGCATCCTGACCGAAACCGACAATGCGCTGACCCGTCAATATGCCGCCCTGATGGGCACCGAAGACGTTGCGGTTTCCTTTACCCCCGACGGAATCGCAGCCCTTGCGCGCATCGCCGCCGAGGTCAATCGCAGCGTCGAAAACATCGGCGCGCGCAGGCTTTACACGGTGATGGAGCGGGTGTTCGAAGAGCTGTCCTTTACCGCGCCCGACCGCGCAGGGGATGAGGTCTTGGTGGACGCGGCCTTTGTAGAGGCAAATCTGGGTGCGCTGTCGCGCGATGTCGATATTTCGCGTTACGTTCTGTAGATCGGAAATGCGCGTTTCCAGATGTTTCAGGCCTGAGAAACTATAAGGATCTGAAATACAAGGATAGTTATTGCAGACAATCACGCCGCTTCGCAGGTGGAATGCTCGGGGTTGACCCAGCGTTGCGAACAGGGAAAAACAGGCCCATGCACCGCTTTTTGATCGCCATCTGCCTTAGCGTTCTGGTCGCCTGCACGCCACGCGGGCAAGTGACGCTTGATCCGGCAGCAGCAACAGTGGGGCAGTTGCAGACCATCTTTATCGGCACAACGCGCAAGCAAGATGCTGATGGAAAATTTGGCAACACCCGCTCTGAAAAGATCAATTTTGCCCGCTATGACATTTCAGTGCCGCCCGATCGCAAGCTGGGCGAGATCAATTGGCCGCCCCGACATGGCAAGATTGACCCAAACACTCAGTTTCTGACCACTGATGAGATCGTCTATCAAACCGACGCTTTGTTCCGAAACGACCTGCGCAAACAACTTGCTGCGAAGGGTGGCGAGGCGGTGATCTTCATTCACGGTTACAACAACAATTTCGCCGAGGGCGTCTATCGGGTGGCACAATTCTCGCATGACCTGAAGCTGCCGGGCGCGGTTATTCACTATGCCTGGCCGTCGGCGGCGGAACCTCTGGGATACGCCTTTGACCGCGATTCCGCGCTGTTCGCCCGCGACGGGCTGGAGACTTTGATGCACGAAGTTACCGCAGCCGGTGCAAAGCGCATCGTGCTGGTGGCGCATTCGATGGGGGCAGGGCTGACGATGGAAGCGCTGCGGCAAACCTCAATCCGAGGTGACACGAAGACGTTGGATCTGATTGGCGGTGTGGTGCTGATTTCGCCGGATATCGATGTTGACGTTTTCAAAGTGATTGCTCATTCGATCGGCAAGTTGCCGCAGCCTTTTGTGATTTTTGGCTCTGACCGCGACCGCGCCTTGCGTTTTTCTGCCATGCTTAGCGGGCAGTCGGATCGACTTGGGTCGTTGAGCGATGTCCGTCGCGTCGCCGATCTGGATGTGACCTTTCTGGATGTGGGAGAGTTCTCGAAGGGGATGGGGCATTTCACCTTTGGGGACTCGGCGGCGTTGATCACCCTTCTGTCCCGAATTCAGGATGTTCAGGGTGCCTTCGAGAGTGATCGCCGCGTGCGGGTCGGTTTGTTGCCAGGGGTGGTCTTGACCGTGCAAAACGCAACACAGGTGGTGCTGAAGCCGGTTGCAACTGTGGCTGCTGATCTGACCCGCTAGAAGCGTGCCCGCCGGCAGGCCCTATCGACGGCGCAGATAAACGTAGTAAGCGCCCGATCCGCCGTGTTTCAAATGTGCCTCGGTCACCTGCAAAACGGCGGGGCCCAAGGGCGCCATCCGCAGCCATTGTGGCACCTGATGCCGCAACGCGCCCATCCGCTGCGGGATTGGTCCGGTATCGTCGCGGCGCTTTCCCTTGCCCGTGATCACCAGCACCAGCCGAAGCCCCGCCGATTGCGCATTGAGGATAAAGCGGATCAGCTCGGGATGCGCCTCGGCCAGCGTCAAACCGTGCAGGTCAATCCGCGCCTCGGGTGCCAGCTTGCCACGGGTCATTTTGCCGTGGGTTTTCGCATCCATCTGCAGCGGTGCCGACGAAAGACTTTCCGAAACCGTTGGCGCAAGGTCATGGTTGTTCTGAACGCGGGATTTCTCGCCCAGCCGAAACAGCGGCAAGCGGGGCTGACTGTGAAGGAGCGGGGCGGCGGTATCGGTCTTCACTGCATACGGTTCGGGCGCCGGAAAACTGGGGGCGCTGCGGTGCATGGGCGAGATGGTGCGCGCAACAGCGTGCCAAAGCTGCTCTTCCTCGGGGCGCAAGGTTCTTCGACGCGCCATGTTCAACCCTCGGGCAACAGCGCATAGGCGCGGTCAATCGGCAATAGCACAATCATTCGGCCACCATCCTTGACCGTGCCCGCCACATCACCCGCCGCATCGCCCGTGCCATAGAATATGTCCGCGCGCTGCGCGCCTTTGATCGCGCCGCCAGTGTCTTGCGCCACCATCAGGCTACGGATGGGCGCCGCGCCGGTTTTCTCGATCCAGACCGGAGCGCCCATTTGAGTATAGTCAGGATCGACAGCAACCGTGCGCAACGGCGTGATCGGGCGGCCAAGCGCGCCGATCGGGCCTTGATCCGTGGTCAGTTCGTCGATCTTGCGAAAGAATATGTAGGACGGATTCACATTCAAAAGATCCATCCCCGCCATCGGATTCGCGCGCACATAGGCGCGGATATCCTGCGCCGAAACCTGATCCGGCGTGCGCATCCCGCGTGCGATCATGGTTTGGCCGACCGAGACATAGGGATAGCCATTGCGTCCCGCATAGCCAACTCGGATGATATGGCCATTGGTCATGTGAATTCGCCCAGAGCCTTGAACTTGCAGGAAAAAAACATCGACCGGGTCTTCAAGCCAAGCGATTTCCAAACCGCGCCCACGAAGCGCGCCCGATTCAATCTGAGCGCGGCTGTAATAGGTCTGGCCATCTTGCAGCTCTGGTGGGCGGGCATAAAGTGGATAGGCAAAGCGCGGCGTGCGGACAGGTGAGCCCGCATGCTCGGGTTCAAAATAGCCGGTGAACAAGGCGGGTGGATTGCCAAGTTGCACGGGCTTGAACATCAGCTCGAAAAACGCCTTGGCCGAAGCATCCGAGCGGTTGGCATCATGGGCCAGCGCACAGATCGGCGCCCATTCGTCACCGCTGATCTTGTCACAGGTGGTTAGAAACGCGGTCAAGGCGGCGCGATGATCGTCTTGCGCCCAGCCCTCGAGGTTCTCGAAATCCAGCACCTGCGCCTGAAGTGGCGGTGCGGTCATCGCGACCGCCAAAGCCAAGGCGCACGCCAACCCACGCATTACTCGCCAGTTGCGACCAGTTGCCAATTCGGGTCTTGCACACCCATCCGGCGAGAGAAGGTCCACAGATCGCGTTGACGCTTGACCTCGGAGGTAGAGCCTTCAACCACTTCGCCGGCCTTATTGCGGGTGACCGAAGTCAGCTCGCCCGTGAACCGCACCGTGATTTCTGCAGATTTCGTCGTGGCGTCATATTCTGCCTCAGACAGAGCAAGGTCACTGATGCCAAGGAACTTTGCCTCGATCGTCAGGCCAGCCTGTTCGCGGGCATTAATGGCCTGAGCAAAGGTTGCCTCGACTTCGTCCGCAAGGAAGGGCCGAATACTGTCAAGATCGCCGCGCTCAAACGCCATGAGGATCATCTCATACGCAGCACGCGAGCCGCGCAGAAACTCGCCCACATTGAACGAAGGTTCCGCGGCCTTCATCGCAGCCAAGGCCTTGGCCGAGTCCGACCCCTCGGACACATGGTCGGTAATGTCCAGATCCGGACCGCCTTCGATCACCTGAAACTTACTGCGCTTTACCGGGCTTGCTGTTTCAGGGGCCAGCGGTGGCTTTTCAAACCCCTCGCGGGTGCCAAGCACCGAACGGAGTTTCAGGACGAGAAAGACCGCAATACCGGCCAGAACGAGCAATTGGATAAGGGAGGATTCCATCAAGCGCCTCAAGAATTGTCCCAGGGGGTTGGTGATCTGGGTGTTGAGGTCTTATGTAGGGGCTGGCTGGGCCTAAGTCTACCGTTTGGGGCACAGCATATGAAGAGAGGCTGCGCCGATGTGGATTTTTGGGCTGTTTTTGCTGGTTCCCTTTGTGGAAATTGCGCTTTTTGTCACGGTTGGGGCGTGGTTGACGCTTTGGCCGACACTGGCGATCTGTCTGTTCACGGGCGTTCTGGGGGCTTTTCTGGTGCGCTGGCAGGGCTTGGGCGTTCTGCGCGACATTCAGGCCGCTGGACCGATGGGCGACCCTTTGTCACCGCTTGCGCATGGCGCCTTGATCTTGATCGGCGGGTTTATGCTGATGCTGCCGGGGTTTTTCACCGACGCGATCGGCTTTTTGCTGATGGTGCCCGCCGTGCGGCGTGGGATCATCGCCTATATTGGCACGCGGGTGAAAGTAAGCGACGTGCGGATGGGCGGGTTTCGCACCGGGCCGCCTCCGGATTGGGTGGACGCCGATTATGAGGACGTCACTCCCGACCCCGAAAAGCGCGAACCTCTGACGCGGCCGTCAAAATGGACAGAGCCGTAAGCACCTGTTAGGAAGGCGCAGGTTTTTTCAGGGAGTGGGCTTATGGCCGAAGAAAATAGCACTGCACCGCAGATGAAGATGTCGGTTCTGGCGCAGTTTGTGCGGGATATGTCGTTTGAAAACATGGTCGCGCAAAAGGGTCTCGCCTCGGCCGAGGTTCAGCCGGATATTCAAGTTCAGGTGAGCCTTGATGCCCGCAAGCGGACGCAAGACTTTCAGTATGACATCGTGACCAAATTCAAGGTGACCTCAAAGAACAAGGTCAACAATGACACGCTGTTCCTGCTTGAACTTGATTACGGCGGCATTTTCCACGTCGAGGGTGTGCCGGATGAGCAGCTGCATCCTTTCCTGTTGATCGAATGCCCGCGGCTTTTGTTTCCCTTTGTGCGCCGGATCATCTCGGATGTGACACGCGACGGAGGCTTCCCGCCGCTGAACATCGACACCGTGGATTTTGTGGCGTTGTATCGTCAGGAAATGACTCGGCGCGCGCAGGTTCCGGCGAACTGAGGTGGATAGAATTGCTAAAACCGGTCTTTCGGGACCGGTTTTTTCATGTCTTATAGTAGTCCCGATACCAGCGAACAAAGGCCGCCATGCCGTCACGAACGTTGGTCTTTGGTGCATAGCCTGTCAGCGATTTCAATAAGTTAGCATCTGCATAGGTGGCGTGCACATCGCCGGTTTGCATCGGCATATAGTTGCGAATCGCCTTACAACCGGTTGCCGCCTCGATTGCTTCGATGAAATCCATCAGATTGACCTTTTCCGAGTTGCCGATGTTCACCACGCGATAAGGCGCCGCGGGTGAGAGGCTGTCTCCAGGCGGGATTTCCTCGGGTGTATCCGGGCGCTGAGGGATAGAATCGGTCAGCAGACGGATCCCTCGAACCAGATCTTCAACATAGGTAAAGTCGCGCCACATGTCGCCATTGTTATAGATGTCGATCGGCGTGCCTTCGAGGATGCCTTTGGTGAATTTATAGGGCGCCATATCGGGGCGACCCCAGGGGCCATATACGGTAAAGAATCGAAACATCGTCACAGGCAGGCCGTAGATATGGGCGTAGGAATGGCCCATCGCCTCATTTGCCTTTTTGGTCGCGGCATAGAAGGTGAGCGGCGTCTCGGTCTTGTCGGTTTCCAGAAACGGCATTTTGGTGTTCGCGCCATAGACCGAAGACGTGGAGGCCATCAGCAAGTGATCAACCTTGAGTTCGCGCGCGAGGTCAAGCACGTTAAAGCCGCCGATAAGGTTGGCGTTCAGATAGGCGCGGGGGTTTTCCAGCGAATAGCGTACACCCGCCTGAGCCGCGAGGTGGATGATCACATCAGGCTTTGCAGCGCGCATGGCGGCTTCGAGGGTGGTCTGGTCTTCAAGCAGAGCCTCGGTCATGGAAAAGTTCGCGTGCTGCAGCAACATTGCGTGGCGGCGCTGTTTCAGGGTTATGTCGTAGTAGTCGGTCATGCCGTCATAGCCGACGACCCGAAAGCCTTCGGCCAGCAGCAGCTTGGACAGGTGATAACCGATAAAGCCGGCAGAGCCCGTGACGAAGACCGTTTTCATGGTGAACCTTTGGTTTTTGGCAGAGTTAGAGACGTTTTTTCCAGATTGCCGCTTCACCGAGTTTATCGACAAAGAGAGCATGGGCGGCGATTTCTGCGTCTGTAAGGCGAGGCGCGAGCGGGGTGGGTCGTGGACGTGGTCGCCAAGCATCTGCGCCTTGCGTGCTGCCCGCGGAATTGGCCTGAGCCGCAGGATTCAGGCCAAAATCCGGCTGCCTCCCGCCGACAAGCTCCAGATAGACTTCAGCCAGAATTTCGGAATCCAGCAAAGCGCCGTGTTTTTCCCGCGCCGAGTTGTCGATGCCAAAGCGGCGGCAAAGCGCATCAAGCGACGCAGGGGAGCCCGGAAACTTTTGGCGGGCAATAAGCAAAGTATCGGTGGCTCGGGCCATCGGCAGTGTCGGCAAGCCAATGGCGGCAAGCTCGTGGTTTAGAAACTTCATATCAAAGGCCGCATTGTGAATCACAAGCTGCGCATCGCCGATGAAATCAAGAAAGGCCTTGCCTATATCCTTGAAAACAGGGTGATTTCGTAGGAAATCGTCGCCCAGACCATGCACCTCGAAGGCGGCAGTTGGCATCGCTCGCATCGGGTTGATGTATTGGTGATATGTGCGGCCCGTGGGCAGGTGGTTGAACAGTTCGACCGCGCCAATTTCAACGATGCGATCGCCTTCGGTGGGCTCGAAGCCCGTGGTTTCAGTATCGAGAACGATCTCACGCATGGGCAAGCCTTTCGCGAATGTCTGACAGAACGTCTTTCACAGCTTGGGCTGCGCTGTCTAGGGTGGTGGTTTCAATCACCCAAGTGGCGCGGGCGCGTTTTTCAGAGTCTGGAACCTGACGGGAAAGGATAAGGTCGAATTCGGATTCGGCCATGCCACGCGCGAGGACCCGTTGACGTTGCACCTCAGGCGGCGCGGAGACGACAACGATACCGTCACACAAAGCGTCGGCGCCGGTTTCAAACAGCAGCGGAATGTCCAGCAGGACGATAGATGCGGTGGTCGCCGAAAGAAAGGCGGCACGATCAGCGGCAACGAGTGGGTGAACGAGGGCTTGGATTTGGTCAAGGACAGCGGGGTTTGCCGCGATTTTGGCGCGCAAGAGCGGGCGAGATATGGCATTGTTTTCAATGACATCGGGATACAGGGCGGCGATGGCGCTGGTCGCTTTGCCGTTTGGGCCATAGAGGGCATGGACGGTGGCGTCAGCATCCCAAACGGGGATGTCATGGGCGGCGAACATCTGGGCGGTGGTGGATTTGCCCATACCGATAGAGCCAGTGAGGCCGAGGCGGTACGTCATGCGGAGAGGACAGCTTGACGCGTGGCTTCGTCGACTTCGGGGCGCTTGCCGAACCAGCGCTCAAAACCGGGTACGGCCTGATGTAAAAGCATGCCAAGACCATCTACCACTGTGCAACCCTTTGATTCTGCTTCGATAAGGAAGTGCGTTTTGAGCGGAGTATAGACAAGGTCGGTGACGAGCGCTGTGCGTTCAAGCGCGTCGAGCGGCACGCGGAATTCGGATTTTCCCGTCATTCCCAGAGAAGTGGTGTTGACGACCGTGCTGGCGCCTTCCAGCATGTTCGGGGCTTGAACCCAATCGACCACGGTAATTTTTGCGCCAAAATCAGACCTGAGGGCCTCGGCGCGGGGGCGCGTGCGGTTGACGATGCGTATCTCGGGAGCGCCAACCTCTATCAGGGCGGCAATGACCGCGCGGGCAGCACCGCCCGCACCGAAAACGGCCGCGGGGCCTGCGGTCGGATCCCACTGCGGCGCGTTCTGACGCAGATTGGCGATGAAGCCCGCGCCATCGGTATTGTCAGCGTGCAGCCTGCCATCAGCGCGAAAAATGAGCGTGTTGGCGGCCCCAATCAGGGCAGCGCGGTCGGTGATGACATCCGCAAGCTTGAGCACCGCCTCTTTGTGCGGAAGTGTGACATTGGCGCCAACGAAACCAAGTTTTGGCATGATTTCAAGCGCTTGTTGTAAATCTTGCGTCGCGACATCCATCGGAATGTAGTGCCCCTTGATACCATAGCGGCGCAGCCAATACCCGTGCAACGCGGGTGATCGGCTGTGCGCAATCGGATGACCGATCACAGCAGCAAGAGGAATACGCGGCAGGTCAGTCATGTCTCAATAAAGCCTCTGATTTCGAGGTAGTTCAGCAAAGGAAGCAGCGGTAGGCCCAAGATGGTAAAGTAATCGCCAACCACCGCACTAAACAAGCGGATACCCTCTTGCTCCAGCTTATAGCCGCCGACGGACGTCTGGACCGAGGGCCAATTGCGGGCGAGATAGGCGTCAAGAAAGCTGTCGGAAAAGGCGCGCATGGTCAAGCTGGCGGTTGCGGCGTGGCGCCATACTGGCTTGGCCTCGTCGTAAAGCACCAGCGCAGAGATCAGCTGATGGGTGTGACCGCGCAAACAGCGCAGCTGATCGCGCGCCTCGGTCAGGGTTTCAGGTTTGCCAAATATCCGGCCTTGAAAACTCAGAACCTGATCACAGCCAAGCACCAAAGCGGTGGGGTTTTTATCGGCAAGTTTGCGGGCCTTCATTTCGGCTAAGGCATCCGCAATCTCGCGGGGTTTGGCAGATTCGGCTTCAAGCGCAGACCGGATGACAGATTCGTCGATGCGAGCAGCGGATGCCGTCACGGTCAAGCCAGCCTGATGCAAAAGATGCAGGCGGATGGTGGACCCAGAAGCCAGCAAAAGGGGGCGAGACATGGGGTTTGCCTTTGAGAGGGACGCTGTGGAAAAACTCTGTTTGTTCTTGCGGGCGGGTTTCTGGATAAGCCGAAGTTGTAGCGAAAAGGCAGGGCGGCTGGGGATTTGTCAAGCTTTTGCCAGACCGCCGCGACAGTTACGCACATGGGGATAGCGGTTCCGCAGGGCTGGGGGAGACAGCGTTTTCCGCAGGCTGTGGGGAAGTTTTCGGGTTACCGAGTGATCATCAACTAATTGATATTATTAATACTTTATGGCGTTCAGAGAATTGGTGACTTGTTTTCCACAAGATTTGGCTTGGGGATAAACTATGGGAGGACGTGATGAATTCTGTTATCCACGGCCCCTACAACATCATCTATCTTTCTAGAATCTATTCTTTAAGAAGAAGAAAAGAAGTGAGGTGTCCTGTGGGTGACGTTCTGGCGACCTTTTATCCGTGGATCAAATCGCTACATGTGATGTCAGTGATCGCCTGGATGGCAGGGCTGTTTTATATGCCGCGGCTGTTTGTCTATCATGTTGAAGGACTGAGAAAGCAGGGTGTTGCGGCTGGCAGCGACATGGACTTGTTGTTCCAGCATCAGGAGAGGTTGCTGTTCAAGGCGATTATAAATCCTGCTGGTGTCGCGACCTGGGTGTTTGGGCTGGCCTTGGTCATGACGCCGGGGATTGTGGATTGGTCGCAGCTTTGGCCTTGGGTGAAGGCGGCGTCGGTGCTGGGGATGACGTGGTTTCATCATTGGCTTGGGTGGCGGCGCAAAGAGTTTGCGGCAGGGACGAATACCCGGACTGGCCGGCAGTATCGGCTTATGAACGAGGTGCCGACGGTTTTGATGATTTTGATCGTGATCTCGGTTATCGTGAAATACTGAATTGGTTGACTTCTGGTTGGTCTGCGATTAGCTGACAGTCAGCGCGGCCACTCGGCCATTCCGCTTTCCATTTAAATTGCTGCTGCTGGTTCCTTTGGGACTTTGCGCCGAAGGTGATCCCCCATGACTGTTGAGCATTTGAACCTTGCTGATCTGAAAGCCAAAACGCCGGCCGAGCTGCTGGCGATGGCGGAGGAATGGGAGATCGAAAATGCGCCCTCGATGCGCAAGGGCGAGATGATGTTCTCAATTCTGAAAGAGCATGCCGAGGAAGGTTGGGAGATTGGTGGCGACGGAGTTCTGGAGGTTTTGCAGGATGGGTTCGGGTTTTTGCGCTCGCCATTGGCGAACTACCTGCCGGGACCTGATGATATTTATGTCAGCCCTGATATCTTGCGGCAGTTTTCCTTGCGCACGGGGGATACCATTGAAGGGGTGATCCAGGCGCCGCGTGAGAATGAAAAATATTTCTGCATGACGAAGGTGACCAAGATCAACTTTGATGATCCGGAAAAGGCGCGGCATAAGGTTCACTTTGACAACCTGACCCCGCTTTATCCCGATGAGCGGTTGAAGATGGAAGTGGAAGATCCGACGATCAAGGATCGGTCTGCACGGATTATTGATCTGGTCTGCCCGATTGGTAAGGGGCAACGGGCCTTGATCGTGGCGCCGCCGCGGACGGGTAAGACGGTATTGTTGCAAAACATTGCCAATTCAATCGCCGTGAATCATCCGGAGTGCTATCTGATCGTTTTGCTGATTGACGAGCGGCCAGAAGAGGTGACCGACATGCAGCGATCGGTGAAAGGCGAGGTTGTCTCGTCGACCTTCGACGAGCCTGCGACGCGCCATGTGGCGGTGGCTGAAATGGTGATCGAGAAGGCCAAGCGGCTGGTTGAGCACAAGCGTGATGTGGTGATTTTGCTGGACAGCATTACCCGTTTGGGTCGGGCGTTTAACACCGTGGTGCCGTCGAGTGGAAAGGTTCTGACGGGTGGTGTGGATGCGAATGCTCTGCAGCGCCCAAAACGGTTCTTTGGTGCGGCACGCAATATCGAAGAGGGCGGATCGCTGACAATCATTGCGACGGCTTTGATCGATACCGGCAGCCGTATGGATGAAGTTATTTTTGAAGAGTTCAAAGGCACTGGTAACAGCGAGATCGTGTTGGACCGTAAGGTTGCTGACAAGCGCGTGTTCCCTGCTATCGACATTCTTAAGTCGGGCACGCGGAAAGAGGACCTATTGATCGAAAAGATGGATCTGCAGAAGACCTATGTGTTGCGGCGAATCCTCAATCCGATGGGGACGACAGATGCGATCGAATTCTTGATCGGTAAGTTGAAACAGACCAAGAGCAACGCGGAATTCTTTGACTCTATGAACGCTTAAGCCTTTATAGTCAGGGGTTTAGCTATGGAAACGATTTTCGCCTTGGCCTCTGCGCGAGGCAAGGCCGGCGTTGCTGTTGTGCGGCTCTCTGGGACGCTTGCGTGGCAGGCTGTCAGCAAGCTGTGCAAGGTGCCGCAGCCGCGACAAGTTGCGCTGAGGCGTTTGATTTGGGATGGCGAAGTGCTGGATGAGGCCGTCGTTCTGGTATTTGAAGAGGGCGCGAGTTTTACGGGTGAAATTGCAGCAGAATTGCAGCTGCATGGCTCGACAGCGGTGGTCGCAAAGGTGTTGCGTGTGCTGTCGGAAATGGAGGGTTTGCGACTGGCGGAGGCGGGAGAGTTCACCCGCCGCGCCTTGGAGAACGGTCGGTTAGACTTGGCGCAGGTGGAAGGGCTTGCGGATCTGATTGATGCCGAAACGGAGGCACAGAGGCGGCAAGCGTTGCGCGTCTTTTCGGGAGCGCTGGGCCAACGGATCGAGATGTGGCGGCGTGATATGGTTCGGGCTGCGGCTTTAATCGAGGCAACAATTGATTTTGCGGATGAAGAAGTTCCTGTTGATGTGACGCCTGAAGTTCGCACCTTGATTTCGCGCTTGTTGATTGCGCTGCGTGCAGAGCTTGCGGGCGCTGCCGCTGCGGAGCGTGTAAGGGATGGGTTCGAGGTCGCGATTGTTGGCGCGCCAAATGCGGGAAAGTCGACGTTGTTGAATGCTCTGGCCGGACGCGAAGCAGCCATCACTTCTGAAATTGCCGGGACGACGCGAGATGTGATCGAAGTTCGTATGGATATAGATGGGCTGGCGGTGACCTTATTGGATACTGCGGGTCTTCGGCAATCTGATGATATCGTTGAGAGAATTGGGATTGATCGCGCGATTGAGCGTGCGCGTGCTGCCGACCTACGTGTGTTTTTGCAATTGCATCAAGGCGAGGTTTTTGCTTTGGAGCCTGGAGCGGACGATATTGTTATTTTGGGGAAGGCCGATCAGCACGCTTCAGGTTTGTGGGCAGTTTCTGGCAAGACCGGTGCCGGGCTCGATCGGTTGATTGCTGAAATATCGGAGCGTTTGTCGAAGCGAGCAGGATCAGCGGGATTGCTGATACGAGAACGGCATCGTATTGCAATGGTTCAGGCAATTGAAGGACTCGAATGTGGGGAACGTCTTTTGCAGCATGCGCTGGAATTTCCAGAACTTGTAGCAGCGGAATTGCGCCGGTCTGTGAGAGCAATGGAAGTCATGGTTGGAAGAATCGATGCAGAAAGCTTGTTAGATGAGATATTCTTGAGTTTCTGCATAGGAAAATGAGGCTGTTTCACGTGAAACATTTTGATGTAGTGGTGATTGGCGGTGGCCACGCAGGCGTCGAGGCCGCCGCGGTGGCCGCACGAATGGGTGTACGCACAGCCCTGATCACTTTGCGGCGCGAAGCGATCGGCGTGATGTCGTGCAATCCAGCAATTGGCGGGCTCGGTAAAGGTCATCTTGTTCGTGAGATAGATGCGATGGATGGCCTCATGGCGCGTGCGGCTGACCGTGCGGGTATTCAGTTTCGCTTGTTAAACCGGAGAAAGGGGCCGGCGGTCCAAGGGCCGCGCGCTCAGGCAGATCGAAAGATTTATCGAAAGGCGATACAGGATCTGCTTGCCGATACGCCGACACTAGAAATCATTGAAGGAGAAGTCGTAAGACTCCTGGAATCTTCCGGCGCTGTTAATGGTGTTCAGCTGAGTGATAATACCTGCATCACATCTGTCGCCGTTGTGCTGACTGCCGGTACTTTCTTGAACGGAGTTATGCATATTGGTGACAAGAAAAAGCCTGGCGGTAGAGTCGGCGACAAGCCTTCTATATTGTTGGCTGATCAACTTTCGGAGCTGTTGCCGCACCGAGGCCGGCTGAAAACGGGCACACCACCGCGGCTTGACGGCCGAACTATCAATTGGGATATCCTAGAGTCTCAACCGGGTGATGATGATCCAACAGTATTTTCGTTTATGAATAAGGTGCCAGAGGCGAAACAAATTGAATGTGGCATCACCAATACAAATGAGCGAACGCATGATATTGTCCGGGCAAATTTGGGCCGATCCGCGATGTATGGGGGGCATATCGAAGGCGTGGGCCCTCGATATTGTCCATCTCTTGAAGATAAAATTGTTAGATTTGCGGATAAGACCTCTCACCAGATATTTCTTGAGCCAGAAGGGCTGGATGATCACACAGTCTATCCGAACGGTATTTCTTCATCTTTGCCCGCTGAAGTTCAGCATGAATATGTAAGATCAATCGTAGGGCTAGAGAATACAATTATTTTGCAGCCAGGCTATGCGATTGAATATGACTATTTCGATCCGCGGCAATTAGACCTTGCGTTGCAGGCGAAGGGGCTGAGCGGCCTTTACTTGGCCGGCCAGATCAATGGAACAACTGGCTACGAAGAGGCAGCTGCGCAGGGTCTTGTTGCTGGCATGAACGCAGCTCGGCAAGCGCTTGGTCAAAATTCAATAAAATTTGGCCGCGCAGATAGCTATATCGGCGTAATGGTCGATGACCTAACTTCGCGTGGCGTTTCCGAGCCTTATCGAATGTTTACATCTCGGGCAGAATTCAGATTGACGATGCGGGCCGATAATGCAGATCAGCGGTTGACCCCGGTCGGGATCGACGCGGGCTGTGTTTCTGAGTTACGGAAATCTTCATTTTTGAAAAAGGTTGAAAATGTCATGCGTGCAAGAGACACGCTTTCTGTGGCGACTATTTCAAGTCGAGAGGCTGCTGATTTTGGAGTTAAGTTAGCTCCTGACGGACCGAAACGCACAGCGTTAGCTCTGCTTTCCTATAGTGGTGTGGGGCTTCCTGAAATTGAGCGATTGGTGCCGGAGTTTACAAAATATGAACATGCAATTAAGATCCAAGTGGCAACCGATGCCCTGTATTCTCAGTACACCTCTCGGCAATTGAGCGAAGCAACCGCTCTCAAAAAGGGAGAGGACACCTATATTCCAAATGAAATCAATTATATAGGCCTTCCAGGCTTAAGTACCGAGCTTGCTACAAAACTGGGCAAATCGCGACCTGAAAACTTGGCTCAAGCCGGCAAGATCGAAGGGATGACTCCCGCTGCGTTGATGCTTATCCTGGCGCAGGTCAAGAAGTTGAAGCGTCAGGCAACTAAATGACTGGGACAATTAATGAATTGCCGGCGTGGCTTGATGTTTCACGTGAAACACTAGAAAAACTGAGAGAGTTCCGCGCGCTCATAGAAAGGTGGAATCCCGCGATTAATCTCGTCTCACGCGGCGGGCTTGAACATGTTTGGGATCGGCACATCCTAGATTCGGCACAATTGTTTAATTTGAAACCGGAAGTTGCCGACAGCTGGGTTGATTTGGGATCCGGCGGGGGATTTCCTGGCGTCATCATTGCAATTTTGGCAGAAATGAGTTGCAGCAATTTAAAAGTGACTTTGGTTGAGTCTGACAGACGAAAAGCAGCGTTCTTGTCTCAGTCAGTCAGAGTCCTTGGGTTGGATTGCGAGGTTGAGGTCGTTAGAATTGAGGACTTAGAACCGCGCGGCGCTTCGGTCATTTCAGCTCGCGCACTTGCCCCGCTTGTAGACCTGATTGGCCATGCAAAAAGGCATCTCGCGACAGGCGGTACAGCCATTTTTCCTAAAGGAGCTGGTGCCGACCAAGAGGTCGCTGCTGCACACAAAAAGTGGAAATTTGATTTGGTAGAACACCAAAGCCAAACATCCCCGAGCGGTCGAATATTAGTTCTGAAAGATATTGCAGATGCGTAGCAATTTGATTGCCAAAAAGCCTATCATTCTTTCGGTGGCAAACCAGAAGGGCGGGGTCGGGAAAACAACGACTTCGATAAACCTTTCATCCGCTTTAGCGGAAGCGGGTGCGAAAGTGCTCCTCGTTGACTTGGACCCGCAGGGAAATGCCTCGACTGGGCTGGGATTTCATCCCTCAAGCCGATCAAAGACCAGTTATGATGTATTGATTGATGAGTTGCCGATGACGAATGTTATTGCAACAACTCAAATAGCCGGGCTCTCTATCTGTCCCTCGAGTGCAGACCTGTCGTCGGCGGACATACAGCTTGTGGCTAATGAAAAGCGTAGCTTTCTTTTGCAGGATGCTTTGCGGGATCCCCGAGTAGAAATCTTGGGCTTTGACTTCATTTTGATAGACTGCCCCCCTTCACTTAGTCTCTTAACTGTGAATGCCCTCGTCGCCTCTGACGCCGTTCTCGTGCCGCTGCAGGCGGAGTTTTTCGCGTTGGAAGGCCTTTCCCAATTGATGCTGACCATTCGAGAAGTCCGTAGAAGCGCGAATCCAAGTTTACGGATAGAGGGAGTTGTCTTGACTATGGTTGATAGCAGAAACCGATTATCTCAGCAGGTAGAGGGTGACGCGCGTCAAACTTTAGGGGAATTGGTTTTCAAAACCACAATCCCACGAAATGTGCGTTTGAGTGAGGCGCCATCCTTCGCGCAATCTGTTTTGGAGTATGATGGAAGCTCTAAGGGTGCGGAGGCATACCGAGCATTGGCAGTTGAGGTATTGGATCGCCATGCGCTGCAACCAAAGAAAAGGGAGAACGTCTGATGGAGAAGAAATCAGATAGGAGAGGCCTTGGTCGAGGTTTATCGGCGTTGATGGCGGACGTGAATTTGAATTCAGCGCCAGAAACAGAGACACCGAAGAGCGAGCTTATGATTCCCATTGACCGACTTGTTCCAAATCCTGATCAGCCGAGGAGGACATTTGAGCCTCAGGCATTACGTGATCTCGCTGACTCCCTGCTTCAAAAAGGCGTTATTCAGCCTCTTATCGTTCGGCAGGTAGAAGGGGGAGACTCATATGAAATTGTTGCGGGCGAGCGGAGATGGCGTGCCGCGCAGTTAGCTCAACTTCACGAGCTGCCAGCAATTGTGCGGGCATTTACAGATTCTGAAGTTCTCGAAATTGCAATTATTGAGAATATTCAAAGAGAAGAGCTAAATGCAATCGAAGAGGCCCTAGCTTACAAGCAACTCATGCAGAGGTTTGGCCACACCCAGGAGAAGATTGCGGAGGCTCTCTCTCGGAGCCGCAGCCACATCGCAAACTTGCTTCGTCTTCTGGCGCTGCCGGAGGAAGTGCAGCAAATGGTGAAATCAGGAACGCTCACTGCCGGGCACGCGAGAGCGTTAATTACCACGCCAAATGCGCTGGAATTGGCTAAACTGGTTGTTGGTAAGAACTTAACGGTTAGGGCGACGGAGGAATTGGTACGGCGGTCGGACATTATGTCTGACAAGCCGAGACGCTCGGCGCGAAACACCGAAAAAGATGCTGACACAAGAGCGCTTGAAGCAGACCTGGCGGCTAATCTGAAAATGGGGGTAAGGATTGACCATGAAGGCACGACCGGCGGCGGAAAGCTGACGATATCTTATCGAAGCCTCGAGGGCTTGGATCTTCTTTGTCAGGCACTTTCGTCTATGCCTAGGGACCTCGCGCGGCAATAGCCATTCTGACAGATCATGCTCCTGCGAGTTTGGAAATCAGTGCGTTCAAAATAAGGCGGCCCTTCGCCGTAGCCTTTAAGCGATCTCCGCTGATCTTAATCATGCCCAGCTCAACGAGATCCAGCACCGTATGATGTTCTAGTGCGCGCTTAGACAATCGGGAATGCCGACTGATTTCAAGCCCCTCCGACAGCCTCAGCGACATCAGCAAGTATTCCATGCCACGATCTTCGTCAGACAGCGAAACTCTATCAAACTCGGCAGGGCCCCCCGACAAGGCCATGTTGAGCCACTGTGTGGGCGATTTTGGCGATTCTGTAGCGAAGCGGTTTTGATTCCACGTCAATCGACCATGAGCTCCGGGGCCGATGCCCGCGTAATCGCCCCCACGCCAGTAGACGAGGTTATGTTTTGACTGAGCGCCAGGCCGAGCATGATTCGAGACCTCATAGGCGGGAAAGCCCCGATCATTGCAGACCTCTTGGGTCATTTCATACATGTCCGCTGCAATCGATTCGTCGGGTAATCCGCGCAAACCTCCGGCCGAGAGTCGCTCAGAAAACACAGTCCCTTCTTCGATTGTAAGCTGGTACAGCGATAGGTGATCGATAGCGAGATCGAGCGCGCGTTTTAGCTCACGCTTCCAGCTTGCAAGATCTTGACCCTGTCGAGCGTAGATCAGGTCAAAACTTACACGCTCGAAAATGTTGCGCGCAATATCAAAGGCCTTTACCGCCTCCGCCGCGGTGTGTCGTCGACCTAGATTTCGCAGGTCGTCGTCGTTCATTGCCTGCATTCCCATCGAGATTCGATTAACGCCAGCGTCGCGATATCCATTGAATCGACCCGCCTCAATCGAGGTTGGGTTGGCCTCTAGTGTGATCTCGACATCGTTTTCTAAACGCCACGTCGATTTCGCTTTGTCGAGGATAGCGGCCACAAGGTCGGGGTTCATTAGAGACGGTGTCCCGCCGCCAAAATAGATTGAGCCCAATACTTTGTCCTGGGTTTCCAGGCCAATCCTGTCGATTTCTGCAAGAAAAGCCCTCTTCCATTGGTTCTGATCGATCTCCTTCGCAACGTGACTGTTGAAATCACAATAGGGGCACTTCGATTCACAAAATGGCCAATGAAGATAAAGGCCGAAGCCTCCGTTTTTCCAATCCTCATACTCGTGCATAACGCATTTTCCGCTCAACTTCTTACGTCGAATTGTTTCACGTGAAACAGTTGCTCACAAGCGCGCCGAATGCCATCGCCCTGTGGCTTATGGTATTCTTCATTGCAGCATCCATCTCTCCACAGGTCAGTGCATATCCATCAGGCCTAAAAATTGGATCATAGCCATGGCCGTTAACCCCGCGAGGCGGCCATACAACACACCCCTTCATGATGCCCTCAAAGACCTCATCATGTCCGTCTGGCCAGGCCAAGACCAACGTGCAGCGAAACTGGGCTAAAAATGGCCCTGACTTCCCAGTTTTCAGCACCTTTTGCCAAGTCTTCTCCATCGCCATGCCAAAGTCACGACCGCTTGACGTTTCCGCCCAGTCTGCAGTGTAGACGCCAGGAGCTCCGTCCAGGGCGTCGATCGAAATACCTGAGTCATCTGATAGCGCAGGCAGGCCTGTTGCCTGCGCGGCTGCATGCGCCTTGATCCGGGCATTCCCCACAAAGGTCGTTTCAGTTTCGGCGGGCTCGGGTAGTCCTAAGTCGGCCGCAGAAACAACTGCAATTCCCAACGGCGCAAGCAAAGTGGCTATTTCTTCCAGCTTTCCGCGGTTGTGAGACGCCACCAAAAGCTGATCGCCGCTGAACTTTCGCATCACACCAACCCAAGCGCGCTTTTCTGAGCCGCAACCAGGCCAGAGATCCCGTGTTCTGCAAGGTCGAGCAGTTCGCCCATTTCCTCCCGAGAGAAGGTTGCGCCTTCAGCAGACATCTGAATCTCGATCAACCTCCCGCGACCGGTGAGGATAAAATTTCCGTCTGTTCCCGCAGAGGAATCTTCCGGGTAATCCAGATCAAGAACGGGCTGTCCTGCATAGATGCCACAAGACACCGCGGCCACATGATCAATCATCGGATCGCTGACAATCGCCCCAGTCTTCAGCAATTTGTTCATGGCCAGCCGCAACGCAACCCAGCCGCCCGTAATAGAGGCACATCGTGTTCCGCCGTCTGCCTGAATGACGTCGCAGTCGACGACAATCTGGCGCTCCCCCAAGGCAGATCGATCAACTCCAGCGCGCAGGGCGCGACCAATAAGCCTTTGAATCTCTTGCGTTCTTCCGGTCTGCTTGCCCGCAGCCGCCTCACGTCTGGTCCGAGAGTTCGTTGCGCGTGGCAACATACCGTATTCAGCGGTAACCCAGCCAAGCCCCGAGTTTTTCAGAAACGGAGGCGCCTTGTCTTCGATGGTTGCAGAACACAGCACATGGGTTTCTCCCATTTTTATCAGGCACGAGCCTTCTGCATGTTTCATCACGTCGATCTCGATCGACACGGGTCGCATTTCGTTCAACTTTCGGCCAGAGGGTCGCATGGTGACATCCTTATTTTTCTGCCTCTCAGATAGTCCCGAGCGGCTTTGGGATGCAACCCTCATTGACGTTGGGCCATAAGCCTCCTTAATAAACATAAGGTAGGAATTTTTCGATGAACGAAGGCAAAAAGCTCCTGTCTGAGATGAATGAACGCTCTCGCGAGGTGTTTCGGCGTGTCGTAGAGGGCTATATTGCCTCGGGTGAGCCAGTCGGCTCCCGCACTTTGACGCGCAGCATGTCGGAAACGCTCTCGGCGGCGACCATTCGCAATGTGATGCAGGATCTGGAGTTTCTTGGGCTGCTTGATAGCCCTCATGTTTCGGCGGGCAGAATCCCAACACAGCGGGGTTTGCGGATGTTTGTCGATGGCCTGCTTGAGGTCGGAGATGTCGGCGCAGATGACCGTCGGCTGATCGACACAGCAAGTTCGGGCGCCAGTCAGGACATCGTCAGTCTGCTTGATACCATTGGCGGTACGCTGTCAGGGATTACCCGAGGCGCCAGCGTCGTTCTGGCGCCCAAGGTCGAGGCACCGATTCGGCACATTGAATTTGTCAGCCTTGCGCCCGACCGTGTTCTTGTTGTGCTGGTCCTAACCAATGGCCATGTCGAAAATCGGCTATTCACCCCGCCGCCGGGCCAAACGCCGTCGTCGATGCGTGAAGCCGCCAACTTTCTTAACTCTCTTGCGGAAGGCAGAACACTTTCCGACCTGCGCCGCACCATGGCCGCGGATATTGCGCGCCGTCGGCAGGAAATCGATTCGCTGGCACGTGAACTGGTCGAAAGCGGCATGGTCCTTTGGGAAAATAGCGGCGAGCAGAGCGAGCGACTGATCGTGCGCGGCCGCGCCAATCTGATCGAAACCGGCACCGAGTCCGATGATATCGACCGGATTCGGGTATTGTTCGATGACCTTGAGCGCAAGCGCGACATCGCCGAATTTCTTGAATTGGCCGAAACGGGCGAGGGCGTGCGCATTTTTATTGGCTCTGAGAACAAACTCTTTTCACTTTCGGGTTCCTCTTTGGTTGTCTCTCCCTATATGAACGCTGATCGAAAGATCATCGGCGCTGTGGGCGTGATTGGTCCGACGCGGTTGAACTACGGCCGTATCGTTCCAATCGTTGATTACACCGCGCAGTTGGTTGGCAGGCTTTTGTCTGAACGGAGTTCGGGCTAAGCCGCGACAAGACGGATTGAATGTAAGGAAGACGACGATGGCGCAGGAAAATACTGGCCCCGAAGACATTAACCTCGACGACCTTGATGGCCTTGAAGCCATGGACGAGATCGAGACGCTTCGCGCCGAGCGCGATGATATGCGCGACCGCTTCATGCGGGCTTTGGCGGATGCCGAAAATTCTCGCAAGCGCAGCGAGCGGGACCGCCGCGAGGCCGAGCAATATGGCGGCACCAAACTCGCCCGCGACCTTTTGCCGGTCTATGACAACCTTAAGCGCGCACTCGATGCTGCCAATGAAGAAACGCGTGCGCAGGCCGCCGCCCTGATCGAGGGCCTCGAGCTCACCCTGCGCGAGCTGACCAATGTCCTTGCCAAGCACGGTGTTACCGAAATCAATCCCGAATTGGGTGAGACCTTCGACCCGCAGTTGCATCAGGCGATGTTCGAGGCGCCGGTTAGCGGCACCAAAGCGGGTCAGATCATTCAGGTGATGGGCGTCGGATTCCTGCTGCACGATCGCTTGCTTCGCCCCGCGCAGGTCGGCGTGTCTTCAAATACACAAGGCTAAGGCTTCAACAGCTCTTTCAGGCTGTACACCAACCGTAAGGCTTCAATCGGGGTCAGCTCGTCCGGCATGACCTCTTTCAGGCGCGTCTCCACATCCGAGGCCTGCACGGCGGGTTTGGTCGCCTGAACGGGCATGGCACGAAACAGCGGCAGATCGTCGATAAAGGCCTTCTGCCGCCCGCCGCCCTCACGCTCGCCTGCCTCAAGGGTTTCCAGCACCACCTTGGCCCGCTCAATCACCGAGGCCGGCAGGCCTGCCAGCCGTGCCACCTGCACGCCATAGCTTCGATCCGCGGCACCCTTCTTGACCTCGTGCAAAAAGATCACGTCGCCGTCCCATTCCTTGACGGCGACGGTGGCATTCTCGACCCCCGCCAGCTTGTTCGCCAAGGCGGTCATCTCATGATAATGCGTGGCAAACAGCGCGCGACAGCGGTTTACGTCGTGCAAATGCTCCAGCGTCGCCCAAGCAATTGACAGCCCGTCATAGGTCGCCGTCCCTCGTCCGATTTCATCCAGAATGACCAAGGCCCGATCATCCGCCTGATTCAGAATAGCGGCGGTCTCCACCATCTCGACCATAAAAGTCGACCGCCCCCGCGCCAGATCATCCGATGCCCCGACGCGGCTGAACAACTGACTGACCAAGCCGATATGGGCTGATTTCGCGGGCACAAAACTGCCCGCCTGCGCCAAAAGAGCGATGAGTGCGTTTTGGCGTAAAAACGTCGATTTGCCTGCCATATTTGGGCCGGTCAGCAACCAGATCGCAGGCGTGGCCTCATCGGTCAGCGCACAATCGTTGGCGACAAATACCCCGCCACCTTGCCGCTTGAGCGCGCGTTCAACCACGGGATGTCGTCCCGCCTCTATCTCAAAGGCCCGACTTGCATCCACGCGCGGCTCTACCCAGTTTTCTGCCGAGGCCATGTCGGCGAAAGCGGCCGCCAGATCAATTTCTGCCAGCGCTCGCGCTGCAGCACCAATCGGCCCAGCTTGCGTCAGTATAGCTTCCTTTAGCGCTGCATAGTGACGCTTTTCGATCTCAAGCGCATGATTGCCTGCATTGAGGATCTTCGTTTCAATCTCGCTCAAGGCGACAGTGGTAAAGCGCACTTGATTGGCCGTCGTCTGGCGGTGGATAAAGCTTTCCGAGAGAGGCGGAGCGAGCATCTTTTCAGCGTGCGTCGTCGTGGTTTCGATAAAATAGCCCAACACATTATTGTGCTTGATCTTCAGGCTTTGCACCCCTGTTTGTGCAATATAGTCCGCCTGCATAGCCGCGATGACGCCACGACCTTCGTCGCGCAACCGCCGCGTCTCGTCCAGTTCGGTGTCATATTGGCTGGCGATAAACCCACCCTCGCGGGCCAAAAGGGGTGGCTCTGCCACCAGTGCTGCATCCAGCAAATCGATCAGTTCGGAATGTCCGATCATATCAACAGCCGCTTGCGCCAAAAGGCTCGGGGTCTGGCCCAAGCGTCGCGATATCTGTTCGGCCTGGGTCAGCCCGGCGCGAATTGCCGTCAGATCTCGAGGTCCGCCACGGTCCAAGGCAATGCGTGATAACGCGCGGTCAATATCAGGCACGCCCCGCAGATCGTGGCGGATGACCTCTCGCAAAGCACTCTGTTCGCGCAAAAACCTTAGTGCATCCAGTCTTCCGTGAATCACATCCAAATCCCTTGAGGGGCTGGAGATGCGTCGTTCCAACAGTCGCGCGCCCGCGGCTGTCGCCGTACGGTCAATGGCCGCGATCAAGGATCCTTCGCGCCCGCCCGACAGCGCCTGCGCAATCTCCAGATTGCGCCGTGTTGCGGCATCAATCTGCATCGCGCCTTCTGCATTTTCCCGCAAGGGGGGGCGCAGCAAGGGCAATTTCCCGCGCTGCGTCAGATCCAGATAGTCTACCAGCCCACCCATAGCCGCAACCTCGGCACGTCCGAATTGGCCGTAAGCCTCCAGCGACCCCACTGACCACAGGGCACAAAGCCGGGCTTCTCCGCTGGTTGAATCAAAACTTCCGCGAGACAGGCCCGTCAGCGCAGCGCCCAATTCAGTCACTATCCCGCCCAAATCAGCTTCTCTCGCCTCGGAAACCAATACCTCTCGCGGTCCCAGCCGCGCCAGTTCTGGCCCCAGCCGGATCAGGGGACACGGCATCACCCGCAACTCGCCAGTCGATATATCGACCCAGGCCAAAGCCGCTTCGTCACGGACCTCGGCGAATGCGCAGAGGAAATTGTGACGTCGAGCTTCCAGCAGCGTATCCTCTGTTAGCGTGCCGGGGGTGACCAACCGCACCACATCGCGCCGCACGACCGATTTGGATCCGCGCTTTTTGGCCTCGGCGGGGTCCTCCATCTGTTCGGCAATCGCGACGCGAAAGCCTTTTCGGATCAGCGTCAGCAAATAGCCTTCGGCGGCGTGGTAGGGCACGCCACACATCGAAATCGGTTCACCCTTGTGAAACCCGCGTTTGGTCAGTGCGATGTCTAGCGCCTCTGCAGCTGCAACGGCGTCCTCGAAAAACATCTCGTAAAAGTCACCCATCCGATAGAACAGCAGGGCGCCGGGGTTCTGCGCCTTGATCTCCAGATATTGCGCCATCATCGGCGTTACAGTTTCGTCGCTCACCCGAACCCCCAAGGCACATCTGGCCCGCAGCAAATCACCTTGGAACGAAAAAGGGAACCACATGCGGGATGGCAATGGGCTGGAAACATGTGCCATGCGTGGTAATACTCGCTTCAGGCCGCCAAATCAGCCGCAAATTCTTGCCGAGAGCGTTGTGCTAAACCAGATTTCGTTTCATCAGCCGCCGCAAGATCTGATCCTGAACCCCTACACGGCAGAGGGGTTTGCGCTGTTGTCCGAGCCCGAGTTTTTGTGGCGCCCGCGCGATGGGGGTCAGATCCACGGATTTGCAGCCAGCGAACACAGCGAAGTACAGGCGCGGATCGAGTCGCATCTGGCTGCTACCAAACGGCACCGTCGCTTTCGAAGTGTCATTGAATTCAATACGTTGCCAGTTTTGCTGCAAGATGTCTGGTTTAAAAAATCGTTCGTGGCAGTGCAAGATCGGTGTCTGATCAGCGGCGCTTCAGGGGTGCGGCTCCTCAACCATTATTGTTGGAAGAATGAGGCACAAGATTTTGACCCAAATGCGGCTCTGGTTGGTTACTTCCACGCGTGTCAGTCAGAAAGTGCGGGGCGGACGCTCCCCCTTGTCCGGTGCCCGCCCGCGCCTGAAACGGCCTTTGCGATCGACTGCCGCAATACGTTTAACTACTATCATTTCATCACGGAATCCCTGTGCCAGCTTACGCTGGTGGCTCAGACCGGGCTGACCGGGCCGATCTATTTCCACTACCCGAATGCCGACGACAAGACGCGACTGTTCACCTTTGCATTTATCGACGCGCTGTTTCCAGAGCTTGCCGATCGGGTTATCTTTCAGCGCGCGCCGCACCATCACGAACAGGTGGTGGTGCCTTATAACTTTGGCCCAAGCTACTATCAGATGCCCCGTGACCAAAGCGAACCGCTTGATGCGTTCGCGCCTTCGACCGCCGCCTGGAAGGGGCGCGACGCGACGCGGGCTTCGCATGGTGTTCTGCTGATGAATACAGTAGATTCAAGCCTTTACGCCCTGAGAGAGCGTGGATTGCAGGCGATCAAGGGGCAGGATTTCAGCCATCTGCCGCGCCGCTTTTGGGTCGGGCGCGATGGCGGTCAGGCCCGACCGCGCCATATGAAGGGCGAGAATGAGATCTTCGAGATGCTTGAACTTTTCGGCTTCCAACACGTGGCCTTTGAAAAGCTGACGCCGCAGGAACAGGTGGCGATCATGGCCAATGCCGAAGTCATGATCTCTTATCATGGCGCGGGTTTCACCAATATGCTGTTCGCAGCGCCCCAGACCACGGTGATCGAGTTGGGCACGCTGCAAACCGCTGTTACACGGTGGGGTGATTTCTGGCGTTTGGCGAATGCCAGCCGCTGCCGCTATGTGAGTTTCTTTGCCGACTACAACACCAAGACTCCGCTGGTCGATCCAGAGTTTAGCAAAGATGGGATCGTTCCCGTCCATCTCTCGCCCAAAGGGCTGGCCGAGGTGATGGCATTTGTGGTGGCCCTGTTGGGCCATGCGCCGGAGTTGACGCATATCGCTGATATTCACCGGCTTTCATCGCAACTGGCACAGATCGGCTTGCCTGCACAAGCCCGCGCTGTGATCGAGCGAAATCAGGCCGTCGTGGCGGGTGATCTGGAAGCGGCGCTTCTCTTGGCGCAGTGTTGTGAAGCGTCGGGCGATCTTGAGGCGCAGCTTGCCGCACTTTATTCTGCCTATCGCGCCGATCCATTGCGCTGGCAAACCTTGATCGACGTGATCTGGTGCGCCCGAAACCTTGATGACCTTCAGACCGCGCGTGCCGCAATTGGCGTGTTCAGAGACGGTTTCCCCAAGCAGTTCCAGAATTTCGCCAAGGACAGACCCTGGATCAAGGCCCAAATGCGGGCAGGATCGACTGGCGCGTCGGAATGATTGTTCGGCACGGCTAGGGTCGCTATACCTGCGGGTGGCCCACGGAGAGTAATCATGTCAAATAAAACCAAAGTCACGCCCGAAGAGGCGCTTGCCTATCACCTTGAACCGCGCCCTGGAAAGTACGAGATCAGCGCCTCTGTGCCAATGGCAACGCAGCGCGACCTCAGCCTTGCTTACTCTCCCGGAGTGGCAGTGCCCGTGCAGGCCATCGCCGACAACCCGGCTGCAGCTTATGACTACACCGTCAAGGGCAACATGGTCGCGGTGATTTCCAACGGCACCGCTATTTTGGGAATGGGCAACCTTGGTGCGCTTGCGTCAAAGCCGGTGATGGAAGGCAAGGCAGTGCTGTTCAAACGCTTTGCCGATGTGAACGCCATCGACATTGAGCTTGATACCGAAAACGCCGAAGAGATCATCAAGGCCGTAAGTCTGATGGGCCCCACTTTTGGCGGGATCAACCTTGAAGACATCAAGGCACCCGAGTGCTTCATCATCGAACAGCGACTCAAGGAAATCATGGACATTCCGGTGTTCCACGATGACCAGCATGGCACGGCGGTGATCTGCGCGGCGGGGCTGATCAATGCGCTGGAGATTTCTGGAAAGAAGATAGGCGATTGCCGCATCGTGCTGAATGGCGCGGGGGCGGCTGGAATTGCCTGTCTCGAGCTGCTGAAATCCATGGGCGCCCAGCACGACAACTGCATCATGTGTGATACCAAGGGCGTGATCTATCAGGGGCGCACCGAGGGCATGAACCAATGGAAATCTGGCCATGCCGCCAACACTGATCTGCGGACGCTGGAACAAGCGATGGCGGGGGCAGATGTGTTTCTCGGCGTCTCGGCAAAGGGCGCGGTGACGCCTGAGATGGTGGCGAGTATGGCCGACAATCCAGTAATTTTTGCGATGGCCAATCCCGATCCTGAGATTACCCCCGAGGAAGCTCATGCCGTGCGCGCCGATGCGATTGTCGCGACGGGGCGGTCAGATTATCCGAACCAAGTCAATAACGTGCTCGGCTTCCCTTACCTGTTTCGGGGCGCGCTGGACATCCATGCCCGCGCGATAAATGACGAGATGAAGATCGCCTGCGCGAAGGCTTTGGCAGCCCTTGCGCGCGAGGATGTGCCGGATGAGGTGGCGATGGCCTATGGCCGAAAGCTTGCGTTTGGGCGCGACTATATTATCCCGACGCCTTTTGATCCGCGGCTGATCTATGTGATCCCGCCCGCTGTGGCCAAGGCGGGGATGGATACAGGCGTGGCGCGACGCCCGATCATCGACATGAAGGCCTATGAACAAAGCCTCAAGGCGCGGATGGATCCGACCGCCACCATTCTTCAGGGCATCCATGCGCGCGCCAAACAGGCTCAGGCGCGGATGATCTTTGCCGAGGGCGACGACCCGCGCGTTTTGCGGGCTGCCGTGGCTTATCAACGCGCTGGGCTCGGCCGTGCCTTGGTGGTTGGGCGCGACATCGACGTGAAGGAAAAGCTGGAAATCGCAGGGCTCGGCGATGCCTACCGCGAGCTTGAAGTCGTCAATGCCGCCAATTCGCGGCATTTGGATCAGTATAAGGATTTTCTTTATACCCGCTTGCAAAGGGCAGGCTTTGACCGGACCGATGTTCATCGTTTGGCGGCGCGCGATCGGCATGTGTTTTCGTCGTTGATGCTACAGCACGGTCATGGCGATGGCTTGGTGACTGGGGTCACGCGCAAATCGGCGCATGTGCTCAGCCTGATCAATCATGTGTTTGATGCCAAGGCTTCGGACGGCGCTGTCGGGGTTACGGCTCTGCTGCACAAAGGGCGAATCGTGCTGATTAGTGACACATTGGTGCACGAATGGCCCGAACCCGAAGACCTCGCGGTGATTGCAAAACAGGCAGCGGCTGTGGCCCGCAGCCTTGGGCTAGAGCCGCGTGTCGCCTTCGTCTCGTTTTCAACTTTTGGCTATCCGGTGTCGGAGCGCGCGACCAAAATGCATCAGGCCCCCAAGGTCCTTGATCGTATGGGCGTCGACTTTGAATACGAAGGCGAGATGACCGTCGACGTGGCGCTGAATCCCGAAGCGGCGGCGCATTACCCCTTTAGCCGTTTGACAGGCCCCGCGAATATTCTTGTCGTTCCGGCGCGGCATTCGGCCAGTATTTCGGTCAAGCTGTTGCAGGAAATGGCGGGAGCGACTGTGATCGGCCCGATTCTGACGGGGGTGAACAAGCCGATTCAGATTTGTTCGACCAATGCCACTGTGAACGACATTCTCAACATGGCGGTGATGGCAGCCTGCAAGGTCGGTTAAAGCGCCATCATCGCCAGACGAACGCGGTGCTGCATCGCGGGTATCGCAGCAGGGTGGGCGAGATATTCGGCCACCCGCATCATCTGCCAATGTTGGCCTTCTTCACCAAAGGCTATTGCGGCAATTTCGCTCGGGCTCAAATGACCCGCGAAAAACCAAGAAAAGCGGCTTTGATCGAGAATCGAGGGAAACTGCCTCCTCCAGATCAGACGGTCTGCGGGCAGCTGCAGACCGAACTCTTCGCAAAGTTCGCGCAGCAGGCAGGTTTCGGGTGATTCATCTCCCTCGCGGCCACCACCGGGCAAATCCCAACGGGCGGGCCACGGCAGCCCTGGTTTATCGTCGCGCAGATAGCACAAGAGGGCATCGCCGCAAAAGAACGCAGCCTTGCAGCCGACGAAGTCCATCAGTTCTTATTGATATCGTCGCGCCAGACTTTTACGTCCTTTTCGCCCGTCCCAAACAGCGCGCGCAAGATCAGCCAGGCCGCAAGCGCCAGCAGCGCATAGACCAGTATCGCGAAGGCAAGGCTGGCAAAGACACCCAGTGCGATGATCGCCGCCATCACCACGGCTGCAATAGCAAAGCCGAGGAAAATGAAGCCGGGCACCAGCACCTCAAGCACAGCGAGGCCTGCGCCCAGCACGATCCACGCCCACCAAACCCCAAAAAGTGCCATCTTAGCGACCTTTCAACATTTTGAACGCATCCCCAAAGGCATCGAGGGCCTGAGCAGGAACAATGATGGTTTGCTTACCCGCGCCTTGCCCGACGGCCGTCAGCGCCTCGACCTGCTTTAGGGCGACCTGATACTGTGCCGCCTCGATGCCGTTTTCCTTGATCGCAGCCGCGATTGTGCTGGTGGCATAGGCCTCGGCGTCGGACAGGATGCGGCGCGCCTTGGCGGCCTGTTCGGCGGCGTAAAGCTCGGCGTCGGCGTTCAATTCGACGGCGCGTTTTTTGCCTTCAGCCTCGGTGACCTGAGCGCGGCGTGCGCGTTCCGCATTCAGCTGCTGCATCATGGCATGACGGGTCGCTTCGTCCAGCGAAACGTCGAGAATCTCTGCGCGAGTGACCTCGATGCCCCAATCGTCAACCATTGCGCGCACATGTTCGCGAATGTTGGCGGTCAACTCGTTGCGGTTTGATTGGACCTGGTCCAATTCCATCTTGCCAATCTCAGACCGCACGATACCAGCCACGGTCGTGGCAATGGCGGCATCCACATCGCGGATGCGGTAAACGGTCTTTTCAGGCTCGATGATGCGGTAAAACACCGACGTCTCTACCTGCACCAACACGTTATCGGTGGTGATCGCATCCTGATGCGCGGTGGGAAGCTGGCGTTCCAGAACCGAAACTTTGTGCGCGACGCGGTCCAGATAAGGCACGACCAGATTAAGGCCTGGCCCAAGCACCGAGCGCAGACGACCAAAGCGTTCCACCACAAATTTTTGGCTTTGCGGAACAATACGAACGGCTTTGTAGAGCGTTACGATAATCAGCAGCGCAAGCGCCAGATAGGCCGCGCCTCCGCCGATAAACGCATTTTGCATGAAATGTCCCCTCTCGAAACAGAGCTTTTCTACAGATGGGGCGTGCGGCAGCGCAGGTCAATTGCCTTTTCGCCAAAATCGAGGGCGTGGGTGTTGGTGCCGATTTTGGTGGCACGTAGGTATGCGGCGGGATACTTTGGCTTTGACCATAGCGATGTTATCGGTAACATTGCCGTCGTGGGGGGCTTTGGTATGACATTTTTCGAAAGCTATGACGCAGGATTTTCCCGATTTGTAATGGGCAATGCACCGCTAAAACGGCTTGCGACAGGGTTTGACTGGGTCGAGGGACCGGTGTGGTTCGGGGATGCGGGGTGTCTGCTATTCTCGGATATTCCGAACAACCGGATCCTGCGCTGGACGCCGGAGGCTGGCATCAGCACCTATCGCGCGCCCTCAAATTACTCGAACGGCCACACGCGCGACCGTCAGGGGCGGTTGGTGTCGTGTGAGCATGGCACACGGCGTGTCACGCGGACCGAGCTTGACGGCAGCATCACAGTGCTGGCCGACAGCTATCAAGGTAAGCCGTTGAATTCCCCCAATGATGTCGTTGTCAGCTCGGACGGCGCGATCTGGTTTACCGATCCGCATTATGGGATCATGACGAATTACGAAGGCTTCGCCGGCGAACAAGAGCTGCCCTGCAACGTCTATCGCATCGACCCTTCGGGAGCACTCGAGGCGGTCTTGACCGATTTCAACTGTCCCAACGGCCTTGCTTTTAGCCCTGATGAGCAGGTGCTTTATGTGGCCGACACGGGGCGGATGTTTTCGCAAGACGTCCAACATATCCGGCGGTTTTCGATGGCGTCGGGTCGGCCCAAAGGCGGTGAGGTGTTTCACAGCATCAGCCCCGGCTGCGCAGACGGAATCCGCTGCGACAGTGACGGAAATCTGTGGTCCTCGGCGGCGGATGGCGTGCATTGCCTTTCACCTGACGGCAGGGTTTTGGGCAAGATTCTGGTGCCAGAGGTTGTCTCGAACATCTGCTTTGGCGGTCGGGCCAAGCATCAACTCTTCATCACCGCAACATCCAGCCTATACGCCATAACCCTGAATCGTGTCGGAGATCAAAGACCATGACCCAACCTGCTCACATTGGCCTGATTGGCCTTGGCACCATGGGGGCGATGTTGGCCCTGAACATCGCAGAAAAGGGATTTCCGATTGCGGTGTGGAACCGCACCATTTCGGTTACGCATGGATTTAAGGCCGAGGCCGGCAGCCTTGCGCCGATGATCACTCCCACCGAAACGCTTGCCGATCTGGTGGCGGCCATCAAACCTCCGCGGGCGATTATTCTGATGGTGCCGGCGGGGCAGGCCGTGGATGATCAGATCGAGGCGCTGCGCCCGCTGATGGATAGGGATGATCTGATCATCGACGCGGGTAACGCGCTGTTCCATGACACCAACCGCCGTGCCGCAGAGGCGGCAAAGCTGGGCCCGCATTTCCTTGGCATTGGCGTTTCGGGCGGCGAAGAGGGCGCGCGGCATGGTCCCGCCATCATGGGTGGAGGCGAGCGGGCGGATTGGGATCGGGTTGCGCCCGTTCTAAACGCGATTGCGGCCAAATATAAGGGCACGCCGTGCGCTGATTATATGGGGCCTGCAGGGGCGGGACATTTCGTCAAGGCAGTGCACAACGGTATCGAATATGCCGATATGCAGATGATCGCCGAAGTTTACGGCGTGATGCGCGACGGGCTTGGCATGGCCGCAGACGCTGTGGCCCAAACGCTCAAAAGCTGGAACGCGGGGCCGCTGCAATCTTATCTGATCGAGATATCGGGCGAGGTTTCGGCGGCAATCGACACGCATTCGGGCAAACCCATGCTCGATATGATCCTTGACCGCGCGGGTCAAAAGGGCACGGGCCGCTGGACGGTGATCGAGGCGCAACATCTTGCTGCCACCATCCCCGCCATTGAATCGGCAGTGATGGCGCGCAACCTGTCCTCGCGGTTGGACGAGCGCAGAGCAGGCGAGGCGGTGTTTGGCGCTGCGCCGACGGGTAAATCTGGCCTGACCTTGGCGCAGCTGGAACAGGCGATGATCGCAGGCAAGATCCTGTGCTATGCTCAAGGCTTTGCGCTGATCTCGGCCGCCTCTAAAGAATTCGGCTGGCCCATGCCGCTGCCAGAAATCGCGCGTGTCTGGCGCGAGGGCTGCATCATCCGCTCGTCGATGCTTAATGATATGGCAACCGCGCTGACGGACGATCCCACGCGCAACCTGATGCTCGCGCCGTTCTTCGCGGACCACCTCAAGGGTAGTCAATCTGCTCTGCGTGCCGTGGTCGCAGATGCAGCCATGAACGGGATTGCGGTGCCTGCCTTGTCGTCGGGGCTGGCTTGGTTCGATTCGATGCGCACCGCGCGTGGCACCGCCAATATGATCCAGGCGCAGCGCGATTTCTTTGGTGCCCATGGGTTCGAGCGTGTGGACGGTCTGGCCGACAAGCACGGGCCTTGGGCGGGCCACGGCATCTAAGCGGGTTTTCGCGGCGCAGGTTTGCCCTTTTCAGGGTTTAGGCTAAGCTGGCTCCTGACAGCAGGTTCGGGGGCCATAATGCACAGCACACGCCGCAGTTTCACTTTGGGCCTTGCGATGTTAGGGCTTTCGGCTTGTGTGCGGGGCGGTGCGCAAAGCGTGACAATTGCGTCACAGTCCTCCCTGCCGATGGTGCCTGATGCGGGCTTTGACGCCTGGGTTCAGGGCTTTCGGCCGCGGGCACTGGCGCGGGGGGTATCCGCGACGACGTTTGACACCGCCTTTCGTGCCTCGGGCTTTATTCCGGGCGTGATCGACAAGGACCGCAACCAGACTGAATTCACCCGCACCACCGAAGACTATCTTGCCATCGCCGCCAGCGACGAGCGGCTTGCGATGGGGCGTCAGAAACTGGCGCAGCAAATGGCTATCTTGCGTGCAATCGAGGCTCGCTATGGGGTCGAGCCGCATGTGGTCGCCGCCTTTTGGGGGCTTGAGAGCTTTTTCGGCACAAGGCGCGGCACGGTTCCAACCATCTCGGCCTTGGCGACGCTGGCCTATGAAGGGCGGCGCGCATCGTTCTTTGAACAGCAGTTGGTGGCCGCGCTCAAAATCCTTCAAAATGGCGATACCACACCCCAAGCGATGCTGGGCAGTTGGGCAGGGGCAATGGGCCACACCCAATTCATCCCGACGAGCTATCAAGCCTTTGCGGTGGATTTCACCGGCGATGGTCGCCGCGATATCTGGAGCGAAGACCCCACCGATGCTCTGGCTTCGACCGCGGCCTATCTGGCGCGCAATGGTTGGACGAGAGGTCAGCCTTGGGGGCAAGAGGTGGTGCTGCCCGCAGGATTTAACCTTGGACTTGCAGGGCGCGGCAAAGGGCGGTCTGACTGGGCTGATTTAGGGGTGCGCGGCGTCAATGGCGCTTTAGGCAACCACGGGGCGGCATCTCTGCTTTTGCCCGGGGGAAGTAAGGGGCCTGCCTTTCTGCTCTATCATAACTTCAACGTTATTTTACGCTATAACAACGCCGAGAATTATGCGCTGGGCATTGGCTATCTGTCCGACCGCCTGAATGGGGCTGGCCCTTTGCGCGCTGCCTTTGGTCCGGATGCCCAAGGCATGACTCTGTCAGATCGCCAAGAGTTGCAGCGCAGGCTGACAGCCGCGGGCTATGACACGCAAGGCAGCGACGGCGTTATTGGTTCAAAAACCAGTGCTGCGATCAGCGAGTTTCAGCGCGCGCGCGGACTGGCAGTGACAGGGCAGCCAAGTCTGGCGCTGTTGCGGATGCTTTAGAAAGACATTGCTGCGCTGCGCGACTGTAAGGCATTTTATTGGCCGCCACAGCGTAAATTTGCCGCCCTAAACCTCCGAAAAAACGCGGGCAAAGAAGCTCCGTTTATTGTCCGAGCCCACCTCTTTGCGAGGCGGGATCTTCGTCGGCACATTGCATGAACAAACGCGGTTTGACGCGATGCGGTCTTTGAACGGCTTGGGCCCTGAGTCACAGCAGCACGGTCTATATGTTGCTAAACGTTCGGTCCAGCGCCACCACAGTTTGAATCTTGTGACCTTTTGGCAACTTTATTTTGGAATGCGCCTCTCGTGGGAATCCGGCTGTAATAGATGTGGCGTTTTTGCACATATATTTCTTGCAAACAGCAAGCCTTGTGTCGATAGATAGGAAAAAGAACCAAGATTGGCGCGATATTTTGCACAATGATTTGGAAATTGGGGCGGGAAAGCAGTATGCGGGTTTTGCAGGAAAAGGTTTGCGCCTTTCGCTTGGTTGGGCATAGCAAAAGGCAGTTTGCCGTATTCAGTCGCTATGGGCTAGCGGTTCTGACCTGTGCTTTTTTACAGGCAATAGGCAGTCACGCTGCGCATGCAGAAACCGTGACATTGCTTCAGGCCTACAATCGCATGATCGAGGCCGGAACCGAGTTCGGTATGATCGACGCCGATCTGGCGGCATCGGGCGAAACGGTAAAGCAGGCAAAAGGGCAGCGCCTCCCAAGGGTTGAAATCGCCCTGCAATACGACCAGATCCAGCAGAAGGTCATTTCTTCGGACAATACGGCCTATGCGACTGGCTCCAGTCAATATCCCAAGATTTCGATGAATTTCACGGTTCGTCAGCCGCTTTACGATGCTGCGCGCTTCCGTCAGTTGCCCTTGGCCAAAGCACAGGATGCCGTGCGCAAGGCCGAAGCCGAAGTGGCCCGCAACCGCGTTGTGCGCGACATGATCGTTGCCTATTTTAGTGTGGCTCAGGCGCAGCTGCGCGTTGATCGCTCCAAGGCCATCAGCAAGGGTCGCGCCGAATACGAGCGCGCCTTGACCGAGGATATCGATGCCGGTCGTCGCGAAGCTGATGTTTTGATCCGCGCGCAAGCCGATACCCTGGCCGCGCAGGGCGATCAGATGGATGCAGAAATCGGCATGATCGAGGCCCTGGCCGAATTGCAGCGCTATGCCGGCCTTGATGTGACGGGCGTTGTCATCAACGGATCAAAGATTGGTGTCGTTGACCTGGCAAGCATCAAAAACGAAATGACAGAAGCCAATCTGATGGCGATGTCGCCAGAAGTGCAATCCGCGCGTGCCGCGCTTGAGGTGGCCAAGCGGCAGCGGGCCGTCGCCAAGGGCGCTTCGCAACCCAGTGTCGATCTGGTGTTGGATTTTGAGCATCAGATGACCGAAGGATCACTGTTTGGTGGTGGTTCCGAAACCCAAACCATGACGGGTGGCGTGATGATGACGGTGCCAATCTATGAGGGTGGCATCAAGAAATCGCGCGTGCGCGAAGCAGAAGCGGGTATCAAATCCGCCGAGATGAAAGCGCGCCAGTCCGAGAATGCCGTCACCGCCCGTTACAAGGCGCTGATGCAGGCTGCAAAGGTTACCGCGGGCCGCAGCGGCAAATTGTCGAGTCAAGTGCGGTTGACGAATGAATCAGTGCAGGCCGCAGACGAACAATTCCAGTCTGGCCGCGCGTCTCAAGGCATCGTTCTGGAGCAAAAGCTGCGGCGGGACGTGCTGAAGATGGATGTGCAGGCCGCCAGATTGCAGCAATTGCGCGTGCAGGCAGAGCTTTATGCTCTGTTTGGAGCGCTTGATATGACCACAATTTCGACACAGGCAGGTGGTTAATGGCTTAGGCCAAAAGCCACGACGGAAAAAAGGGAAACAGGCAAAAAATGAGCAGACAACTTCTAATCTATGAAAACGTGGTCCCGTTGAACCGCGTTGAGCATCGCGACATTTCTGTGCGCCAATCGCAAAGCTTCGCCTTTGCTGGCAATACGAACACTGTTCCGATCGTCGATGTCGAATTTGTCAAAGTCGCGCCTGAAATGCCGATCGTCTTTGCCAAGACCCAGACCGGTCTGGTCTGCGTGGCTCTGGTTGGGGCGGAACAGGACCGCAATTCGCTGGTGGATGAGTCTGGCACTTGGTCTGGCCGCTATGTCCCTGCGTTTTTCCGCCGCTACCCGTTTGTTTTTGCCGTTCAGGAAGGCAGCGACAAGCTGACGCTTTGCATTGATACCAGCTATGAAGGCGTCAATGACAAAGGCGAAGGCGAGCGTCTCTTTGACAGCACGGGGGCCGAATCTGCCTATACCCGCACGGTGTTGCGCTTTGTCGAAGAATATCAGGCGACGTTTACGCGCACCCAATCGTTCTGTGACCGGCTTCAGGCCAGCGGATTGTTGGAAGAGGCGCGTATTGACTACACTCTTGCGGATGGCAAGCAAGGTGGCGTGACCGGCTTTCTGCGTGTTTCGACCGAGCGTCTGCGCGCGCTTTCCGATGAAAAAGTGCTGGAAATGTTCCGCAACGGCGATCTGGATCTGATCCAGCTGCACCTCATTTCGATGCAGCAGGTCGAGCCTCTGGTATCGCGCATTGCTCCTGCCAAGGCTGAGACTGTGGCCCCTGCGTCCAAAAAGGCCGCCGCTGAAGCAAAGCTGAACTAATCGACCTGATTAAGCACGCGTCCGGTTGACCGGGCGCGTTTTCTCACGCGGCGGAAGCAGACCATGACCAAGCACATCAGAATGGGTCGGGCGAAGACGGCTGGCATCCAGAGTCCGCGTTTTGGTGACGTTAAACCTCAAGCCAAGTTTGATCTTGCGGCGCTTCCGCCTGTGACCGCTGCGGCGCTGCCAGACCGGCTTTGGTCGTGGCTGGACCGGCGGATCAAAGGCGAGGGGGCATCGTTGTCGCGGCGCCGTCCTGGGATAGACATTCTCGAACCACGCCTGTTGATGAGCGGCGATCCGGTGACAGCTTCGGCGGCTTTGGCTGCGGGCGCCGTTTCGACCACGATGCGGGTCACCCAAGTTGATGTCGGCAACAACACGACCGAAGATCGTTTGCAGCTGATCTCGGGAAGCGATCCCGCGTCGACCTCTGCCGCTGTTCTGTCCCAGTGGAAAGTCGAGCTTGTCGGCAGCACGCGCCGGGTGGTCCAGGTTGGGACGGGCGGCGTCAAGGAAGCCATCGACGTTTTGAATATTTCGGGCGACTCCAGCTCGAATACGCTGGTTTTGGACAAATCGGTTCTTGGTTTGGCCGAGGGTATCAAGTTCAACATTTCGATGGGCGGCGGTGCGGCCGACACGATTGTCGGGCCCGAGGCGTCCACCGGTCTGGTCTGGAGCCTGAGCACCATCGATTCAAACGGAGCCGACGGTAAGCTTTCCATTTTGGCACCGGCCGCTGATTCCACCAATCCGAACACCACCACCGCAGAGGCAGACAAGCCGATCGACGATCGTGTGACCTATGCCGATGGGTCAAACCATTTCCTCACCTTTACCGACGTTGACAGTTTTCAGATGAAGGCGACGCGCGATATCGTTGCTGACACGGCAGGCGCGTCAGAATGGGGTCTGACCTGGACTGAGACCACCACGACGATCAAACGCTTTACAACGGCGACGACGGTCGGCAGCGCTGGATCGACCACCGCGGGACGCGCCGTTTCGCTGACGATTGATGGTGCCGAAGGGCTGACGACCAGCAGCTCCAGCCATTTGAACCTCAGCTATGAGGCGGTAACCTCCAGCCAAAGCGGCGCGACGATAAATGCAGGGTCTGGCCAGCTAAGTCTTTATCAGGCAAGCGATTCCACGCGTCTTGATCCTTTGTCGTTCGACGTGCGCGGCATCACGGGCTATACCGGAACGCAGGGCAAGGACGCGGCGCGCGCCGCCTATGGCGTCAGCATGGCGCTTCTGGGTGGTGATGACAGTTTGGCCGGATCAGACGACCAGTTGGTCTGGACAGTCAGCAGCACCGCGACCAGCGGTAGCCTGCCCGAAGCGACAATTGCGCTGGGCTTCAACTCGCTTGCTGCCGACGGAAGCTGGACATCGCTGGGTGCGGCAACCCAGTACATTGGCGTCGATCATATCACCGGCGGCGATCACACTGACAAGCTGGTGCTCGATTACGGCAAGGCCGTGAGCGTGGCCGTGGCAGGCAGCATTGATGCCACCACTCTTACCGTGACCAATAACGATGGGACCGGTAGTGCGCTGGTCGCAACCGGGATCGAGCAGCTTGTGGCGGCGACCGTGCCGACGGGACTCCAGCGCAACCTTATCAACTATTCGGCGCTGACCGACGACATCAGTTTTGATCAGGGGCTGGGCGAGGCGTCGGGCTTTTCGCTGATCTCGGGCTTTACCTCGATCATCACGGGTTCGGGCGCGGATACGATCATCACCGACACGTCAATGCGGTCGGTTTCAACCGGCGCGGGGGATGACTCGGTCACTCTTTCAGCCGTTACCGCGTCACTGACTGTTGATCTGGGAACAGGCGCTGACACGCTTGTCGGTGACAGCAATGACTCGGCACTGTTAAGCGGCGTCGACACCGACCTTTCGACGTTTTTCATCGTCTCGACGCTTGATGCCTCGGGCGCATCGGGCACCGCAACCATGCGTTTCGACGCTGCGACGGCCTATGCGGCTGGCGGTTTGATCACCTTTAGTGGCGCGGAATCCATTTCGGGCTTGGGCGGCGACGACGATCAGGACAGCATGATCCTTGATCTGGATGTAACGGCCGGGACCACCGCAACCTGGTATATTCCAAGCACCTTTACGGGTGCCATCGTGGTCAGCGGCAATACTTTGGCCTATGACGGTATCCGGCTGTCAGGATTGCAGAACAGCGGTGCGCGCAATAACCCGCTGGTCACGCTGAACTATGCAGGCGATGGCGTTAATCTGACAGAGTATGAAAGTGCTGTCAGTGTTGATCTGACCCAAGGGTTGGTGGCAGGCCTTACGGGCTGGACCGGTTCGGTTGCGGGCATCGTGGGCACGCAGTTTGACGACACTCTGATGGGTGACGCGACTACGGCCCTTGTTTCGGGTGGCGCGGGCGACGACCGGATCGGCTCGCGGCGGCTTGGTGGGGTCACGCTGTCGGGCGGGACGGGAACGGATACGATCTTCTATGATCGGGCTAATGGTGCGACGACGCTGACGAATGGATCGTTGGTTCAGGTTACGGGTGGGAACACTTACACCGTCACTTTGTCGGGTATCGAAGCTGCATTTCTGGCGGCGGATGCGGCCACGGCAGGGGTTTCAATCAACGCCGCAGGGTTTAGCGCAGGCGCAGTCACGTTGCGTGGCGGTCTGGGTGACGACACACTGACAGGCACATCGCTGGCCGACACATTCACGGAAAGCGCTGGCAATGACTCGATGGTCGGCGGCGGCGGAAGTGATGTGTTTGCCGCTTCAGGCCTGACCGGCGACAGAACGATTGCGGATGGGACGGCTGCCGGGACCATCCTGTACACCCATTCCAGCGGGGCCGATACGCTCAGCGGCATTGCTGTTCTCAAGTTGGGCGGTGACGATGGCGATAACAAGTTTGATGCGACGTCCCTCACGCGCGGACGTGTCGAACTTTACGGTGGCGCTGGCAATGATACGCTGATTGGCGGCTCGCAGAACGACATCCTGTCCGGCGGCATGGGCCAAGACAGTTTTGAAGGCGGCACTGGCACCGACACATTGGTTGAAGACGGTTTCACCCAATATCTCGTCACTGGCGCGGGTCTTATCCACGACAGCGCGACGGATACTGCCAGCACAATCACCATTACGATGCCTGCGTCTGCAGCGGAGACCGATGGCTTCTTTATCGAGCTGACGCTTGCAGACGGCACAAAGGTCCGCACGGCGGACATGGCTTTCAGCACCAGTTCAGACGACGTGGCCAATCAGATCTATGGCCTGCATCAGTTTGATTCCGAGTCAGTCCAGATCGGCGTTACGCGGGTTGCCGGTGTAATCACGCAGATCCAGCTGCAACTCGGCGATAGCTATGCGGCCCGCGATCCTGGGTTTAGTCTTGCGGCAAATGGCGTTGCGACGGCAACAGTCGGCGGCGTAGGGGCGACATTCCTGAATGCGGGCGTTCTGGTCGTGGGCAGCCGCACTTTGACCGCGCCCGAGGCTTTGACTGGGATCGAGTCGCTTAACCTGACCCTGATGTCAGATCGCGCGGGCTGGGCTGATATCAGCGCGTTTACCGGCAATGCCACGCTGACCGGTTCGGCGATGGACGATACCGTGATCCTTGGCGCGAAACATCGTGCGGCCTTGGGGCTTGGTGATGATCGGGTGACGCTGACAGGTGCAGGCACTTACGATTCCTCAACAATCTGGATTGATGGCGGCGCAGGTCACAATACGCTTTCGGCCACGGGATCGACGGTCACTGTGGCCGACGGCTTTGTTTCCTTTGGCACAACTGCCAAAGTCAGCACAGCCAATTTCGGCAGCTATCTGGTTACGGGAACTGCTGGAAATGACACGCTTGACGCGTCGGGCCTCACCTCGGCCCAAGTTTCGGGCACCACTCTGATCGCAAATCTTGCCCATGGGGCCGGTTTGAAACTGCGGGCGGGCGTTGATTTTGTGGTCACGCATCCCAACGGCACTTCTGTGCTGATCGACATTCCTGCATCGGCCCTGACGCTGAATGACGTGCTCGCGGCCTTTACCAAAGACTCCTCGGGCGCTGCCAGCGGGTTGAGCGCAACCATTCTGGGCGGCCTGATCACCGTCACGTCGTCAAGAACCGGCGCAGGCGCGCTTTCGTTTGCAGGGGCGACCGTCAAAGGGACCAATGCAACCGGCGAAGAAACCACATGGATCGACACCAGTGTGCTAGATGCTCTGGGCCTGTCGTCGGCTGTTGTGACGGGGGCCACGGCCAAAGCCTCGCCCATCAGCGCAAAGGGTGTGCTGTTCACGGCGCTTGGGGGCAACGACAGCATTGTGGGGTCGTCGGGTGACGATATTATCGTGCTCGGTGGCGGCACCGGTATGGATACGGTCGTTGGCGGTTCGGGCCGCGATCAGGTCATCGTTTCCGCTACGCCGTTGGCTGGGAATTACACGCTGAAAACTCTGAAAGTCGGCGGTGTTTTCCATGATGAAGTGGCTGTTACCGCTGGCGCAACCTTGGCGACGATCAGCGGCGCCGAGTTGATTGAACTGCGTGGTGGCGCTGGCGCGAACACGATCACCGCGACGACTCTTGCGACCGATTTCCTTTATCGCACTGGCGGCGGCGCCGATGCCGTGGCGCTTGGCACCGGGAACAGCACTGTCGTGGTCAATGACGGCACCGGAGCCACTTCGGTAACAGGCACCAAGGCAGCCACCGTTTATCTGGACGTTTCAGGTGCGGTGACGCAGGCAACTCTTAACAAGATTTCAGCGATTCCAACCGGCTCAAGCCTGACAGTGGGCTCTGCCCCAGCGCTTGCCGAGGTGCTCTACCGCACAGCGGTTGACGACAGCGCCCAGCGCAACGTCCAGCTTTCGGGCGTGCTGGACGCTTCGTCGCTGACATCAGAGCTTACCTTTTCCGGCAGCAACATCGTGGTCAAGTCGGGCACGAGCTATGGAACTTCGACGTCACCGCTTAGCTCTGACATCACGTTCGAGGCTGCGAATATCACTGTCGAGTCAGGCGCAACGCTCTCGACGACGGGCACTATCAGCTTCCTTGGCTCTGCCGAAGACGACCGCTTCACGACGGGGTTCTATCGGATTCAGGCGATTGATCTGGGCTTGAGCATTGCTGAAACCGGCACCGCGACAACGCTGATCAAGGGTAAGAATATCGTCGCGCGCATGGTCGCAGGCGAAGACCCGGCAGAGGGCGAAGACACCAATTGGATCGCGGAAAGCGCGAACGCCTGGCTGGATTCACTGAAAGATGCAATTGACGGCTTTGCGCTGGTTGCAGGGATTTCGCGCACCGCCGTGGATATCCGCGTGGCCTCGGGTGCAGCCGCGGTGTTCCGCACGACCGGAACCGGCGCGGATGGCAATCTAGACATCACCGCCCTGACCAAAACCGACACGGCAAGCTCGCCGACTTCGAAAGGTTTTGGCATTGCCGTTTCGCTGACGCAGATCAACCAAACCGTTGATCTGAAAGGCACCTTTGATATTTCCGGCGACATGACGGTCACCTCGATCGTTGATGCCAGCATGGCTGCGGAAATGGAAATCGACGAGCCTGTCTCGGGGATTGCCGTGGCGATTGGCGTCAACGTCGGTCTGATCAAGAACATCGTCACGGTAACCGCGCAAAGCGGAAGCGATGTTAAAGGCGACGTGCGGATCGGGGCCTATACCACCGAGCGTTTGTTCACCAATGTCGCCGCATCGGGTGAAAAAGACGCAAAATTCGCTTTGTCTATTGCTGTGCAAGTCGGCATCGTCACCACCACCGCGCGGTTGCAGGGTGATCTGACCGTAGAGGGCAATCTTGTGGTTGAGGCCGCAAGCGAGAAAGCGGCGATTCAGGAAAGCCAAAAGCTGTCGCTGGTTTCGGAAAACGGCGGTCTTGCCGCTGTCTCGATGATCGGCACTTCGACCGAAAATCTGGCTGATACGCTTGCCGAGGGGCTTTCGCCGACAAGCACGGTTGGAAAGTACGGCGTCAACAAGGTTGCCACCAGCCTTGTTCAGGCAGGCAAGCTGAAATCCTTTGCCGACTATGTGAATGGCGAAGTGAACTCTGATGATGAGCCGGTTGCCGCCAAGACGCAATTGACTGGCGCTGTCGCTGTAGACTACCTCGAAAACAGCACCAATGCGTATCTCGGTTATGCCAACGGCACCGTCTCGACCCTTTTGGTTGGCGGCGACACGGTGGTCACGGCTACCGCAACAGCACGGCCCAAACAGACCGCGATTGCCATTTCAGCCAACGAAGGCGAAAAGAAAGCGGGCGAGGCCGAGACGCAGAACGCCGGTTCAGCGGCAATCAGCGTAGCTGTCTATGACCAATCAGCGCTCGCACAGCTTGAAACCGGATTGCACCTGACGGCGCGTGGCACGGTTGGCGTGACGGGCACCGCATCGAACGAATTCGACCCGACATCTTTGCCCGGGATCAATGTGGTTGAGCTGTTCAAACAAAAACTTGAAACGCCCGAGCTGACCGACCAATCCGGCTTGCAGGATGTCGCAAAAGGCGATGTCGTTGGTGTTGGCACGGATCGTTACGTCTCTGAGCAGACACGGGCGAATATCGATCTTGGCAACCAGAATTACGATGATGGCACCTATTGGACCAAGGTCGAAGCCGGCGATATGCCGCGCTCTCTGCTTGCCCTCATCAGTGATACGGTCAGCAGCGATCTGGGCTTTTCGGGCTATTTCGACATGTTCACCCAGTCGAAAGCGCGCGGTGCCGCTAATGGGGTGGCTTTTGCCGTGAACGTGCTGGTCACGAATTTTTCTGCCGCCGCTCATGTAGCGGATGGCGTCGTTCTGACACTGGCCCCAGCAACCGGCGTCGCGGGCGACAGCAATGCTCTGTCGGTGACGGCCGAAACGCGCGATGACATCTTGCTGCTGGTCGGTAACGTTGAGGTCCCTGGCTTTGGCTATGGCGAAACCGATGACCCCAATGTGAAAAGCGGTGGTCTAAAAGACGCGGTAAAGAGCCATTTTTCGAAATTTGGCGAAAAGCTGAAATCGGTCAAGCTGAAGAACCCGGCCAAACCGGCTGAACAATCGACAGCGCGGGCGATTGGCGGATCGGTCAGCGTGACTTCGGTCACCGATAGGGCCTTGGCCACCATTGGAAAGGCCACGATTACCGCCAATTCCGTAACGCTTACCTCGACCACTGACGGCTATCTGATGGGTCTTGTCGCGGCAGGCGGCACCTCGACCAAGAATTCGTTCACGGGCTCGTGGAACCATG
>JAHEBX010000101.1 GCA_024642045.1 Pseudorhodobacter sp. | reverse complement strand
GCCGGTGATGCTTGGCAGGCCCAGCGCATCACCGACCGCTTTATAGGTCAGTTTGCCCGCATGCGCATTCAACCCCGCCAGCAGATGCTTGTCATCCGCACAGGCTTGCTTCCAGCCCTTGTTGGCCAGCGCCAGCATAAACGGCATCGTCGCATTGCCCAGCGCAAGGGTCGAGGTCCGCGCCACAGCCCCTGGCATGTTGGCCACGCAATAATGCATGATCCCGTCGACGTCATAGACCGGGTCTTGGTGCGTGGTCGCACGGCTGGTCTCAAAACACCCGCCCTGATCAATCGCCACATCCACCAGCGCCGCCCCCGGCTTCAGCTCTTTCAACTGCGCGCGGCTGATCAGCTTGGGGGCCGCAGCCCCGGGGATCAGCACCGCGCCGATAATCATGTCGGCCTGCCGCGCAAGCTCGATGGTCGTGGCCGCATCGGCATAGCCGCATTTGAACTGCCCGCCAAACACATCGTCCAGATAGCGCAGACGGTTCACCGACCGGTCCAATACCGTCACATCCGCGCCCATGCCGGCACTGATCTTGGCCGCATGCGTGCCCACCACGCCGCCCCCGATCACCAGCACCTTCGCAGGCAAAACCCCGGGCACCCCGCCCATCAACACGCCACGCCCACCATTGGCCTTTTGCAGCGTCCACGCTCCGACCTGAGGCGCCAGCCGCCCCGCCACTTCCGACATCGGCGCAAGCAATGGCAGACCACCGCGATCATCCGTCACCGTCTCATAGGCAATGCAGGTCGCCCCCGACGCAAGCAGGTCCTTGGTCTGCTCCGGATCGGGTGCCAAATGCAGATAGGTGAACAAAATCTGCCCCTCGCGCAGCATTTTGCGCTCGACGGCCTGCGGTTCCTTGACCTTTACGATCATGTCGGCACCGGCAAAAATCTCTTTTGCCGTTCCGATAATCTTGGCACCCGCCGCGATGTAATCCGCATCCGTGAACCCCGCGCCAACCCCTGCATTGGTCTCGATCATCACGCCATGGCCTGCGTTGACAGCCTCACGCGCCGCATTCGGCGTCATGCCGACGCGGAATTCCTGTGGCTTGATTTCCTTCGGGCAACCGATTTTCATATGCTTTCTCCCTATTGGACTCCCCGTCCTTAAGGAAATCTTGGTCCAATCCCCGCGCAGATGTTTTGGAAATTTTCTGGCCAAATGGTGGGTCCGTGATAGATTCCACGCCAAACTGATCCTTTCACGAAAGAAACCACGATGAGCCTGACCTTGGACGCAACTGACCGCCGCATTCTTGGCGTCTTGCAAAAAGACGGCCGCATCACCAATGCCGACCTGTCAGAGCGTGTGAACCTCTCGCCCTCGGCCTGCCACCGCCGCGTGCAACTGCTCGAGGAGGCAGGCTTTATCGCCGCCTATGTCGCCTTGCTGGATGCGCGCCGCATGGGCAAGCCCACAACGGTCTTTGTCGAGATCACCCTGCAATCCCAAGCCGAAGACCTGCTTGACGCCTTTGAACGCGCTATTGCCCGAGTGCCCGATGTGCTGGAATGTCACCTGATGGCAGGCACCGCCGACTACCTGATCAAGATCATGGCCGAGGATACCGAGGATTTCGCCCGCATCCATCGCCAACATCTGTCGCGCTTGCCCGGCGTGCGGCAGATGCAGTCGTCCTTCGCCCTGCGCACCGTGGTGAAAACCACCGCCCTTTCGGTGTGATGCAGCCTTGCGTCTGCTCAAAATAGGCGCGATCCGGGCCAGCAAGACCCAAACGGCCGCGCTGCGCATCGCCGCCGCCTATTGGTTCACAGCCTCTTGGTTCACAGGCTCGACGATCTCATCCGTCCAGATGTGAAACCGCTGCAACAGATGTGGCCCAAAGGAATGGATCAACGGCACATCCGCCGCATCGCGCCCATACGCCACCACCAGCCGCCCGATCCGCGGTTTGTTGTTGCGCGGATCAAAGGTGTGCCACGCACCCTCAAGGTAAACCTCCATCCAGGCTGCGAAATCCATCGGGCCGGTCACCGGCACACCAATGTCACCGATATAACCGTTCACATAGCGCGTGGGGATATTCAGACAGCGGCAGAGCGTGATTGCCAGATGCGCAAAGTCGCGGCACACACCGGTCTGCTCTTGCCAGCCCTCAAAAGCCGTGCGCGTCGCGCGGGCGTTCTGATAATTGAACCGGATATGGTCGTGCACATAATCGCAAATCGCCTGAACCTGCGCGTGCCCCGGCGGCAGATAACCAAAGGTGTCCCAGGAAAACTGGCTCAGCCGATCCGTCTCGCAATAGCGGCTGCCCAAAAGAAAGATCAGCACCTCGTCGGGCAAGTCCGCAATCGGCGTTACCCCTAGCCAAGGCTTCACCTCTTCGGTTGTGCGCGGCACCTCTATCGTGCCGTCGCTAAACAGCCTGATCTCACCCGCTGGTGCCACAAATCTGCGACAGGTATTGCCCCACAGATCGCGATAGGCACTCAGCCCCACCTCGGGCTGCGTCCTCAGCCCCGACTGGCTGCGGATCGCATCGCGCAACTCGTCGCGCACCGACATCATCGTAATCATCGGCGTTGGCTGCGCGCAGCTCAGCGTGATGTCATAGCCATAGCGGATCAACATTCAGCAGCCCCTTCAAAACTCAGTTGATGGTAAGCGCGGCCTGAGCGGTTTCGGGTGCCGCAAATCCGCGACAAAAGCGCAAACAGCAACGCGACAGCGCAAGCCCGTATTTTTCAGGCGACTGGCCCGTTTTTGGGGCAAAAGAAAAACCCCCGACCTCGCGGGCGGGGGCTGATCGAATTGGGGATCGCTCCCCCAGTGTCGCTAACGTAACGCAATTGGCCCGAGGGCCGCTTACATACCGCCTTCGCGCTGAAGCTTCTTCCGGGCGAGCTTGCGCGCACGGCGCACGGCTTCGGCGGATTCGCGAGCTTTCTTGACGGAGGGTTTCTCGAAATGCTGTTTAAGTTTCATTTCGCGGAACACGCCTTCGCGCTGGAGCTTTTTCTTGAGGGCGCGGAGCGCTTGCTCAACGTTATTATCGCGGACGCTGACCTGCATGTGGTTTTCACCACCTTTCTAAGTTTGAGTTGCACTGAATGTGCAGGCTCGGCGGCCATAGCAAACCACAGCAGTCTTGTCTACACTGCGTCGGGAAAGGGCATCGTATGGATCAGGAAAACAGCATGGACAGCGCAAAATCACGCATTTTGGACGCGGCTTTGGGACATGCGGCCTTTGATGGCTGGTCAGAAACCACGCTTCAGGCCGCGCTCACCGATTCGGGCACGCCGGCCGCTTTGGGGCGGGCGCTCTTCCCGCGCGGGGGTGTCGATCTTGCCGTCGCATACCATCAACGAGGCGATGAGACCATGCGCACTGCGCTGGCGGCGATGGACCTCTCTGAGACGCGCTATACCGCGCGCGTCGCGCTTGCCATCAAGCTACGCCTTGAGGCTGTCGACCGCGAGCTGGTGCGCCGCGGCACCGCCCTTTTCAGCCTTCCCCAACATGCCGCAGAAGGTGCGCGGCTGATCTGGGGCACGGCAGATGCGATCTGGACCGCGCTGGGTGATACCAGCCGCGACATCAACTGGTATTCCAAACGTGCCACGCTTTGCGCCGTTTATGGCGCGACAGTGCTGTTCTGGCTGGGCGATCAGTCAGACGACAGCAGCGAAACATGGGCCTTTCTGGAACGCCGGCTGGCAAACGTGACCCAATTTGAAAAAACCAAGGCCCGCGTGCAGGAAAATCGACTAGCCAAAGCCTTGTTCTCAGGGCCACTTAAGCTTTTTGCAAGGGTTCGCGCCCCAGTCTCGGCCACGGACCTCCCCGGCAAAAGCAAGACATGAAAGCCGCTGACATGACCCCAAACTTTCCGCCGCTCAGCACCTCGATGATGGCCATGGAAATCTCAGCGCCGGGTGAGCCGGATGTGCTTAAACCCGTCTCGGTGCCGGTGCCGGTGCCGCTGCATGGCCAGATCATCGTGCGGCTGGCCTATACGGGTGTGAACCGTCCTGATGCGCTGCAACGGGCAGGTCTTTATGCGCCCCCCGCCTCGGCCTCACCCTTGCCTGGGCTGGAAGGCGCAGGCACCGTGGTTGCGATGGGCCCCGGCGTCACTCGATGGTCGATCGGTGACAAGGTCTGTGCGCTGTTTCCAGGCGGAGCCTATGCTGAATATGCGGCCTGCCACGAGGCGCACGCCCTGCCCGTCCCCGCAGGCCTCAGTCTGCGCGAGGCGGCCTGCCTGCCCGAAACCAGTTTTACCGTCTGGTCCAACATGGTGATGCGCGGCGGATTGCGCGCGGGGGAACGCTTCCTTGTTCACGGCGGCTCGTCGGGCATCGGCACGACGGCGGTGCAAATTGCCAATGCGCGTGGCGCCCGTGTTTTCGCGACCGCCGGCAATGACGACAAATGCCGCGCGGTCGAGGCTTTGGGCGCAGAACGTTGCTTCAACTATCATACCGAAGATTTCGTCGCCGAGGCCGCCAAGCTCGGCGGTTTCAACCTGATCCTCGATATGGTTGGCGGCCCTTATCTGCCGCGCAACGTCAAAAGCCTTGCCGATGACGGGCGCCTTGTGCAGATCGCATTCTTGCAAGGCCCAAAGGTCGAGCTCAACTTCGCCGAAGTCATGATGCGCCGCCTGGCCATCACCGGGTCTACCCTGCGGCCGCAATCAGATCAGTCAAAGGCCCGTATCGCCGCCGAAGTCGAAGCACATGTCTGGCCGATGGTCGCATCTGGCGCCTATCGTCCGATCATCGACAGTGAATTTCCTTTGCACGAGGCCCCTGCCGCGCATTGGCGTCTGGAAAGCTCGGGCCATATCGGCAAAATCGTGATGAAGGTTGAAAGCTGACCGCTCGCTTTCTGTCGACAGATATCGTTGGTCCAAGATTGCAGAACTGCGAGGGCGAGCCGATAACGCCAGCGCCCACTGCGTTACGCGACCGATACAAAACCATCACGCGCCAGTGACCCGAACCACATAAGGCTCTTAGTGCATCAGCCAAAGGAGTCTTCCGATGTCGTCCCGTATCCTGCTTTCGATCGGCCTTTACGCCGCTACACTCGGACTTGCCACTGCCGCCCGGTCCGAGCCCTTTTCGATCGGCCTTTGGGGCGACATGCCCTATGCCAAGGCCGATGACGCCCCCCATATTCCGGCGCTGATCGCGGATATGAACGCCTCTGACATCGCCTTTTCAATCTATGACGGCGATATCAAGGATGGGTCGTCGAAATGCACCGACGCGGTCTATACCGACGCCATCGCCATGTTCAACAGCCTCAGGGCGCCGGTGATCTATGTGCCGGGCGACAACGAGTGGACCGATTGTCACCGGACCAACAACGGCGGATATGACAATCTCGAGCGGCTCGACCACATTCGCAAGACGATGTTTGCAATGCCGGAATCGTTTGGTCAGAGCAAGCTTGCACTTGAGCACCAGGCCGCACCGGGCGAGGCGTTCTCGGAAAACACGCGGTATGAAAAGGCGGGCGCGATGTTTGTCGGCCTGAATGTGCCGGGGTCTAACAACAACAAAGTCAGTGACGAAGCCGATTGCACCAAGAAATCGGCGCGCACCCCCGACCAATGCACCGCCGACAATGTCGAATTCGCCCAACGTGACGCGGCCAACATCACTTGGCTGAAAGACAGCTTTGCCAAGGCAAAGGCCAACGGCGACAAAGGCATTATGGTCGTCGTGCAGGGCGATATGGGTTTTGACATTCCCGAAACCGAAGACGACTCTGAAGCCCGCCTTGCCGGCAAGGACGGCTACGCGGCCTTCCTCGACGTGTTGATGCTTGAAACCAGAGATTTTGATGGTCAGGTCGCGCTGATCCATGGCGACACCCATTTCTTCAAGATCGACAAACCGCTGCCGGATGCCACCCACATGCTTGCAAATTTCACCCGTGTGCAGACTTTTGGCAGCCCGAATGTGCATTGGCTGCACGTTACCGTTGATGCAAATTCGCGCAACGTCTTCACCTTTTCGCCGATGATCGTGGCGGCAAATGTTGCCAAATCGCTGGGCGAATAGCCCCGCCCCTGACGGCTGGATCTGGCTGAGTTTCGGCCAGATCCTTGCACGCGCGGGCAGATGAGCGGATGATTGCGGCACATTCCCCTCAGCGAAAGGACTATTTCATGTCAGATCAAAGCGGGTTTCAGATTTTGGCCGACATGCCTGCGGATGTCATCGCCGTTCGCGCAAGTGGCAAAATTCAACATCATGACTATAGCGAAACACTTGTGCCGCTGGTGACCCGAAAGATTGCCGCATTGGGCAAGGTCAAACTGCTCTATATTCTGGGCGATGATTTCGAGTCTGTGTCACTCGCCGCAGCGTGGGACGACGCCCGGCTAGGTCTGCTGCATCTTGGCGATTTTGCTCAGATCGCCGTTGTCAGCGACATTGGCTGGATCAAAAGCGGGGTGCGGCTGTTTGCGCCACTGATCCGCTGCCCGGTCCAGGTGTTTGGCATGGCCGAACTTGATGCGGCCAAGGCCTGGGTGACACAAGCGGTCTAGATACCTCAGTCCCCCAGCTTGGCGTGTACCTCGTCCAAATCTACAGTGCCCTTGGGCATCTTGTTGGCTGGATTGTCGAAATCGTATTTGAACAGCTGGAAATCGCGTTTGTAGATTTCCCACATCAGGTGCCGGGACAGGTCGTCAAAATAATCCTCGACCGGATGCAGACGCTTGGGCCCGTGGCCTTCGCTCTCATTGAACTTGGGTATCTTTTTCAAATCGACCTTGTGCTTGGTCTTGATGCTTTTCAGCACGCTCGCCATGCCTTCATCGAACGTCTCGGTGAAAAAGATATTGTCATAGCGTCCGCCATTGACAATGTAAGTCGAAATATGGCCCGCCATCGCGGACCAGTGAATATCGGGCTCCATCGGTTTTTTGAACCGGATTGTATCACGCGTAAACAGCAAGAAACGGCGAAAGCTGGCGATCTGGTCAAACTCTTGCTTGCCGTCCTCGCCTCCCACTTCGATGCCGTATTTCTGCACCAACAGCGGCACAAGGTTGCCGCGATACCGTTTGCCGTTGCGCTGGATGCCACAGATCTTGTCAAAGAACGAAGACAGAATTCGGGTGTAGGGATTTCGTACGCAGGTAAAGGCGTAGGATTTGTGCGATTTGACGTTGCTCTCAATCAGCGGCTGGCTCGTCTCATTCGCCCATTTGTGCAGACCACTCGTGGCGTCGTGAATATCACCGTCGAAAAAGCTGCCATGATCAGAGTAGAACATGATCTGGCCAATGGTCGAGCAGGCGCATTTGGGCACCACGCGGTACACCACGCTTTCGCTCTCCGTCATCCAGGTACCTGGAAAACCCATCCGTTATCTCCTTCAGCGTCCACTTGCCATCTGGCTCATGAGATCTTTTGCACCAAAAAACAAACAAACTCTGTCTTTTCAATGTCTCTTCAAGGTAATTAAGAAAACAATGACCAGTTTCAGGGCTAAATGTTTCTAATATGGCAAGAATCGCATACATCCTGCTGTGCCACAAGGATCCCGAGGGGATTATCGCTCAGGCGCAGCGCCTGACGGCGGTCGGAGACTATATCTCGATCCACTTTGACGGCCGGGCCAAGCCTGCCGATTTCGAACGGATCAAAGCCGAGCTTGCCAACAACCCGAATGTGACCTTCGCCAAGCGGCGGGTCAAATGCGGCTGGGGCGCGTGGAGCCTTGTCGAAGCTACTTTGCTGGCGGTTGAAGCCGCGGTCGATACATTTCCGCGCGCCACGCATTTTTACATGCTCTCGGGCGATTGCATGCCAATCAAATCGGCCGAATTTGCGCATGACTTTCTGGACAGCGAAGACGTTGACTATATCGAGAGCGTGGATTTCTTCAATTCAGACTGGATCAAGACCGGCATCAAGGCCGAGCGGCTGATCTATCGCCATTTTTTCAATGAACGCAGCAACAAAAAGCTGTTTTACGCCTCGATGGCGCTGCAAGAGCGGCTCAAGCTGACCCGCAAGGTGCCCTCTGACATCGCCATGCAGATTGGAAGCCAATGGTGGTGCCTGCGCCGCCGCACGGTGGAATGGGTGCTGGATTTCACCAGGAAGCGCCGCGATGTGATGCGGTTTTTCCGCACAACCTGGATCCCGGATGAGACGTTCTTTCAAACCATTGTGCGCCATCTGGTGCCAGAATACGAAATCCGCTCGCGCACGCTGACGTTCTTGATGTTCACCGACTACGGCATGCCAGTCACCTTTTACAATGACCACTACGATCTGCTGCATTCGCAAAGCTATCTCTTTGCCCGCAAGATCAGCCCGGATGCCAAAGAGCTCAAGGATCGGCTGGGCAAGCTTTATGCTGCAACCGGCGAAAGGTTCGACATCTCAAACGAGGGGCGCGAGCTGTTCAACTTTCTGAGCGGTCGCGGCCGCGTTGGCCGTCGCTTTGCGCCGCGGTTCTGGGAAAAGGAAAGCAGCCTGGGGCGCGAACGCACGTTGATGATGGTGACCTGCAAAAAGTGGCATGTGGCCAAACGGCTGGTCGAACGCGTGCGCCAGGTCACCAATCTGCCCGCGCTGGACTATCTGTTCAACGAGGCGTCGACACCGCTGCCTGACCTTGGCGGCATTCAGTCCACACTGGAAAAGCGCACCCGCCATCGTCGGGCACTCATGCGGATGTTGTTCGATTATTGGCAAACCGATCAGCTTATCGTCTGTATTGACCCGGCGAATGTCGATCTGATGCAGGATTTCTACAACGACAAGGCCAAGGTGCGCCTGCTGGAAATCGAATGCGAGTTCACCGATGACTATCTGATTGGCCATGCCAAGCGTGTCGGCCTTGCTTCGGACCGCACCCCGCGCGAGACGATCGAACGGCTCTTGCCGACCATCCGCTATGACGTCCGCTTTGAAGGCGATCGGATCCGGGACGCAGGCTTTCCGAACCTGTTGCGCGTGCGTCAAAGCGCAACTGTGGACGAAAATACCGTGCCTCTGGCGGAATTCCTTGATATCCCCGTCGACAAGGCGCGCGAAATTGCCGCGACCGAATATCTTTTCGTGGATTGACCGATGCACACTTACGACCCGCAGAACATCTTCGCCCGCATCCTGCGCGGAGAAATTCCAAATAAAACCGTGCTGGAAACAGAGCACACGCTTGCCTTTCATGATATCAATCCGGCGGCCCCCGTGCATGTGCTGGTGATCCCAAAAGGGGCCTATGTCACCTTTGACGATTTTGCGGCCAATGCCTCGGCCGAGGAAATCACCGATTTCCATCGCGCCTGCGCGCGGATTTGCGAAATGACGGGCGTGATGCCGGGTCAGGGCTACCGCGCCATTACCAATGCCGCCGGTCACGGTATGCAAGAGGTGCCGCATTACCACCTGCACATCCTCGGTGGCCGCCCGATGGGCCGCCTGATCGAGCCCGCCTGAAACCGCAGCTTTCGGGTCGCCGCGCACGCGGCGCTGGCATAGCTTGGCCTCAGCAGAAGGAGGCCAAGATGATCCGCTTTATCCCAATTCCCACCGATACCGTTCGCGCTTATCGCGCAGGGGCCCTAGATGCCAACGGACTGGCGCCAGAACGCAAACTTGCTGAGGATAGCGGGTATCCGTGCCGCCACTGCATGACGTGCACTCCGGCTGGCCGAGAGGTGCTGGTGCTGGCGCACAGGCCCTTTGACACCATTCAACCCTATTCCGAAGTTGGGCCGATTTTCCTCTGTGCAGACGCCTGCCCCTCGGGCCAAGGCACCAGCTTGCCCGCGTTTCTGACGTCTGAACACTATATTGTCAGAGGTTATGGCGCCGACGAACGCATCGTCTACGGCACCGGCGGCGTCGTAGCAACGTCACAGATACCCGCTCGCGCGGAGGCTTTGCTGAAAAATCAGGCCGTATCATTCGTACATCTGCGCTCTGCCAGCAACAATTGCTATCATTGCAGGATAGAGCGCGCTTAGGCTCGAGATCACAGATCATTCCGCGCCCGTACCAAAATCCAACATGCGGTGCCGTCGTTCACCGACAAGTGCCCTTGGGGTGCCATTTGGCAACGAAATGTGCATCACACGCGGCACAAGCACTGCACCCGAGGCAAGAGCCGGTCGCTAAATGACGGTGCCTGCGCTAAAAAGCGTTGGCACCGTCGCTTGGTGCTTTTAGTGCGCCGCCGCCCAGTTCGCCCCTTGTCCCGCTTCGACAATCAGCGGCACCTTCAGATGCACAGCAGGATGCGCAGCCCCCTCCATCACGTCTTTGGCCACTTTGATCAGCGCCTCTGCCGCAGCCTCTTCGACTTCGAACAAAAGCTCGTCATGCACCTGCAGCAGCATCTTGGCAGGCAGGCCGGCAATCGCCTCTGGCATCCGGATCATCGCGCGTCGGATCACATCGGCCGCCGTGCCTTGGATCGGTGCGTTGATCGCCGCGCGCTTGGCAAAGCCCGCCGCTGGCCCTTTGGCATTGATCTCGGGGGTGTGGATCTTGCGGCCAAAGAGCGTCTGCACAAATCCACGCTCCTGAGCGCCGCGCACCGTTTCGGCCATATATTCCTTGATGCCGGGATAGCGTTCGAAATAGCGGTCGATGAAGCCCTGCGCCTCGCTGCGCGGGATGCGCAGATTGCGCGCAAGACCAAAGCCGGAAATGCCATAGATCACGCCAAAGTTGATTGCTTTGGCCTTGCGGCGCACATCGCTGGTCATCTGATCAAGCGGCACGCTAAACATCTCAGACGCCGTCATCGCGTGGATGTCGATGCCGTCCTTAAACGCCTGTTGCAGACTGGGAATATCGGCCATATGCGCCAATATCCGCAGCTCGATCTGGGAATAGTCGAGCGAGACCAGAACCTTCCCCTTCGGCGCCACAAAGGCCTCGCGGATGCGCCGCCCCTCTTCAGTGCGGATCGGGATGTTCTGCAGGTTCGGATCGGTCGAGGAAAGCCGCCCCGTCACCGCTCCGGTGATCGAGTAACTTGTATGAACGCGACCCGTTTCGCGGTTGATATGATCTTGTAGCGCGTCCGTGTAGGTCGATTTCAGCTTGGCCAACTGCCGCCAATCCAGCACCAATCCCGGCAGATGATGTTCGGTGGCCAGATCCTCAAGGATATCCGCCCCGGTGGCATAAGCTCCGGTTTTGCCCTTTTCGCCACCCGGCAAGCCGAGTTTATCAAACAGAATCTCACCCAACTGCTTTGGCGAGCCTACGTTAAACGGCTGCCCGGCCGCGTCTTGAATCTCGGCCTCAAGACCTGCCATCTTTTGCGCAAAGGCATTCGACATCCGGCTGAGCGTGTCGCGATCGACCTCAACCCCTGCCATCTCCATCTCGGCCAGAACGGTGACAAGGGGACGCTCCAGCGTCTCATAGACCGTGGTCACCTGCGCGCGATGCAACTGTGGTTTGAACTTTTGCCACAAACGCAGCGTCACATCCGCGTCTTCGGCGGCGTATTTTACAGCTAAATCAACATCGACGGCATCAAACGTCACCGCCGACTTGCCCGAGCCGATCAGCTCTTTGATCGGAATGGGGGAATGGCCCAGATATTTTTCCGACAAGGCATCCATGCCGTGCCCGTTCAGCCCCGCCTGCATCGCGGAACTCATCAGCATGGTATCGTCAAATGGGCCAATCCGCACTCCGTGGCGCGCGAAAATCTTCCAGTCGTATTTCATGTTCTGGCCGATTTTCAGCACCGCCGGGTCTTCCAGCACGCCCTTGAGCGCCGCCAGAACCTCTGGCAACCCCAACTGTCCTGCCACCAGAACCGAGGCACCGAACAAATCGCCGCCGCCTGCCTTGTGTCCCACAGGAATGTAGCAGGCCTTGCCCGCATCAACACAAAGCGAGACGCCCACCAACTCTGCCTTCATCTCGTCCAGAGAGGTAGTTTCGGTATCCACCGCGACATGGCCGACCTCGTTGATCCGGTCGATCCACGTCTGCAGAGCCGACAGCGTCGAAATTCGTTCATAGCCGCTGTGTTCGAAGGGCACCTGCGCCGTCTCG
>JAHEBX010000100.1 GCA_024642045.1 Pseudorhodobacter sp. | reverse complement strand
AGTCAGCGTGGCCGGGGCAGTCGACGTGGGCGTAGTGACGTGCCTCGGACTCATACTCGACGTGTGCGGTCGAGATGGTGATGCCGCGCGCACGCTCTTCCGGCGCGCCGTCGATCTGGTCGTAGGCGCGGAATTCGCCAAAGTACTTGGTGATCGCTGCGGTCAGCGTCGTCTTGCCGTGGTCAACGTGGCCAATCGTGCCGATGTTGACGTGCGGTTTATTCCGTTCAAACTTTGCCTTTGCCATGATGGCCTCCTGATTTGGATAGGTGCGGTGCGCCAAAGGCGCACCCTACGGGGTGGTAGGGCGGGCGTGAGCCCGCCACACCGGTTAAGCGTATTTCTTCTGGATCTCGTCCGAGATGTTCTGCGGCACGGCGTCGTAGTGATCGAACTCCATCGAGAACACAGCGCGACCCGAGGTCATCGAGCGCAGGGTGTTGATGTAGCCGAACATGTTGGCCAGCGGAACCATCGAAGCGATGACGTTGGCGTTGCCGCGGCTGTCCTGCCCGGTAACCATGCCCCGACGCGAGGTCAGGTCGCCGATGACGCCGCCAGTGTATTCTTCTGGCGTGACAACTTCGACTTTCATGATCGGTTCAAGCAGCTTCGCGCCAGCTTTCTTGAGGCCTTCACGCATAGCAGCGCGCGAAGCAATTTCGAAAGCCAGAACCGAGGAGTCGACGTCATGGTAGGCACCGTCGATCAGCGACACTTTGAAGTCGATCACAGGGAAGCCTGCCAAGGGGCCCGAGTCCATAACGGACTTGATGCCTTTTTCGACGCCGGGAATGTATTCCTTCGGAACCGAACCGCCAACGACCTTGGATTCGAACGAATAGCCTTCGCCCGGCTCCGTTGGCGTGATGACCAACTTGACGCGCGCGAACTGGCCGGTGCCACCGGTCTGCTTCTTGTGCGTGTAGTCGATCTCATGCTCGCGCGAGATGGTTTCGCGATAAGCCACCTGCGGCGCACCGATGTTCGCCTCGACCTTGAATTCGCGACGCATGCGGTCAACGAGGATGTCGAGGTGAAGTTCGCCCATGCCCTTCATGATGGTCTGACCGGACTCAAGATCAGTTTCCACACGGAAGGACGGGTCTTCGGCAGCCAGACGGGCCAAAGCAATGCCCATCTTTTCCTGGTCGGCTTTGGTTTTCGGCTCGACCGCGATTTCGATAACCGGAACCGGGAAGGTCATGGTTTCGAGAACAACGGGGTTCGCCGGATCGCAAAGCGTGTCACCCGTAGTGGTTTCCTTCAGGCCGCCCAGCGCGATGATGTCACCGGCAAAAGCTTCGCTGATTTCTTCGCGGTCAATCGCGTGCATCATCATCATACGGCCAACGCGCTCTTTACGCTCTTTGGTCGCATTCAACATGCCGTCGCCCTTGGCCAGCTTGCCCGAATAGATGCGGGTGAAGGTCAAAGAGCCCACGAAGGGGTCGTTCATGATCTTGAACGCCAGCGCCGAGAAGGGCTGCTCGTCGTCGGCCGAACGGGCAATATTACGGGTTTCCGTCTCGTCACCCGGCGCAAAGCCCAAGTAGGGCGGCACGTCGAGAGGCGAAGGCAGATAGTCGATCACAGCGTTGAGCAGAGGCTGAACGCCTTTGTTCTTGAACGCAGAACCCGCCATTACAGGGATGAAAGCGATGGCGAGCGTGCCCTTGCGGATCAGTTCGCGCAGCTTTTCCTCGGAAGGCTCGTTGCCTTCAAGGTAGGCTTCCATTGCGTCGTCATCCATGCCGACAGCGGTTTCCAGCAGGTTATAGCGCCACTCGTTGGCGGAATCCTGCAACTCAGCGCGGATCGGCTGACGCACCCAGGATGCGCCAAGGTCTTCGCCTTGATAAACCCATTCTTCCATCGTCACGAGGTCGATGATGCCTTCCAGCTTGTCTTCTGCGCCGATCGGCAAAGCGATCGGAACAGCATTCGCGCCGGTGCGGTCTTTGATCATCTTGACGCAGTTGAAGAAGTCAGCGCCGGTCTTGTCCATCTTGTTGACGAAGACGATACGCGGAACCTTATACCGGTCAGCCTGACGCCAAACGGTTTCGGTCTGCGGCTCGACGCCTGCGTTGCCGTCCAACAGAACAACCGCGCCGTCAAGAACAGCCAGCGAACGCTCGACTTCAATGGTGAAGTCAACGTGGCCGGGGGTGTCGATGATGTTGAAGCGGTACTTGTCCGAACGCTGGTGCTCCAGACCCGGATCAATGGTGCGCTCCCAGAAGGTGGTGGTTGCAGCCGAGGTGATCGTGATGCCACGCTCTTGCTCTTGCTCCATCCAGTCCATCGTCGCGGCGCCGTCATGGACTTCGCCGATTTTGTGGGATTTGCCTGTGTAATACAGGATACGCTCGGAAGTGGTCGTCTTGCCGGCATCAATATGCGCAATGATGCCGAAGTTACGATAGCGAGGAAGCGTAAATTCGCGTGCCATGTTGACCCCTTACCAGCGGTAGTGGCTGAATGCTTTGTTTGCATCAGCCATTTTATGGGTGTCTTCGCGCTTTTTCACAGCCGTACCACGGTTGTTCACAGCGTCCGAAAGCTCGGCAGCCAGACGCTCTTCCATGGTGTTTTCGTTGCGCTTGCGGGCAGCGATGATCAGCCAACGGATGGCCAGAGCTTCGCGGCGCTCGATGCGCACTTCGACCGGAACCTGATAGGTTGCACCACCGACGCGGCGCGAACGCACTTCGACGGAAGGCTTAACGTTGTCGAGCGCTTCGTGGAAGCATTCGATGGGCTCACGCTTCAGACGGGACTGAACCCGCTCGAGTGCGCCGTAAACAATCGATTCAGCGACGGACTTTTTGCCGTCGAGCATCAGGTTGTTCATGAATTTGGTCAGAACCCGATCGCCATACTTGGCATCAGGAAGGATTTCGCGTTTTTCAGCGGCGTGACGACGTGACATGTTCTATTTCCTCACTTCGGACGCTTGGCGCCGTATTTCGAACGACGCTGACGACGCTCTTTGACGCCTTGGGTATCCAAAACGCCGCGAAGGATGTGATACCGCACACCCGGCAAGTCTTTTACGCGACCGCCACGGATCAGAACCACAGAGTGCTCCTGAAGGTTGTGCTTTTCACCGGGGATATAGCAGATCACTTCGAAAGCGTTGGTCAGACGCACCTTTGCGACTTTCCGCATAGCCGAGTTCGGCTTTTTCGGAGTGGTGGTGTAAACGCGGGTACAAACCCCACGTTTTTGCGGGCAGGATTCCAAGTGCTGGGACTTGGTTTTCCGCACGACTGGCGACCGCGGTTTGCGGATCAGCTGTTGAATAGTCGGCATTCACGTTCCTCGTGTTGCGCTGTCAATACTCGCCCCGAACTTCGGGACACTGCTTCTCGACGTCATCTTGTGGCATATCCACAAAACGATAAAACCGAACCACCTCCCGAAGGGGGCAGCGCGGTGGAATTCCAGAGGATCGAGGCCTGCGCCCGGATCATGACCACATCAAGCATACCCGAGCCAATTCCGAAAGAAACTGACCCAAGTGAGCGGGCTGATAGAGGGAGTCGCGATGGATGTCAACAGCGGGGCAGGCTAGGAACGCGGCGGAATAAGTGGCCGCAAGAACCGCGCCAGAACCGCCGCTACAAGTGCGACAAAAAGCCATGAGAGCAGAACGTCCGACAGAAAATGCCCCCCCGACGCGACCCTTTGCCAACCGACAAAACCCAGCATGACCAGTGTCGCCCCCTGCCCTGACTGCAACACTGCGGGCGAAAGACGATGTCGCAGGGCCTGCAGAATCAGCAAGAACGCAATCGCCAGTGCCATCGCGCCTGACCCTTCGCCCGATACAAACGAACAATTGGCCGCGCATTGGTCGCTGATCTGATAGGCGGGCGTAAAGCTGTGGAGCCCCCCGAACTGGGTCACATCATAGGGGCGCGCGCGGCCCCAATAGGCCTTGAGGATCGCGTTGACCAGCAGCCCCGGCCCCAGCACAAAGAGCGCCAGCACAAAGCCCCAACCACGCGCGCCAAGCACCAGCCCGCGGCGTAGCAGCCCTGTCAACACAAGCATCGCAAGTGCCACAACAGGCATCACAAGTGTCGCATCCCAAGCCAGATAGCGCAGGCGCAGGATCACCGCGTTATGGTCTGCAGGAAACTGCGCGCCATCATAGAAATAGCCTGCGACCGCCAGATCTATCTGCGGCCAAAGCCCAAAGATGACCAGAAGCAGACCGCTGGCAGCGATCAGAGCGGCGATGGTGCGATTACTGCTCCACACAGGCGGCCTCCACGATATAGGCCGCGAGGCCCCATTTGGCATAGGCGCCGCCGCGCGCGTCCAGTGGCAGCGGCTCGCCTGCGCAGGCCGGCGGATTGGAAGTGATCAACAAAAGCCTGCCCGTCAGCCCCTCGGGGAGCGGATAGCGCTGTTCATAGTGGTTTTCGGGGCGAGCCTTGGGGCGGGGGGCGTAATAGGTCAGGCCCGCGTTTTGGCCAGTATAGAACAGATCGGCCAGAACATCGCGCGCCTCGGCCAGCACGGGCAGATCGCCGTTGGCATGGGCCAGCGCGATGATCTGCTGGCTCATTGCAGTGCGGCCAAGCTGACGGTCCAGCAAGGGCTTGCCATTTGGAAAGGTAAGCCCGGTGAAAATCGTCAGCAGCGGCAGTCCGATACAGAATACGGCGTTCACCGCAAAAGAGGTTGTCAGCCAGCCCCTATGATTCCGCAGCACCTGCACCGCAAGCAGAGTTCCGGCGAAATAGGCCGCGAGCGCCCAATTGGCCTGCGCGACCCCCAGCAATGCCTGCAACGACACCACCACAAGCGGCGGAAGCACAAAGGCGGAAAGGGGTGCGCGGCGCAGCGCCACAACCATGGCAACCAGCACGACCGGCCCCACGACCGCGGCTTGCGAGATCAAAAATTCCAACATCCCCAGCGGGTGCAGTCCCGCCCCGCCCCGCACCCAGCCGACATTATCGACGGTATGGGAAAAGGTGGTCAGCTTGTGGCTGAGGTTCCAGATGATATTGGGCGAGATTACCAAAGCAAACGCTGCCAGCATCAGTGCGCCATTGCGCAACCCGATCCGGTATGCAGGGGCAAGCTGGATCAGCGCCACGCCAATCAGGAAATAGAACGCCACATACTTCGCCATAAACGCCGCGCCAATCGCAAGCCCTGTCAGCACAGCAAAGCGGGGGGCGCGTGTCTCGGTCAGTCGGGTGAACCAGTAGAGGGCTGCGGCATAAAAGGGCGCCATCACCGTATCGGTCGAGATCAGCAGGCTGCCCAGTGCCGCCATCGGCAGCGTCGCATAGACAGCGGCCGTGAGGATCGCCTCGCGCCGCCCCATCACCCGCGCGGCCCATGCGCCAAGAATCAGCGCCGTGATCGCGTGCAGCGCCGCCCCCGGCATCCGCACCCAAAACGGAGCATCACTGCCCGCAAGCGTGGTCACAGCGCCGATCAGCCAGCCGATCAGGGGCGGTTTAGAGTAATAACCAAAGGCAAATTCTTGTCCCCAAAGCCAATATTGCGACTCATCGACATAGAGATCTGTGCGGTCCAGCAGCAAGATCGCCCAACGCAACAGCGTCAGGCCAAGCACAAGAGCAAAGGCAGGGCGGAACCAGCCCGCCTCAGAACTCTGCACGTTTGCCCTTGTGGATCAGCCAGAGATTGCGGCTGTAGACCACCACGCCCGGCATTTGGCCCAGAATGATCACCAGATCCAGCTTGTGAATGCCGTAAGCCAGCACCACCAGCCCGCCGATGATCGACAAATACCAGAACGCAACCGGCATCACCGAGGCCTTGGCCTTTTCCGAGGCGATCCACTGCACAATAAAGCGCGCGGTAAAGGCCAACTGGCCCAGAAGGCCAACCAGCAACCAGATCGCATCGCCAGTGCTGCCCGCCCCGAATTTTGTCAGCAACTCGTGCATCATTTGGCGGCATCCGGCAGCGCGCGCGCGGTTTTACGGCGGCGCAAGAGCCAAGCCACACCGATCAAATCGACCGCACCGACCAGCGCGCGTTGCAGATTGGAATAGTTCGAGCGCCCTGCCCCGCGCGCGCGATGAGTCACGTCAACATGCGCAATCTCCCAACCGTCGCGTTTGAACAGGGCGGGCAGATACCGATGCATGTGGTTGAAAAACGGCAGCGCCAGAAACGCCTCGCGACGAAATGCCTTTAGCCCGCAGCCAGTGTCTCGGGTGCCGTCGTGCAAAATCCAGCCCCGCAGCCGGTTGGCGAATTTCGAGGCGGCCTTTTTCGACCAGGTGTCTTGCCGCCCGACCCGCTGCCCTGCCACCAGTCCAATGCGGCCCGTGGTATCGTTCATAATCGGCGCAAGCAGCTTTGGCAGCTCTTCTGCCGGGTTCTGCCCGTCACCGTCCAGCGTGCAGATGATGGGCGCGCGCGCCGCCAGCACACCCGAATGCACTGCCGCCGATTGCCCACCCGAACGGTCATGCCGCACCAGCCGCAGATGTAGCATGGTCTGCGCCCGCGCGCTCAAGACAGCGACAGAATTGTCGGTCGAGGCATCGTCCACAACAATGATCTCGAAATCGCCCAGAGGCGTCAGCGCACGGTCGATGTCCTCGACAAGGGTGATGATATTCTCGGTCTCATTGCGAGCCGGAATGACAACTGAGATTTTGGTCATAGGGTTTCCAGCCAAAGGCAGGGGTTTCGCACTCTATAGGCCAGCGCCTGCCGGCTTGCAAATGATCAGGCGGCGCGGGCGGCACGCTGGCGCAATTTACGCTCGCGCAGGAGGGTATAGATCCCAGTCGCCACCACGATTCCCGCGCCGACGATCGCATTTGCGGGCGGAAGCGTGCGAAAGATCAACCAGCCAAGCAGGATGGCCCAAAGCAGCGAGCTGTAGCGGAACGGCGCGACAAAGCCGATGTCGCCGACCCGCATCGCCATGACCGAGCTGAGATAGCCCAGCGTCAGCATCAAACCAGCGCCCAGCACTTGTGCGCCCTGCACGGCATCAACGGGTTGCCAGCCCTGAAAAGCCGAGCCGATCAGCCCCATGCAGAACACGGCAAAGCCCGCTCCGATCGCGACCATGATCGAGGGCACCGTTCTGGACAAGGGGCGCACCGAAAGATCGCGAACAACCACGGCCAGCACCGACCCAAGCCCGACCAGCGCCCAGCCGTCAAAGCCCTCGCTGCCAGGATTGATGATGATCATAACGCCGACAAAACCGATGAGGATCGCCGTCATGCGCCGCCAGCCGATCCGATCCTTGAACCACAGCGCGGCCCCAAGCGTCACCGCCAGCGGCATTGCCTGCATGATCGCCGAAAGGTTGGCCAACTGCATATGCTGCAGCGCGGTCAGAAACAGCACCGTGGCAACCACATCGGCCAGCGAGCGGACAGAGATCAGTTTCAGGTCAGAGACAGAGATCGCAAAGGTCAGCTTGCCCGTCAGCCGCGCGATCAAAAGCATACCTATCATGGCGATCACCCCGCGCATGGCAATTGTCTGATAGAGTGGCAGGGTGTGCGTCACGGCCTTCATGAAGGTATCGTTCACGGTAAACGAGAACATCGACAGGTTCATGTAAAGCGCGCCGCGCAGGTTGTCTGAAATCGCCATGGCTCCCCCTGATGGCAGAGGTAGCAGGCGTGATCGGCGGGCGGAAGGGGGCTTGCCTGGCCCAAGGCGCAGGTTTAGCGCCCAAGTCCCGCAACGGCAGCTGTCATCCGGATTTGCAGGGCCAAAGGGTGGCTTAGAAACTGGCCAATATGTCGCCGCCGACAATGGCAAAAGCAAGCAATGCGGCGATGGCGAGTTTAACGGTGTTGCTTTTCATGAAGACCCCTTTACGCAGCTTTTTCTTAATATGGGTCGAAGCCGCGAGCTTTCAATCCTTGGAGACGACACCTCGGCGACGTGCGCTGTGCCCTGTGCCCTGCCGGCCCGGTTGCTTGATGGCTGATGCAAAGATTAGTGACGCTAACGCAAAAGGCCCCGCGGTTTCCCACGGGGCCTTTGCCGTTATATCAGACGATCACTCGTCGCGGCTGTCCATTTCGGCTGCAAAAGCATCCGCAAGGTTTGGCTCTTGCGACGGCGCTGGAGCCGCAAGGGCCACAGCGACCTCGGCCTCCGAGCGGCGCGCTTCGATCACTACGGTGTCGCGCGTCGTCGCGATGTTCTTGACCACACGCGTTGCACCACCGGTGCCGGCGGGGATCAGACGGCCCACGATCACGTTCTCTTTCAGACCAACGAGCTTGTCTCGCTTGCCCTGAACCGAAGCTTCGGTCAGCACCCGCGTGGTTTCCTGGAACGAAGCCGCCGAGATGAAGCTGCGGGTTTGCAGCGACGCTTTGGTGATCCCCAGCAGGATCGGCTCGGCCACCGCTTCGCGCATCCCGTGCAGGGCTGCCTTGGCATTGGCCTCGTCAAGCTCGTGCTTGTCGACATTCTCGCCTTTCAGCAAGGTCGTCTCGCCCGAATCCAGCACCTCGAACTTTTGCAGCATCTGCCGCACGATCACCTCGATGTGCTTGTCGTTGATCTTCACGCCTTGCAGACGATACACGTCCTGCACTTCGTCGATCATGTAGTTCGCCAGCGCCTCGACACCCAAGATACGCAGGATGTCATGCGGCGCGGGGTTGCCGTCCATGATGTAATCGCCCTTTTGGACGAAATCGCCTTCTTGCACAGGAATATGCTTGCCCTTCGGGATCATATATTCCTGAGCCTGCAGCGTCTCGTCGACCGGTTCGACCGTGATGCGGCGCTTGTTCTTGTAGTCCTTGCCAAAGCGCACGTAACCATCGGCTTCTGCGATGATCGCGTGATCTTTCGGGCGACGGGCTTCGAACAATTCTGCCACGCGAGGAAGACCCCCGGTGATGTCCTTGGTCTTGGCGCCTTCGCGCGGAATACGGGCAACCACGTCACCTGGCACCAGTTCCTGACCGTCTTCGACCGACAAAATCGCGTCGACCGACATCGGATAGGAAATCGGGTGACCACCGTCATTGCGCACAGGCTCGCCCGTCGCCGGATCCATAACGATAACCTCGGGCTTGAGGTCGCCGCCTTTGGGGGCAGAACGCCAGTCGGTGACGATTTTCTGCGTCATGCCAGTCGCTTCGTCGGTCTCGTCGCGCACAGAAATGCCCGGAGTAAGGTCCTTGAACTTTGCCACACCGGCCTTTTCGGCGATGATTGGCAGAGTGTAGGGGTCCCATTCGAACAGCTTGTTGCCGCGCTTGACCATTGCGCCTTCTTTGACGTGCAGTTTCGCACCATAGGTGAGCTTGTGCACAGCGCGGTCGTTGCCGCCCTCGTCAAGAATGGCGATCGACATGTTCCGGCCGATAACGATCTGTTCGCCGTGGACGTTGGACAGAAGGTTGGCGTTACGGAATTCGATCTTGCCCTCTTGGCTCGATTCAAGGAACGACTGCTGGCCGCCCTGCGCCACGCCGCCGATGTGGAAGGTCCGCATCGTCAGCTGGGTGCCCGGCTCGCCAATGGATTGCGCCGCGATGATGCCCACCGCTTCGCCTTGGTTCACCAAGGTTCCGCGTGCAAGGTCACGACCGTAGCACATTGCGCAAACGCCTTCTTCAGCGTCACAGGTCAGCGGAGAACGGATACGCGAGGTGGTCACGCCGGCCTGATGGATCAGGTCTGCACGACGTTCGTCGATCAGCTCGCCACGGGCGACCAGCACTTCGCCGGTTGCCGGAACCACGATGTCATCCGCCGCCACACGACCCAGCACACGCTCGGCCAAGGACTGCACGACTTCACCGTCATTCACTGCGACGTCTGCGGTGATGCCACGCTCGGTGCCGCAATCATGCTGACGCACGATGCAGTCTTGCGCGACGTCCACCAGACGGCGGGTCAGATAGCCCGAGTTCGCCGTTTTCAACGCGGTATCCGCGAGGCCCTTACGAGCGCCGTGGGTCGAGTTGAAGTATTCCAGAACCGTCAGACCTTCTTTGAAGTTCGAGATGATCGGCGTCTCGATGATTTCACCGTTCGGCTTGGCCATCAGGCCCCGCATACCGCCCAGCTGTTTCATCTGCGTCACCGAACCACGAGCCCCCGAGTGCGACATCATGTAAACCGAGTTCGGTTCCATCTCGGCGCCATTGGCATCGAATTTGGTGGCCGAAATCGTGGTCATCATCGCTTCGGTGACTTTGTCGTTACACTTGGTCCACGAGTCGATGACTTTGTTATACTTCTCACCCTGAGTGATCAGGCCGTCCATATACTGCTGCTCGAAAGCCTTCACCTGATCGCGGGCTTCGTTGACGATGGGCCATTTGCTGTCCGGGATCAGCATGTCGTCCTTACCGAACGAAATACCGGCCTTGAACGCCTCTTTAAAGCCCAGACCCATGATCTGGTCACAGAAGATCACCGACTCTTTCTGGCCGCAATAACGGTAAACGGTGTCGATGACGGTTTGGACGTCTTTCTTGCGCAGCAGACGGTTGACGAGTTCAAACGGTGCTTTGGCGTTCAGCGGCAAGAGGTTGCCAAGACGCAGACGACCGGGAGTGGTGTCGAACCGCTTCCAGATGATGTTGCCATGCTCGTCAACCTGACGCAGACGCGCCTTGATCTTGGCATGCAGATGCACCGCACCCGCGCCCAAGGCGTGCTCGACTTCATCGATGTCTGCAAAGGCCATGCCTTCGCCAGCCATGCCCGAGCGTTCCATGGTGGTGTAATAGAGACCCAACACCATATCCTGCGACGGAACAATGATCGGTGCGCCGTTTGCAGGCGACAGAACGTTGTTGGTCGACATCATCAAAACGCGCGCTTCCAGCTGTGCCTCAAGGCTCAGGGGAACGTGAACAGCCATCTGGTCGCCGTCAAAGTCAGCGTTAAAGGCCGAGCAGACCAGCGGGTGAAGCTGAATAGCCTTACCTTCGATCAGGATCGGTTCAAACGCCTGAATGCCCAGACGGTGCAGCGTCGGCGCACGGTTCAGCAGAACCGGATGCTCGCGTATCACCTCGTCAAGGATATCCCAAACCTCGGGACGCTCTTTTTCAACCAGCTTTTTCGCCTGCTTCACGGTGGAGGACAGACCTTTGGCCTCCAGACGCGAGTAGATGAACGGCTTGAACAGTTCCAAGGCCATCTTTTTCGGCAGACCGCACTGGTGCAGCTTCAACTCCGGGCCGGTCACGATAACCGAACGACCCGAGAAGTCGACGCGCTTGCCCAGCAAGTTCTGACGGAAGCGGCCCTGCTTGCCCTTGAGCATGTCAGACAGCGACTTCAGCGGGCGCTTGTTGGTGCCGGTGATGACACGGCCACGACGGCCGTTGTCGAACAGGGCGTCAACAGCCTCTTGCAGCATCCGCTTTTCGTTGCGCACGATGATGTCGGGCGCACGCAGTTCGATCAGACGCTTCAGACGGTTGTTGCGGTTGATAACCCGACGATACAGGTCGTTGAGGTCAGAAGTCGCAAAGCGGCCACCATCCAAGGGAACCAGCGGGCGCAATTCTGGCGGGATGACCGGAAGAACGGTCAGAACCATCCACTCGGGACGGTTGCCGGATTCGACAAAGCTTTCGACGATCTTCAAACGCTTGATGATCTTCTTTGGCTTCAACTCGCCAGTGGCTTCTTTCAGATCGGCACGCAGCTGCTCGGCGGTCGACTCAAGGTCGATCGCAGCCAGCATTTCGCGGATCGCTTCGGCACCGATATTGGCGGTGAAAGCGTCGGCGCCATACTGGTCCTGTGCGTCCAGATACTCTTCTTCGGTCATCAACTGACCATAGGTCAGATCCGTCAGACCGGGTTCGATCACGACGTAGTTTTCAAAGTAGAGAATCCGCTCCAGATCACGCAGCGTCATGTCCAGCATCAGGCCGATGCGGCTTGGCAGCGATTTCAGGAACCAGATGTGGGCGACCGGCGATGCCAGCTCGATATGGCCCATCCGCTCGCGGCGGACCTTTTGCAGCGTGACTTCAACGCCGCATTTTTCGCAGACAACGCCGCGATATTTCATGCGCTTGTATTTGCCGC
>JAHEBX010000244.1 GCA_024642045.1 Pseudorhodobacter sp. | reverse complement strand
CGCGGTCGTTGCTATACCGCGCCAGTTCGCGTTGACGTTTCAGCCCCAGATCGGCCCGAGTCGCCAGCACCGCAATCACGCCGGGGCGACGAAAGCCCTGCTGCTGCTCGGCCAGACCCAACACCGCCATGTCGTGCTGATGCGCCTCAAGCCCCCGCAACATCGAACGCGCGCGCATGAAGTTGCGGATACGCGCCAACATGATCTGATCGTCAATTGGTTTGGCCAGAAAATCATCGGCCCCGGCGTGAAAGGCCGCGATCCGCGCATTTTCATCCTGAGTGGCCGAAAACATCACCACTGGCACCGTTTGCATGCCCGGAATGTCGCGCAGCCGACGCAACACGTCGATGCCCGAAATATCGGGCAGCATCAGGTCCAACAAAACCAGATCGGGCCGCTCACGCTTGACCGCTGCCAGGCAACTCGCGCCGTCGCTGGCCATGACAGGTTGATAGCCTGCTGCCGCCAGCTTGACCTTCATGACGATCCGGTTGGTCGATACATCGTCTACGATCAGAATTTTGCCTGACATGGCGGAAGGCACCTGTGTTGCACCAAGGAGATTTCATTTACATTTGCAGCCAAGAGGTTAAGAAATCCTTTCCGAGTTCCTAATGAAAAGCGCTCACTTTTGGGCCAAACTGTGTAAAACTGTGAGGATAACCCCGTGAATAGGCAAGAAATCGCTGAGACGCTGGCGTTGGAAGCATTATCTTGGCTTCTGGGTGGTGAGCTGCTGGACGGGTTCCTTAACGCGACTGGAACAGAACGTGATCAGCTCGCGCGTCTTGCAGGCGATCCGGTGTTCCTTGCGGGGGTGCTCGATTTCCTGTTGGAAGAGGATGCGCGGGTGATCGGATTTTGCGATGCGACCGGGCGCGCCTACCTTGCGGTTGGCGAGGCGCGCGCGGCGTTGCCGGGCGGGCAGATGCCACATTGGACCTGATTGCTTTTGCCGCTGGCGCGCGCCATGACTGGCGCAAACAACGGAGGCAGGCATGAGCCGGGCAATCAAAGCGGTCATTTTTGACAAGGACGGTACGCTGTTCGACTTTCGCCAAAGCTGGGGGGCCTGGACGCTGGCACTCTTGGCCGAGCTGGGTGGCGACACGGCGGCACTGGCGGCGGTGCTGGGCTTTGACCCCGTGGCCGTCGACTTTGCACCCGACAGTCCGGTGATTGCCAAGACGACGCCTGAAATCGCAGAGATCCTGCATCCTTATGTGCCAGGGCTGTCGCTGGTTGCGTTGAACGCGCTGATGAACCGGCAGGCGAGCCTTGCGCCGATGGTGCCCGCCGTCGATCTGCCTGCGGTGTTGGGCGATCTGGCCGCGCGTGGGCTGATCCTCGGGCTTGCGACCAATGACACCGAGGCGCCTGCGCGACGGCACTTGAGGGATGCCGGCGTCATTGATCTGTTCGCCTTTGTGTCGGGCTGCGATTCCGGCTGGGGGGGCAAGCCTGCACCGGGGCAGTTGATGGCCTTTGCGGCGCAGATCGGATTGCCCGCGCATCAGATCGCAATGGTGGGCGACAGCCTGCACGATCTTGATGCGGGGCGGCGCGCGGGCATGGCCGCGGTCGCCGTGCTGACAGGTATCGCAGACGCAGCCGAACTTGGTCCTCATGCCGATGTCGTGCTGCCCGATATCACAGCTTTGGCCGCCTGGATCGAGGCCGAAGCAAGGGCTTGACCTGCTGTAAGGCAAAAACGACGCTTTGGCGTCGGAAACATGGTTCTCTTGCCGCGCCGCTTTGCGTCATTCTGGTGCAAACCGGATCCGTACCCTGATCCGCAGGAGGGACGCTGATATGACCGCTGATCTAAGCCCGAAACGCAGCCGTGCGGGGGGCCGTGCTGGCAACAAAATCCGCGCTGGCAGTGCTGTCATCGACCAGATGCCCTGGCGCGTCCCGGTCAACTCCGACCGGCCGACCGAACCGCTGGACGCCGAAGGCGTGCAGGCGATCCACCGCACCGCCATGCGCATCCTGCGTGAGATCGGCATCGAGTTTCTGAACCCCGAAGCCATCGGCTATCTCAAAAAGGCTGGTTGCGTGGTCAACGGCACCAACGTCAAGATGGACGAAGACTTTGTAATGGAAATGGTCGCCCACGCGCCCGAGACCTTTACCATCACCCCGCGCAACCCCGAGCGCGAAATCATCATGGGCGGCAAGCACATCCTGTTCCTGAACGTCGGCTCGCCGCCGAATGCCTGGGATCTGGAGCGTGGCAAACGCACGGGGGATTTCGAGACCTTCAAGGAATTCGAAAAGCTGACCCAGTATTTCAACTGCATCCATGCCAACAGCGGCTATCCGGTCGAGCCGGTGGATATCCACGCCTCGATCCGCCATCTCGATTGTCTCTTTGAAAAGCTGACTCTGACCGACAAGGCCTGCCACGCCTACAGCCTTGGTGCCGAGCGGATCGAAGACGCGATGGAAATGGTGCGCATCGCGGGCGGTCTGTCCGAGGCCGAGTTCAAAGCCAAGCCGCGCATGTATACCAACATCAACTCGGTCTCGCCCTTGCAGCACGACTATCCGATGCTGGATGGCGCGATGCGGATGGCGCGGCGCGGCCAGCCTGTGGTGATCACCCCCTTTACACTGGCGGGGGCGATGGCGCCTGTGACCATGTCGGGTGCGGTCGCCTTGTCAATTGCCGAAGGTTTGGCGGGTCTGGCGCTGCTGCAATATATCAACCCGGGCTGCCCGGTGGCGCTGGGCACCTTCACGTCGAACGTCGATATGAAGTCGGGCGCGCCGGCCTTTGGGACGCCCGAATACATGCGCGCAACGCAAATGACCGGTCAGCTTGTGCGGTTTTACGGCGTGCCGCTGCGCTCGTCAGGGGCGTGCGCGGCCAATGTGCCGGACGGGCAGGCGATGTGGGAGACCTCGAATTCGCTCTGGGCCGCGGTGCAAAGCCGCAGCAATATGGTCTACCATGCCGCGGGCTGGCTGGAGGGCGGGCTGATCGCAAGCCCTGAGAAATTCGTGATGGATTGCGAAATCCTGCAAATGATCCAGCGCTATTTTGAAGAGTCGATCACCGCCACCACCGAAGACGATCTTGCCTTTGATGCGATCAAGGGCGTCGGTCCCGGCGGCCATTACTTTGGCTGCCAGCACACCCAAGACCGCTATTCGACCGCCTTTTATGCCCCCATCGCCTCGGATTGGCGCAACTATGAGGCCTGGCAGCAGGATGGCGC
>JAHEBX010000243.1 GCA_024642045.1 Pseudorhodobacter sp. | reverse complement strand
CATGCGCCACCCCCGCCGAGAATTCGCACAGTGCGCCACCGCTCAATCAACATCTGCACCGTAGCAGGCAGACCAAAACTCCGCTGTGACTGATCGTTGCGGTTTTCGTAAAACTCAGCCGCAAGCAGGATGACCGCCTGCGCCAGATCGGCAGGCACCGCCGCCCAATCGACCCCAAATCCCGCGTCGAACACCAACTCAATCTGGCCTTCGTTCGGAACGGTCGGCAGCAATATCCCTGCGGCCACCAGCTTGGGGCGCTGCAGATCCGACATGAGTCGATACCGCTCGGGGTCCACCGGCGCAGCCACTCCCGCGGCATCAACCAAAGTCACAGACACAAGGCTTTGCACCGGAGCAACCGGCAAGGCTTGCTCGTCAAGCGAGCGCCAGTCCTGCAATATCAGCTTAAACTGACGCTGCAAGATCGCCTTGCCAATCCGCCCTTCGATCGCAGCCATAGCGGCGCGCAGATAGCTTTCAATCAAACCATCCTGCATGCCATCATCGCTGAACCCCGTGCCCAGTCGCAGATGGTCTTTCATCGCCTGCACCGGAAAGGCGGCGGCTGGCAGGGTGGTGATCTCTGTTAACGTCATATCCATTCCCTTCCCGAAAATTCGTGCTGACTTGGACGCGCATCCCGCACCTCTTGAACGGAGGGGAGCAGCTAGACGGCACGGCAGCGATGCGCGTCCAATGCCCGGCCCCGTTCAGGGCCGGACATCCTGTGCGGTTGTTAGGACACCGCGATTTTCAGCAGCTTGATCGCCGCAAAGTCGGTCACATCGCCGCCCACGCGCTTGGAGGCGTAGAACAGCACGTTCGGCTTGGCCGAGAAGGGGTCACGCAGAATACGCAGGTCAGGGCGTTCGGCGATGGTGTAGCCTGCGTTGAAATCGCCAAAAGCAATCGCATAGGCATTGGCCGCGATGTCGGGCATGTCCTCGCAGATCAGCACCGGATAGCCCATCAGCCGCGCAGGCTCGCCCGCAGCCAGACCGTCCGACCACATAAAGCGACCATCCGCGTCCTTCATCTTGCGCACGGCACCCGAAGTTTTCGAGTTCATGATAAAGGCGGCATTGGCGCGGTAGTCGGCGCCCAGCGAATAGACCAGGCTGATGATGCAGTCGACAGAGTTGGTGGTCGCGAAATCAGCCGCAGCACCGGTGGGCACATAGCCAAGGTTGCCCCAAGCCCAAGACGTGTTCGCAACCTTTGGGGCAAGCAGAATGCCTTTGGGCTTGTCGATGCCGTCGCCGTTGATAAAGGCAGAAGCCTCGGCGCGGATAAACCGGTTCGCGATCTTACCGGCCAGCCAGCCTTCAACATCAAAGGCGGAATCGTCGAGCAAGCGCTGCGAGGCTTTCGGCATCGCTGACAGCTCGTGCAACTTGATCGAAATACGCTCGATGGTCGGCGTTGCAGTTTCGCTGGTCGAAGTTGCCTCGGTTGCCCAGCCAGAGCCGACCTCGGAACGGTCGATGAGAACGTCGAACGACGTTGCCTCCACCTGCACCACATTGGCAATTGCACGCAGGCTCGAAGTCGACACCAGCATCGAACGAATGCTGTCTGCGGTTTGCGGATCGACAAGGTAGCCGCCATCTGCCGCCACGGCAGTGCTCATCGCCTTGCCTTCCAACACCAGCCCACGCAGGCCATCGTCATCGCCCGAGCGCAGATAGGCGCCAAAGGCCTTTTTGTGGGGGACATCCAGTTCGGCATGGGCCGAAAGCGCGGGGCGGGCATAGGTCATCTGTTTCCGATCAAGCATGTTCAGTCGCTCTTCCTGTTGCTGCAACGATTGTTTCACTTCGCCTTGAAAGCCACTGAAGGCATTCAAAAATCCGGCCATCGCGGACTTCACTTCCGCACCCGGATTGGCGGCCATATCATGGGCATGAGGCAAAACTTCCCCAGCCCGAGCCTTTGTCTCGGTCATTTTGGTTTCCTTGAGTTTGGTCGTGAAAGGCCCCCGCTAGCTGCGTCCGGCCAAAGTTTCGGCAGCAGCGTCAAACAGCGCAGCTACCTCTCGCCAGACTTCCGCTTCGGGCGCATCGCCCTTGGCCGAAACCCGCGCTTCGGGAAGCATCGGAAAGGTCACCAGCGACACTTCCCAAAGCTCCAGCTCGGACAAAAGGCGCTGCCCCTTGCCGTTGCGTTCTGATTTTACCGTGCGATAGCCGATCGACAGCCCGTCAATCGCCCCCGCGTTCAGCAGCGCCGCCGCTTCGCGACCCTTGTCCACTTCGGTCAGGATGCGCCCCTTGACCCAAAGGCCCAACGCATCTTCGCGCACCTCGTCCCAGACACCGATGGGCTGGGTGGGGTCGTGCTGCCATAACATCTTGACCGCCCCGCCGCGTTCCGCGAGTCGCTTGAGGCTATCGGCATAGGCACCCTTTTGAACCACGTCATTGCCCTGATCGACCTTGCCGAACAGACTGGCATAGCCCGCCACCACGGTGCCGTCCGTCACGGTCAACCCTGCTTCGGGCTGGTGGTATTTACGCTCGGGCGCGCCTTGCATTTTCCACTTTATCGCCTGTGCTTCGATGCTCATTTTCCCGTCGCTTTCATCAAGGTTTCAAAGATCTGCGCCAGCAGATAGGCAGCCACGCCAAACACCCCCAGCCAGATGCGCCGCTCCAATCGTTCCAGCACAGCGTCGATCTGGCCCAGCCGGTAATCCAGCGCCGTCCAGCGTTCTTGCGCGACCCGCTCATTGGCTTCGATCCGCGCAGAGGCCGCATCGAAACTGTCATAAACATATCGCGAGCCATCCGAGATCGGGCGCTGGGTCATTCTTGCTCCGCCAGACGCGGCAGGCCCAGCAGCACCCGTTTTTCGGCGGGCGTCAGAAAGTCTGCTGCCCCCACCCGCGCCCATTGCTGGTCACGCTCGACAGCCAGCGCAGGGATCTGGTCCAGATCAGGGCGCAGTTCCACAACCTCGCCGGTAAACACCGACAGCCAATGCGAAATCCCCGCTGTCACCCTCGCCACCAAGGGCAAAACCGTCAGACGGTAAAAGGCGCGATTGGCCTCCTGATAATTGGAATAGGTCGCATCACCCGGTATCCCCATCAGCATCGGCGGCACGCCAAAGGCCGTGGCAATTTCGCGCCCCGCCGCCTCTTTGGTCTTTTGAAACTCCATATCAGAGGGGCTGAACCCCATCGGCTTCCAGTCCAGCCCCCCTTCCAGCAGCATCGGGCGTCCTGCATTGCGCGCGCCCTGAT
>JAHEBX010000242.1 GCA_024642045.1 Pseudorhodobacter sp. | reverse complement strand
CATGGCCGATGATTTCGAAACCCACCAAGCCGGATTGACCTCTCCTGCGGAGGCAGGGGTAGCGATCACGCCCAGTGATGCGACCCCTCTGGCGCAGGCCACCCGCGCGATCTTTGTTGGTGGAACCGGCAATCTGCGCGTGACCCTGGTTCGCGGCGATACGGTGACCTTGACCAATGTGCAGGGCGGCATGGTCTATCCACTGCGGGCGGCCTATGTTCTGGCGACCGGAACCACCGCAACCGGCCTGGTCGCGCTGCGTTAAAGAGGGCATTGGGAGCAAGAGCGCGCCTTTACAAGCGGATAAACCTTGCTCCAGGCGGATCGGATCGGCAAAAGGAAGTCAGCCCCCTGCCGACAGAAAAGGCCTTGCTGTGCAGATCAGCGTTATCATCCCCCACCTCAACCAGCCCGAGCATCTGGCGCGCTGTCTGGCCTCGCTGATGGCCGGGCAGCGGCGGCCCGATGAGGTTTTCGTGGTCGACAACGGCTCTTTGGCCCTGCCCGAGGCGGTCTGTGCCACCTATCCGGGGGTGCGGTTGCTGTCCGAGCCCACCCCCGGGCCGGGGCCTGCGCGCAATGCCGGCATTGCGGCAAGCACAGGCGATGTGCTTGCCTTCATCGACGCCGATTGTCTGGCCGATCCGCAATGGCTTGGGGTGGCCGCGCGCGAGATGGCCGACCCAAGCGCGCAGATCCTCGGCGGCGATGTCCGCATTGCGCTGAAGGATCCGCACAACCTCTCGGCACTTGAGGCCTATGAGAGCATCTTTGCCTACCGGATGGACCGCTACATCGCTCGTGAGGGCTTTACCGGCACCGGCAATCTGGTGGTCCGGCGCCCGATCTATGACGCGGTTGGCCCCTTTGCCGGCATCGGTGTGGCTGAAGACCGCGACTGGGGCCGCCGCGCCACGGCCAAGGGATACAAGATCCGCTATGTCGCCGACATGAAGGCCTATCACCCTGCCCGCACCAGCTTTGCCGAGATCTTTCGCAAATGGGACCGCCAGACCGCGCATGACTATGCGCAGGCCACGCGGGGGGCCAAGGGCAAGCTGAAATGGCTGCTCAAAACCCTTGCCATGCCGTTTTCGGTGATCGCCCATGCACCGCAGGTTTTTGCCTCGCCGCGCATCGCCGGGCTGGCCAGCCGGTTTCGCGCGGTCTGGGCATTGTTCATTGTGCGGATGTATCGCGCAGGCCTGATGGCGCGGCTGCTGGCCGGGGCGGATGGGGCGCGGCTTTCAGGGTCATGGAATCGAAAATAGGCTCTAAGTCGCGGTTTAGAGCCCTAATCCAGCTTTGCGATGCCCGATTGTGCGGCATAGATTTCCGGCGCAACCCCGGTATCCAGCGCCATGGCGCGGCGCTTTTCTAGCCCGCGACCCGCCCTTAGGCGATAGCGCCAAAGCGGCGTGCCAAAGCGGGTAATCCAGAGGATCGACGAGCGGATCGGCAGCTTGCTGCGCCATTTGCGGCGGATGAAATTGTAGCCTTGGGTGAAATCATCGCCCAGCTGTGCCTTGAAGCCGTCATTATGCACCACGGGCGCGTCAAACACATAGGCGCCCTGCCCCGCGGCCAAAGCCGTCTGCACAATATCGGTGCCGTAGAAATGCCAAAGCGGCAGCGCCTCGTCAAAGCGCAGACCCGCCGCACGGCGCATCACAAAGGCCAGCTCGTCAAAGCTTTGCACCGGCTGGGGGGCCGTCACGGACGCGCCGACGCGCCGACCCAGACTTGTGCTCCAGACATCGCCCAGATGTTGCCCCTCGGCCGACATGCCAAAGGGGCCAAGCAGCGCCCAAGGCTGACCTGCAATCTCCAGCGCCGCAATGGCGCGGGCCAGCCGCTGCTCCCACCCCGGCGGAAACCACACATCCTGATGCGCAAAGATCACCAGCGGCGCCGTGGTGGCGTCCAGCCCGCGATTATAGGCGACCGAAGCCGAAGGCGCGCCCCGCTCGACATGCACCGGCACGCCAGCGGCCACCAGCGGTGAGGCCAAGAGGTTACGGGCAAGGCAGGCCTCGTCATTGCAGGCCACAACGATGCAAAGATCCGAAAACGCAAAGGCCATGTCAGCTCCTGTCCAGAGAACGGTGCCGCTCAAGCACCCGGCGATAGCCCGCCTCGCCCAAGAGAGCAGCCAGCGCTGCCTTGCTCCAGCCGGTGATCGGTTTCGGATGGCGGCGGGCCGATTGCATCAGCATGCGCAGGGCAGCCCCCCGGTCACTGCGGTGCAAGACCTCGGCCAGGCGAAACTCGGCGCCCGACAGCATGCGATCGACCAGCTGGCGCTGATCGGGGCGCAGCTTGCGCGGCAAAAGCCGTTCCAGAATACGCACATGCATCTGGCGGCCATAAAGCGTATTCTTGCGGTGCAGGCTGGTGATCGAGTCGGTATCGCCGGGCAGGCGCTGGATGCGGGCCATCTCGTCACGGGTCAGCAGAAACGCGCCCTCGAGTGCCAACTGGCAGAAAAACGCCGTGTCCGAGAGCATCCGCATCTCGGCATCAAATCCGCCAAGCCGGGTAAAGACATCGCGGCGGATCGCGGCGGCCTGCAAGGTCATGCCAGAAATCACCAGCGGCAGCGGGTCTTCCAGACGCTCGGCCGCACCTGCAGGAAAGCGGCGCGCCTTGATGGCAAAGAGGCTCTCTTCATAGCCTTCGCCGACATAGACCACATCGCCCAGATGGCAGACGACATCCGCCCCGGCGGTGGCCAGATCGCGCGCAACGCTTTCCAGATGCGTCGGCGTCCATAAATCGTCGCTGTCCTGAAAGGTCAGCCAATCGCCGCTGGCTTGCGCGACGGCGGCATTGCGCGCGGCCGCCACCCCGGCATTGGCTTGGCGCAGCAGGCGGATGCGCCCCGCATAAGGGGCCAGGGCCGCCTCGATATCGTCTTGCGAGCCGTCGTCGATCACCAGAATCTCATCCGCCGGACGGGTCTGGTTCAGCACGGATTCCAAGGCCGGGGCAAGGCTGGCGGCCCGGTTGTAGACCGGCAAAATCACCGAAAAGCGCATCAGCCGTTTTCCTTATCCGAACGATCAGCCACAGCAAAAAACCGTGCCATTTCCCGCTGCAGATTGGCTGGAACAGGCTCTAACAAGGCCTTTGCGCGGGTTTGCTCGTCAGGGGTCAGGGCTGTGCTCCACTTCGAGGCCGAGGGTGTCACCGCCCCGCTGACCGCGGCCTGCTTCCAGTGCTGATCGCGCGCGCTGGTCAGCCCTGCTGTG
>JAHEBX010000241.1 GCA_024642045.1 Pseudorhodobacter sp. | reverse complement strand
GAGGAGACGCTGGGTCTGCGGCTATTGACCCGCACCACGCGCAGCGTGTCGCTGACCGAGGCGGGGCAGCGTCTGATCGAAACCCTGATGCCGCGCTTTGACGACATCCACGCCGAACTGGCGCAATTAAGCGCTCTGCGGGACCGCCCCGCAGGAACGGTCCGCATCACGGCCAGCGAATTCGCCGTCGAACACGTTCTCTGGCCAAAGCTGAAGCCTGTCCTGCACGCCTATCCCGAGATCAATCTTGAACTCTCCATTGACCACGGCTTTCGCGATATCGCCGCCGAGGGCTTCGATGCAGGCGTGCGCTTGGGCGAAAGCGTTGAAAAGGATATGGTTGCCGTCAGGATCGCGCCGGACGGGCGTCTGGTGGCAGTGGCGACGCCTGACTATCTTGCGCAACATGCGCCGCCGCTGACCCCAAAAGAATTGCCCGCACATCGCTGCATCAACCTGCGCATGGTCTCAAGCGGCGCGCTATATGCATGGGAGTTCCACAAGGGTGCAGAAGATTTGCGCGTGCGGGTCGCAGGTCAGGTCACCTTCAATTCGGTCAATTCCTGCCTGCAGGCCGGGCTTGACGGTTTCGGCATTGCCTTCCTGCCCGAAGCCTGCGTGCAGCCCCATCTTGCGTCTGGCGCCTTGCTGCTTCTGCTTGATGACTGGAGCCAGCCGATTTCCGGTTTGCATCTTTACTACCCCAGCCGCCGCCACAACTCGCCCGCCTTTCAAATCATCATCGATGCGCTGCGCTACCGACAACGATAAAGGGGGCAGCGGCCAGCGGACACGTCGGGCTGGCATGGACACGGCTAGGCCACAGGTATTCGCAACCGATCATCTCGGGATCCTTGATCCATCGCTCCACTGACAGGCGCGTCGTCTCTGTTATTTCAAAGCGCACAGACTTGCGCGCCTTGCTGTGCGTGACCGAAGCGCGCACCTTGACACGGCCTTCGGCGTAAACGTCATTCACCTTCAAGCGGACCAGATCGCAACCCCGGAGCTTGCAATCAATGGCCATGTTGAACGACGCGAGATCGCGCTGGTTGTCAGCCATGCCCAGGAGCACACGGATGGACCAGACGTGTTTGGGCAACAGCGGCCGCTTCTGGCCGACGATTCGGCCCTTATTCCCATGCGCGCGCACAGGACGAAGGGCGGGAAGTGTCTTGATGGACATGAGTTCTCTCCTGCCCACCAAACCCGCCACGTCCTCGGCTATAACGACAGCGCATTGTAACACTCACCGCCATTTCTGTGCTGATCATTCGCATCGGGCGGTTTGCGGACAAATATTTTCCCATCTAATGTTCAAGGAAAAAGGACAAAGCGGTCGATGCACGTATTTTCAACGGCGTCTAGGTCGCGAAATTGAGCAAATAGCGTGAGCAAAGTCTTTGGCATATCGAGCTACAGATAAACTTTTAAACGTCCAGAATCAGACGAGCCGTTTGGAGCGAAGTGCTTGCTCCATTTCAGCTATCGACTAAGCAATTGGCCTGACCATCTGAGGCATTTGCAAACTGATGAAGAGTTGGGGCGGAGGTCGCTGGCCATCTGACAAAGAGAATTGCAGGATTCAGCGATTTGTGTGACGCACATTGTTTTGCAAGCCCGCTCAGACTTCCACGAAGTAGCCTTTGCTCTGATGTCTGTGCCTTGGAAACTATCTCAACGCTACAGCTCGGCGGCCACCCGGCAGCGAGCAAACCACTTTGCAATTCGGCGGCCGTCGAGACGCCCATATAGCACGCAAGCGTTGTTCCAGGGGCGGCACAAGCAGTCCAATCGGCGATCTCTCCTTCGCGGCGATGCCCGGTCGAAAAGATAACTCTTTCGGTCTGGCCACGCTCGGTCAAAAAACTCTTTGCCGAAGCTGCGGCGGCGCAGGCTGCGGTCACACCTGGAACGATGCTCCATGACTGACCCGCCGCTTCGAGCGCCGCGGCTTCCTCTGCGCCGCGGCCAAAGATGCCCGGATCGCCGCACTTAAGGCGAACGACTTGCAGGCCGCGCTCTGCCGCCTCAACCAGTCTGGCGCTGATCTGAGCTTGTGGCATGCTGTGATTGCCAGGCGCTTTGCCGACAGACACACAGACTGCGCCCGCTTTTGCATAGCGCAAAAGCGCCGGATCCACGAGGCGGTCATAAAAGATCAGGTCAGCCGCTTGCAGCACTTTCATGCCACGCAGGCTGATCAGATCGGCGGCACCTGGGCCAGCCCCCAGCAGGGTGACGTGGCCGCGCGTTGGCTTCTCAGCACCGCCAGTTTGGCGGGGGCGCACTGAAAGGAAATCATCAAGCCAAAGGCGGAAGGCCACGAAAACACCGTGAAGGTATGGGGGTGCAAAGGTAATCATTCTGCGGCCTCTTTTTGTAGGGTCTGGACGAGCAAAGCGTTGAGTTCGGGGCGGCACGAGCCGCAGGACGTGCCCGCGCCAAGGCTGTCGCCAAGCGCGTTTACGCTGCACGCACCCGCTTTGATCGCGCGCAAGATTGTTTTGCGCCCAACGTTCATGCAGGCACAAACCGTCGGGCCCGGATCCGGCTGATCGGCTTGTGGCCGCCCTGCCAAAACGTCGGGCTTTGCAACGGCACCAAGTTGTGTTGCAAGGTGATCCCTCGATAAGGCGACGGGATCGGGGCCAACGAAAAGCGCCGCAATCAGGCGTCCATCGCGGTAAAACCCGAGTCGTGTCAGACCCTTGGCTTGATCGGTCATCTCCGTTGGCCACACATCTTCCAGCCCAAACAGGGATTTGGCATAGCTCTGCCAGTCCTGCGGCAGCTGGACATCCGCAAGCTCTAGCCGCCACCCACCAGAACTACGGCTTTTGGCCCAGTAGGCGGCGTTCGGGTTAGGTTCTTCGGTGCAAACAGCAAAACCAAACCAAGCTGCGTCAAACCGCGTCAGGGTTACCGCAGAGCCTTTGCTATCCGGTTGGCCCGAAATCGGGTCCACAACAGGAGCCACAAGCGTGTCAATGCGCGCTGCACTGGCCCATTCACTTGTCCAATGCATCGGCACAAAAACGTCGCCTTTGACAACAGCATCGCTGATAAGAACCCGCAACAGAACCTGGCCCTGCGCATTTGCCACGCGCGCGATCTGGGCAGGCTCTATGCCTAAGGCATGGGCATCTATTGGGCTTATTTGCACAAAAGGTTCGGCCATATGCTGCGACAATCGCGGCGATTTGGCGCTTCGCGTCATCGTATGCCACTGGTCGCGGATGCGGCCAGAGTTCAAGCGAAACGTTCCAGCGGTCAAGGGTTTT
>JAHEBX010000240.1 GCA_024642045.1 Pseudorhodobacter sp. | reverse complement strand
GGGTCATCCTCAATTTGTGTGGTCGAACGGAAGCATTCGGGCCTTCAGCACGTTCGGGCCGGTTCGACCGTACATCGCGCGCTTCAAGGTCTTGAGCCGGTTGATCTGGCCTTCGGCTTGAACCTTGCTCCAGGCCATTTTGATCCCGCTCCTGACGGCGTCAATGTCCCTGTTCAAGGTACGGGCGACCTGTGACCCGGCCTAAGGAACAACGCAGTGTCGCATATTGATACCTTTGCGTCGATCTCATGGCTGTGGACTATCTCGAATGAGCGGCCTGATACGAGAAAATATCTGAGAGAACCAACATGAACGATATCCCAGTCAAAGCGACACGTGCAGGCGGGCGCGGTGCGCGCAGAGCAATGAGGGCGGCACCTGATTTTGAAATGCTTCCTTCGTTGAAGCGTGGTTTGCCGGAATGCGAACCGATGACGCCGGAGCAGGTCGAAAAGATCGACGATGCGTCGATGTCGATCTTGGAAGATGTCGGCGTCATTTTTCGGGACGAGATCGCGCTGGCCGACTGGCGCCGTGCGGGCGCTGATGTGCGGGGTGACCGGGTGCATCTGGATCGCCACCTTGTGCGAGAGCTGATAGCCTCCATCCCGCCATCCTGGACCTATCTTGCGCGCAATCCCGAACGCAGCCTGCCCTTTGGCGGCAAGCATTCGATCTTTGTCCCGATGACCGGCGCGCCTTTCATCAGCGATCTTGAAGCCAAGCGCCGCTGGCCGACGATGGCCGATCTGAACATGTTCCACAAACTTTCGCATATGTCGCCGGCCCTGCATTCCACCGCGCATCACATCGTCGAGCCAATGGACATGAAGGTCAGTCACCGGCATCTGGCGATTACCTATTCGTCGATGAAATATTCAGACAAGACCTTCATGGGCATGACGACCAGCGGCAAGAACGCCGAAGACGTAATGGACATGTGCGAGATCCTGTTTGGTCGTGAGGTGATGGAGCAAACGCCCGTTACGACCGGCAATTGCAACGGAAACTCGCCCTTGGTCTGGGACGAGACGATGTTGTCGGCAATGCGGGCTTTCGTAAAGCGCAAGCAGCCGGTGCTGTGCTCGCCATTTGTACTTGGCGGCGCCAATACACCAGCCTCGGTCGCGCCCGCCGTGGCGCAATTGAACGCCGAGGCGCTGTCGGCCTTGGCCTATACGCAGGTGATCCGCAAAGGTGCGCCTGCGATTTACGGGCACTACCTGTCGACCGTCAGCATGAAATCGGGGGCGCCGATGGCGGGGACGCCGGAAATCAGCCTGATGAACTTTATGATCGGTCAGATGGCGCGGTTCTATAATGTGCCGTGGCGGACTTCTAACCTTTTGGGCGGAGCCAAGACGTTTGATGCGCAAGCGGGTTACGAATCCGCGATGACGATGAATGCGGTGCTGCATGCGGGGGCTAACTATATCTGGCACTCGGCAGGCTGGAATGAAGCAGGGATGCATTGTTCGGTGGCGAAATTCGTGGTTGACGCCGAGATGTGCGCGATGGGCTACCGCATGGCCGAGGGGCCGCGTTGGGATGACTTTGACGAAGGCATGGCCGCCGTGCGCGATGTTGGTCCTGGCGGTCACTATTTGGGCCATCCGCACACGCTGGAACACTTTCAGCGCGCATTCTTCATGCCAAAGCTGTTCGACAATAACTCGGTTGAACAGTGGCAAGCCGAAGGCTCAGTCGAGATCACTCAGCGCGCTTTGGACTATGCGAAAAAAATTCTTGGCGAATACGAAGAGCCGAAGCTTGATGAAGGCATTGATGAAGCGCTGCGCGATTACATCGCGCGAAGGGAACGCGAAATCCCCGCCGAGGACGCTCTGAACACCGAATACTAAACCACTCCCTAACTGGCCGCGTTTTAACGCGGCCCTTTTTTGGTGAAACATGAAAATAGCCGAAATTCATATCTATTCGCACGCCTTGCCGGTGAAGAATGGGCCCTATCGCATGGCATCGGCCTCGGTTTGGTCACTTGATACAACTCTCGTTAAGATGATCACCGATGGCGGTTTGGTGGGATGGGGTGAGACTTGCCCGATCGGGCCGGTTTATCAGCCTCAACATGCCGGAGGGGCGCGGGCAGCCTTGGCCGAGATTGCGCAAGGGCTGATCGGGGCCGACCCTTTGCAACCGCTCCTATTGCATCGACGTATGGACGGTCTTTTGAACGGTCACCGCTATGCCAAGGCGGCCATCGACATTGCCGCGCACGACCTGATGGGCAAGGCTTGGGGAATGAGGGTTGCGGATCTTTTGGGCGGGGCGGTGACGGATCGGGTGCCGTCCTACTATGCTTCGGGTGTCGGTGAGCCGGATGAGATTTCCCGCATCGCCGCCGAGCGCGCCGCAGAAGGCTTTCCCCGTATGCAGGTCAAGGTCGGTGGGCGGCCGGTCGAAGTTGATATTGAGGTGATCCGCAAGGTCTGGGAGCGTGTTGGCACCAAGATGCGGCTCGCGGTCGACGGCAATCGCGGCCTGACCACGCGCGACGCACTACGGTTGTCGCGGGAATGCGGCGATATTCCCTTTGTGCTCGAGCAACCCTGCAACACCATCGAAGAGATTGCAGCGATCCGCGGGCAAGTACATCACGGCATCTATCTTGACGAAAACGGTGAGGATCTGAACACCATCTTGCGTGTTGTCGGGGCAGGTTTGGTCGATGGCTTTGGCATGAAGCTGACCCGGATCGGCGGCTTGCGCCCAATGACGGTGTTCCGCGATATCTGTGAGGTGCGCAGTCTGCCGCATACGTGTGACGATGCCTGGGGCGGCGATATCATTGCTGCTGCCTGCACCCATATAGGCGCCACGGTGCAGCCGCGCCTGAATGAAGGCGTCTGGATCGCGCAACCCTACATCGAAGGGCACTACGACGCAGCAAATGGTGTCAAGATCGAGGGCGGCCATATCAAGCTGCCAAAGGGTCCAGGACTTGGGATCACGCCGGATGAAGGGCTGTTCGGCATGCCAGTGATGTCGTTCGGGTAGGGGGCTATTCCGCCCCCGCCCGCCACTCCTTCCATCGCAAAAAGACATTCGCGCCAATAGTCGAAAACGGCTTGGGTGGCAATTTCGACGGTTGGGTTTCGGGCAGGAAATGGCGGGTCGCGGCTGTTTCCTTGCCCGACGCCAATTCGGCCGCCGCGATGCCAGTCAATGTGCTGCGCGCCGTTCCAAGGCCATTGCACACGCAGGCTGCAAACAGGCCCTCATCCAAAGGCTTCATCACTGAAACGCCATTCTGCGTCAAACAAAGATGCC
>JAHEBX010000006.1 GCA_024642045.1 Pseudorhodobacter sp. | reverse complement strand
GCATCATACGCGCGGCGACGTCCAAGGCATTTCTAACCCTGCTGATCCTTGCAGCCTGCGCGACGCTCCCCCTCGCCGTAAGTGCGCAAGGTCAGGAAACGCGCAGCACCCGTGTCGAATTCGCGAAAGGGAGCTCCTCTATCAGGTTGCAGGGCGGGCTGACCGGGCGCGAGATGGTTCTGTACCAGGTCCGCGCCGCGAAGGGGCAGGTTCTGACGGCAGCGCTTTCGGCAACCAATGCCGGGACCAGCTTCAACCTTTACGCTCCGGGGAAAAGGCCGGGCGATCAGGCACTGGCGATCGGAAACCAGATCGGGACGAATGTTGCGCAGCCAAACAGCATCAAGGTCACGCTGCCGTCTGACGGCGTCTACACTCTTTCGGTCTTTCTGTACCGGGCGGCGGCGCGCAGGGGTGAAAGCACGCGCTTTACCATCGACCTTGCGATCCGCAGCGGTGCGGCCGCGCAGCTTCCTGCCGCGCCGGGCAACCAGCCGTCTGGCCTTGGCAGCGCGTATCTTGCGGTCGCTGGTCTCGCAGCGGGCGACAGACTGAACATGCGGGCCGGACCGTCGACCAGCTTCGGTATCGTCGAGCGTTTGCCGATGGGAGAGGTCGTCCGCAACCTTGGCTGTTCGGTGAATCAGAGCGGACAAAGCTGGTGTGAGGTCCATCGCATCGGCCAACCGCGTCGGTCCGGATGGGCGTCGGCCACTTATCTGCGACCGGCCCGCGCACCGGCCGCCGGCACGGCCGCGCAACTGCCCGGCCAAGCTCCGGTCACAACCAGCGGCAGGATCAGATGCGAGGCTTTGGGCATCATCGCAAGCTGTCCCTACACTGTCATCCGGCGCGGGAACGGAAATGCCACGCTGACTGTGACGCTTCTGCCCAGCGTACAGCGCCGTATCGAGTTTTCCGGCGGTCGGCCAATCAACTCGACGGGCAAGGGTGAGATTTTTGCCGAATGGAAGGGAAGCGATGTGGTCGTCATGATTGGTGGACTTGAGAAATATATTGTTCCGAATACGATTCTTTTTGGTGGCTGAAGCGTTGAAACGCACACCTCAACTTTGACCAAATCGCCCAAGCGATTTCGGTGGCACGAACCCAAACCCAGAGGAGCACCAGATGAAACTAAGGATTGCCCTAACACTTGCCATGGCCGTCGCGGCCTTCGCACCCGGCTTGGGCCAGGCCCAGGATGATGTGCGAACAGTCCAAGTTCACTTTGCTGCGGGGGCCAGCGGCACGACGATCAAAGACCGCGTCAAAGGTTACGACATGGTGCTTTACAAGTTGGGCGCCAACGCCGGACAGACGATGCAGATTTCGATGACCACCGACAATACCTCTTCCTACTTCAATGTTTACGGCCCCGGTCAAGGCCCGGGTGACGAGGCGCTGGCCGTCAGCGAAAACATCGGAGCAATGGTGCCCGACATCAACCGTTTTGACGGGGTTTTGCCGACGTCGGGAGAGTATACGATTTCTGTATACCTCTATCGCAATGCCGCGCGACGTGCCGAGACGGCCAATTTTACGCTGAACATCGGGATCGATGGTAAAAGCGAAGGAATGGTTCAAAATGATTTTGCCGACGGTTTGGCAGGTGGTCCCGATTTCTTTGAAGTCCGCACCACGGGCGCGGGCACGCTGAACCTGCGCAGCGATGCGTCATCGGGCGCCGGCATCATTGTCAAGCTTTCGCGTGGCACAGTCGTGCGCAACCTTGGCTGTAAGAATGCGGAAGGCCGTCGCTGGTGCAACGTGGCCACTTTGGCTGATCCCGGATACCAAGGCTGGGCTTCGGGCGATTTCCTGATCGAGGGCAGCGATCCCGCGCTCGGCGGTGTCGCGACGCAGCTTCCCGAACAGGCTCCGGTCGAGTCCGTCGACGCACTGGTCCCGGGCACCAATTTCAACGCGACCGGCCCGATCGACTGCATTCGTGGCGACTCCCCGCAGACAACTTGCACGTTCGGCGTTGTCCGCCGGGGCAACGGCAGTGCCGACCTGTCGATCACCTGGCCCGACGGGACCACGCGGCTGATCTTCTTCGAGAACGGCACGGCGGAAAGCTATGACTTCTCGCAAGCCGATGGAGAGCAGCAGATGACCTCAATGCTTCAGGGTGGCACCTTCAACATTACCATCGGCAAAGAACAGTATTTCATTCCCGAGGCCGCCATCTTTGGTGGCTGATCGGGCGCCCCGTTCCTCCACGACTATAACCAGCTGCAACATCAAGGAGACTGATATGGCACTTAGGAAACTCACCACATTCGCCGTGATCGCAACGGCACTTGTAACCCTGTCCGGATGCGTCGAGCAGACCGGCACCATGGACGCGCCTCTGCGCACTGGAACGGCGGCCGACGAGCAGGCCTGCCTGAGCGCGGTGGCGGCGCAGACGGGCAATTCAGTCAGTATCATCAGTTCTGAATTCTCGGAGGCGAACACCATTGTAATGGTTGGCGTCGGTCCGGATCGGGCCCCCTGGAAATGCCTTTCGAACGGCGGCCGCGTGGCTGAGGTCATGTCAATGCTGAACTAAGGTTGGCTAAGTCTTTATCATCGACAGCCCGGGCCCGTCTGGCCCGGGCTGTTTTCATAGGACCATCGCTCGTTTTGCATTGATGCTTTTCTCGTGGCATCGCAGGATGCCGGACCACCGTTTCAATGTGAACCCTGCGCGGGAAAAGATGACAAAATCTGATCGTAATTTAGAACCCTATTCCGTCTTGTCCCTTGGCGCCAGGCGCGACCCTCGTCTGTTGCGCAACCTGCAATATTTCGAGGCCGTGGCGCGCCATTTATCGATCACGGCCACCGCCGCCGAGATCGGGGTCTCCTTGAGTGCGGTCAGCCATCAGATACGAGAGCTTTCCAACCGGCTTGGCGAGACACTGATTGAACGCTCTGGTCGCGGGATCAAGTTGACGCCGGTGGGCGAAAGGCTTGCCGAAAATCTGACGGAAACGTTTGCGATGCTTGACGCAAGCATTTCCAGTGCTGTGGGCGGACAAAACGCCAAGTTGACACTGTTGGTCTGTTCGGCCTTTGGTCCATATTGGCTTGCGCCGCGGCTTCCACGTTTCCTGTCGGCGAACCCGAACATTGAAATAGAGCTTCGGCTTTATGCCGAGACGCCTGAGATGAGCAGTCTTGGCGGCGACTTGATCTTTACATCGGGCACGGTCCAGCAGGGGTATGACCCGATTCCGATCTTCGATGAATCTTTGATTGCCGTCAGAAAGCCGGGCACCTTCCTCGATCCGTTTCCGATGATCACCACAGAAGTCGAGGCCGAAAATCTGGGCGCTGACTGGTATCGTTTCGGACACTCGATTGGTCTTGATGTTGACGCGGCCCGCAGCGGCGGCTGGATCCGTAGCAGCCACTATATCCTTGCGATGGAAATGGCCAAATCGGGGGTTGGTGTAGCCCTCGTTCCTGAATTTCAGGCCGCCGAATCGCTGCGCTGTGGGCTTTTGGAACCGATGAACGAAACCCGAATTCCCTCGATGCGGTCCTACAACTTCTGCTTCAAGGCTTCGCGCGCAAATGAACCGGCAATTCGGGCCTTTGTGCGGTGGCTGCGCAGAGAGATCAAGGATCACATCAGGGCCGAAGAAGGCATCACTGTATCCTCGCTCAACTAATCCCAAGTTATCTCAATTGACCTCTGGGTCAGCATGACCGTTCAATTGAACGGTGCAAACTCATGGGTGTCAGCCAAAATTCTTGATTACGATTTCGGTGTGATTGAGGAAACTTGTTGTGTTCAGAGTAAGGTGATCGTGATGGCTTGCACGCAGTTCGGTTTGTGAGTGCCAGTGGCCGTGTTGATTAGGTTTACGGTTATGACACGGGGTCCAAGGAGCGTGAACGCAATCTGGCGCACCTGACACGTTACGGGGGCAACGGGTGCCAGCAGAAGCGCTGCACGGATGTGCCGCGCTGGTGCCGCGGGTATCTGCGGCACCAGAGCGCACAACGTTCCTGCTGTCAAAAGTGTAACGTTTGGCACGCATGATTTCAGGGTTGAAAGCGTCTCTGGCTGCGAGCACACTCCTTGCAGGATGGGCACTAGCGGAACGGCCTTCGATGTTGATGTCGGGCGGATGCAATAGATCGGCGTCAGTAGGGTATCAGGGGGGGGCGGAGCGGCAAAACCAACAGGCGCGGCGATTTGGCTGATTGTTGTGGTTTGAGCGTCGCAGCTTAGGGTCGTTCAGCAACATCAGATGGTCCGTGTGGATGGTCTGACCTCAAAGGAAGAATAAAATGCGGCTATGCCGAATATTCTTGTATGCTTTCAGTGTCGCCTATGTGTTGGCCCTGGTCATTTTTGTGGTCGGCCACTTCGGCCTTTTTGGGCAGGAAGCTGATCCGGTGTCAGCGGTCTTCGTGATCTTGCTGGGTCAGCCATGGGTCTTGCTTATTGATAACCTGCCCGAGTCTTTGCACATGGGCGCGGCGGTGCTGTCGCCGCTGCTGACGCTCGCCCTTCTCTTTGCGCTTTGCCGATGGATAGGGCGACGCGCATAGCAATGAGACCCTGTACACGTTCCGCTTGTCTTGCGGGACGCCAACAACTCAAGTTTTGAAGACGCTCACGAGAGGATGAAAAATGGAAACGGCTATTGGATCAGGTGTCGGCCTGCTTGCGGGCTTGCTTATTATCATTGTCATTGGCGGACTTGCCGGCTGGCTTGCAAGCCTCGTCGTAAGAGGGTCGGGCATGGGGTTGTGGGGCGATGTTGTTCTTGGCATCGCCGGAGCGATGGTTGCACGGTTCCTGCTGCCTGTCCTCGGCCTCAATGTGTCGGCATCCTTGATCGGGACGGTCCTTGCAGCGGCGGCGGGTGCCGTCATCATCCTGCTCGTCGTGCGGCTGATCCGACGGACCTGAACGATCGCGCCCCGCAAGACCCCGATCCTTGTTGTAAAGCGTGACAAAGGAGAGATTTTCATGGCACTTGAGCTGTTCCGGCGGCCTTTCGTGACCTGCGCCAGATCCATTGCAGGAGCTACAGCACTCGTCGCTCTCCTATCCGTCGGGAGCGCTGAGGCGGCCTCATTCGGGCCTTGCGCAATCGCGACGACCGCTCCGCAATCGGTTGTTGCTGCTCTTGACGAAGTATTGGCAAGGGCGGTGGATCCGGACTCTCCTATCGCGGGGATCTTGGGATATGCGCCGGGTGCCGTCCTTTCAATAAAAGGCCCTGACTGGCGCTACATTCGGTCTATTGGCGTCGCCGACCCCGATACCGCAGTGGCACTGGACTGTGAGTCTCCCTTTCAGATCGGCAGTAATACCAAGATGATGACGGCAACGGTCCTGTTGCAACTGGTTGAAGAAGGAGCGTTGCAACTTGACGATCCGCTGTCAAAATACTTGCCGGAAATCGCAGCCGCCCTTCCCTACGGCAAGGCCGTAACGCTCCGACAACTGGCGCAGCACAGATCTGGCGTATTCAGCTATACCGACAACGCGCCTGACGGCACGCCCGGGATCATCGAGGGCGACTTCGCCGAACCCGATGCCATGCGCAAAGGCTACAGGCCCGAAGATCTGGTCGGCTTTGCGCTCGCCCATGGGAAACCGCAGTTTGCACCGGGATCGGATGGCGCTTGGTCCTATAGCAATACCGGATTTGTGCTGCTGGGTCTTGTGATCGAAAAGCTTGAACAAAAGCCGATCGGTGACGTTTACCAGACGCGCATTTTTGCCCCCCTTGGCATGAAAGACACCTTCCTTTGGGACGGCGTGCCACGTGCCGAGTTCGGTCTGCCCAGATCCTTTCAACGCGCACCTTTTGAGATCGAGGCCACCTCTTGGAACATGTCGCAAGGATGGGCCGCCGGGGGTGTCATTTCGACGGCCAACGATATGCACGTTTTTATGTCGACGCTCCTGTCCGGCGGGCTCTTTCACAACTCCGAGACGCTTGCGATAATGCAAGACGGTCTGCCGACTGGCATACCGTCATTATCTTTCTACGGCATCGGCCTGGCTGAAAAAGAGCCGGGTCTTTGGGGTCATGGCGGTCAGACACCGGGTTACGCCTCGGATGTCGCAGGGTTTCAGGATAGCGGCATTTCCGTAGTGGCATGGGCTACGTCGTCCGAGAACGTGATGGAGCTCGGCGCAGCATCGGCAGCCGAGGCGCTGCAAAAAACCGGGGTCATCAAGGACCCGGCGGACGCCGCGACCGCCGCGTTGATTGAAGATCTAACCAGCACGGCCTGGCAGATGGTGGGCATTGAAGCGGACGGCCATACAACCCAAATTCAGTCGCCAAACCAGTACCAGATCCGGTTCCATCCCGACGGCAGCGTCACCATCAAGGCGGATTGCAATCGTGCTATCGGCGATTGGGGTCTGGACAAGCTGGCCATGACGATCACGATTGGTCCAACAACGCGTGCGCTCTGTCCCGACGACTCGAAATCAGAGCTTTTTCTGCAGCTGTTGGGCCAAGCGGTTAGCGCTTCGGTTGTTGACAACGACATGTCAATTTTTACCAACAATATAAAGGGGTTGACGGTGTTGAATTTTCAACCCACCGATTGAAAATCGTGGGCACGGTGAATTGACAAACAAGGCCGAGATGGTTGATAATTTTTAGGGACGTGAACCAAACGCAAGGGAACGAACTGACATGCTGAAATCATCACTATTCGCTATTTTTCTGGCAGCGTCAGCGGCAACTCCTTTGTTGGCAGAGGACTGGACCGGCTTTTACGCCGGGGGTCAGATCGGCCATCTCAACTTTAAGGACAAAACGTATCCGTCCAAAGGCGTGGTTCTGCCCGGCACGACCTTGTATCAAGGCTCTGGTGGACAATTGGGGGCGTTTGCTGGCTACACCCATGATTTTGGCCAGTTCGTTGTGGGTGGAGAAGTCGCCCTGAACTTTTCCTCCTTGAAACCTGACTTCGCGGTCTTGCCCGGTGTGTCGAGCGGCCGCACCGTAAAGCAGACAACAGAAATGAAACTTCGCGTCGGGTTTGATGGGGGCGCGGTTCTCCCCTATGTCGTCGCCGGGCAGGCGTGGCAAAGCATAGGCGTCGCGACGGGAGCGACACAAAATTACCGCGGCATGTCCTATGGGGTCGGGGTCGACTACAAAGTAACGTCAAATATCGTCGCGGGAGCCGAATTTGACTGGTACAAGCTCAAGAACACCGCGCCGCTGAGCGATCTAAAAACCGACAGTTCCGTCTTGAACCTGCGACTGTCCTATCGGTTCTGAGGCGCTGTCCTGTCTGGAGGGCTCTGCGGGTGTAGAGTGCCCCGGTCAGCTGATCCGGTTTAAATATTCATGCCCGGTGAGCCGCTGGTCTATCACCTTCGTGCTTTATCGCGCCGGTCGACGGTAACCCAAGGGCGCTATCGTGCCTGACGGTGTCGGAATGGCGGCACCGCCGATCGACACGGGTCAGGGCATCGCGGAACGTCTGGAACACCTCGCCACAGAATTACCTAGCCAGAATGGGGACGTAGAATCTGCCGAAAACGCCGTTTTCCCGGGATGAGACCGGCATGATGAACGCGGCTTTGGTCTCTGATCCGCGCCTCTCAAGCCATTGCGACCTTTTCGCTTTGCACGCACGACAGCAAAAGCACCGTGGCCCACACCTGCATGAAGCCGCAGGCGAAAGGACGGGCTTGGATCATCGACGATTATCTGCTGCCGAGCGATCGGCTCACCCGTCGGCACTTCACGATCCGTTGCATGCTGTCGACCGAGCGCGGCGCGGGGTCACATTGGCGGATTCGCCGCGGCGATTACCTCCATGAGAACGCACGACTAAGCTGCGGCTTTTGCCGCGCGTAGGGCAAGGGCCATGATCGTCAGTGACGGGGACTCTCCACCGCCTGAACCCGGAAAAAGGCTTGCATCGGCGACCCAGAGGTTGGGATGGTCATGCGTGCGCCCGAAAGGGTCGGTGACAGACGTGGTCGGATCGGTTCCCATCCGAGCAGTGCCAAAGACATGGGTCGCGGTAAAGGCGTCACGACTGCCAGCTTCCTCGACCAGCTCGGCCCCCGCTTCGGCCAGAACGGCGCGGGCGGCCAACCGCATCCTGCGCAAGCGGTCCAGTGCGGCGGGGGTCAGCACCGAGGAAATCTGGGCCACCGGCAGGCCCAGCGCATCGCGCATCTGCGCGTCAAGCGTGACGCGGGAACGCTCGTCGGGCACAAGCTCACCGATCGCGCCGACAGAAACCGCACTGCCGAACTGGTTGCGCAAGGCTTCTTTCAACGCGACACCATGGCCGGACAGCAACCGGTTGGCATAGGCGATGGGGCCGTTCAGCCCGGCCTCGAGTGTGGTGTGGTTGAGGCGGAAACCGCCGGGATCAGCCGCATCTGGCGCCCAACAGATGGCATCTGCGGGCAGCCCACGATGACTGCCTTTCAGGCCCGCCACCAGACCCGTAGATCGCCACGCCAGCGTCTCGATGAAATTGCGACCCACCTGATCCGAGCTGTTGGCAAGCCCCAGAGGCTGATCGGCACTGGCGGAAAGCAACAAAAGCCGGGGCGTTTGGACGGCACCGGCACAAAGGAACAAAATCGGCGTCTCAACCGTTTCTGCGCGGCCTTGCACGATGACGTCGGCCCGGACAATCCTGCCATTGGGGCCCGCCAGCAGCCGGGTTACGATGGCCTCGGGGACCACGCTCAGCCGGCCAGTGCGCGAGGCCTGGCGCAGAAACGTTACGTCGGTCGAACCCTTGTCGCCCAGCGGACAGCCGCGGCTGCACCCGCCGCAATAGTTGCAGGCCGGGCGATCGTTGTAGGGCTGCGACAATGCCGCGCGCGGGTTGACTTGCCACCGCTGGCCGATGCGGGCACCGGCGGCGACCAGGGCGCGCGCACCCGGGCCAAGCGGGTGGGGTGGCAGCGGATAGGGCGCCGCGCGCGGCCGACCATCAGCCGCGCCGTCACTGGCGACGCCGATGACCTGTTCAGCCTGCGAATAATACGACTCAAGGTCGTCATAGCTCAACGGCCAATCCCTGCCCTGCCCCGTAAGGCTGTGGCGGCGAAAGACGTCAGGATGCAACCGATGCGACTCGCCAACATAGTGCAGCGTGCTGCCACCAAGGCCCATCACATGCGAATAGCCCGCATCCGAGGGCGGACGAGCCGCACCAGAAGGCAGGCGCCACGGAAAGCCGCCGCGCGACCACGAGGCAAGGTCTTCAGAGTCCGGGTCCAGCGTGCCAAGGTCGCCATAGCGCAGCATGGCCCGGCTGCCGGGCGGCGATGGGAAGCCTCGACGTTCCCAGCCGGCGGTGGTCAGCGGGTAGTCCGTTGGCGGATCAAAGGCTGGTCCGGCTTCCAGCACCAAGACCTTGAGGCCCATTTGGCAAAGCTGCCATGCCACAGCCCCCCCGCCAGCGCCCGAGCCGATCACCACAGCATCATGGCCCGAGCCAATCGTCATGGCGCATACCCCTCGGGCTGCGGCGCGGGATGAAGCGGCAGGCCACCAAGCGCCTCGGGCGCGGCATAGGCAAATTCCAACGTCAGCGCACGGGCGATGTGATAAAACCGCCCCGGGATCTCGTTGAAGTCGCTCGTCGCCATCGCCGCAACGATTTCAGTGCGCTGCGCCGTGGGCAGCTCATGAAACGGGCGGTCCGCTATCCCGTCCATCCAGCCCAAAGCCAGCGTAAAAAGCTGCAACAGTGGCCCTTGCGGACCCAAAGCCTCGCGTATCATGGCATCAACCCCCAGCTCGGTGGCCGAAGGGCACAGCGCGTCAGAGGGAAAGACAATGTCAAGCACAGCGCCGAGCGAGGCCAGATCCTGCGAGCCAGACGCCATCCCCGCGTGCGGCAACAGGGGCGCCACGCCTGCGGACAACATCACGAGCAAAGCGCGTCGTCGTTCCAGCGAAGGGGCGGTCATCAAAGGCCGCCCCGGTCAGGCATGTGCACACTGCATTACGCTGGCGGGACCACCGTCGTCGTGGTCGTGGTCTTGGGCTTGCCCGATGCGCCGATGCTCATCTGCGGCGCCCGCTTGCAAATATCATAGCCAAACGTCACGGTCTCCATCCCGCTGCCGCTATAGGCCAGACCCAGATCGCAGCCAAACGTGCTGTCGAAATTGTAGGTCACACCAGCGGCCAAGGCACCAGAGTTGCGCTTGTTGGTGGAAAGAAGTTTGAGAGTGATGCCCGAACTGCCACCCGCACTCGAGGCACCCTGCCCCAAGGTCCAACTCAGTCCCAGAAAAAGCGTTGGGTCCGTCTTAGTGGTGGTCGTCGTCACCACCGATGTTCCCGCAAAGGCCAGACCAGCCGCAAAAACCAAAGGTATCGCAAGCACTACTGATTTCATCTGAAGAGCTCCTGTCACAAAGGTGGGTGTCACGTAAGTCATTGATACACGCCCCCGTTACGTCTGGAAAGCAAGGATTTAAGCGACAGCGCTAAGGTTGGGTTGGCCCTCCAGCCAAAACGCACCCGCTTGCAACCTGCAAGGTATCCAGCCCCCAGAACACTACACCCGATGCGTGTTGTTGCCGAGGATCCGCCGCAGCCACGTCGCGGTTCATTGAACAACACCGCGCCGTTCCGGCGCCGCTAAAGACCGCCGTCAGCTTGCCTATTCAGGTGCATGTCAGAACGTTGGGTTGATCAGTCGGACGATAATCCTTGGACCATCGGATGCGTTTGCCTGCCAAAACGCATCGGGGCGGCCTGCGCCGTCGCCTCTGGCAACGACGTTGCCAAAGGCCCGACGATGCCGTAACCGCCCCAAAAAGTCTTGCCCTTCAGCCCCAGTCCAGCACGACTTTGCCCGAAGCGCCAGAGCGCATCGTCTCAAAGCCCTTTTCGTAATCATCCACCCCGAACCTGTGCGTGATCACGCCGCGCACGTCCAAACCGTTTTCCAACATGGCGATCATCTTGTACCAGGTCTCAAAAATCTCTCGACCATAGACCCCCTTGATGGTGATCGCCTTAAAGACAATCCGGCTCCAATCGACCGGCGACTTGCCAGGTGGGATGCCAAGCATCGCAATGCGCCCGCCCATCACCAAGGCCTCGACCATCTGGTCCAGTGCCTGCTGGTTGCCCGACATCTCCATGCCCACATCAAAGCCCTGCACGATCTTCAGCCGCGCCATTACCTCGCGCAGATCCTCCTGCGCCACGTTCACTGCCGTCACATCCGCGACCTTGGCCGCAAGGTCCAGCCGCGTAGGGTTCACATCGGTGATCACCACATGCCGCGCGCCGACATGCCGCGCCACCGCCGCCGCCATGATCCCGATCGGGCCCGCGCCGGTGATCAGCACGTCCTCGCCCACCAGATCAAACGACAGGGCCGTGTGTACCGCATTGCCCAAAGGGTCGAGGATCGCACCAATGTCGTCATCAATGCTGTCAGGCAATGGCACAACGTTAAAGGCAGGCAAGCGCAGATATTCGGCAAAGGCCCCCGGCTCGTTCACACCAATGCCCCGCGTGGCAGGGTCTAGGTGGAACTTGCCCGCACGGCTCTGACGGCTTTGCTTGCCGATCAGATGCCCCTCGCCCGAGCACCGCTGCCCGATCGCAAGCCCGCTCACCTGTGCGCCCACCGCAACAATCTCGCCGGCAAACTCGTGGCCGGTGACCAGCCCGATCGGCACCGTGCGCGCGGCCCAGTCGTCCCAATTCCAGATATGGATGTCGGTGCCGCAAATGCCGGTCTTTCTGACCCGGATCAGTACATCCTCGGGGCCAATCTCGGGCACCGCGCGCTCTTGCATCCACAGACCGACCTCGGGCTTTGCCTTGACCAGAGCTTTCATTGCACCACCCCCACCTCTTTGCCCGCCGCCGCAAAGGCTTCAAGGGCGAAATCCAGATCCTGCCGCGTCAAGGCTGCGTTCATTTGCGTGCGGATCCGCGCCAGACCGCGCGGCACGACCGGGAAAAAGAACGCCGAAACCATCACCCCACGCGCATCAAGCGCACGCGCAAAGGCCTGCGCCAGCGGCGCCTCGCCAATCATCACCGGAACGATCGGATGGCGGCCCTCCAACAGTGTGAACCCCAACCGCGTCAGACCGGCGCGCCAATAAGTGGCATGTTCGACCAGCCGCGCGCGCAGATCATCGGCGCGCTCGACAATGTCCAGCGCCGCCAGCGCCGCCCCCACCACCGCAGGCGGCAGCGCGTTCGAAAACAGATAGGGCCGCGCCCGCTGGCGCAACAGGTCGATCACCCCCTGCGGTCCAGCGATATAGCCCCCCAAGGCCCCGCCCAAAGCCTTGCCCAAGGTCCCGGTCAGAATATCCACCTTGACCCCGGCCGCCGCGGGCGTGCCGCGCCCCTGCGGCCCGATAAAGCCCGTCGCGTGGCAGTCATCCACCATGGTCAGCGCACCATAATGCGCCGCAAGTCGGGTGATCTCGCCCAGATCGGCCAGTGTGCCATCCATCGAAAACACGCCGTCCGTTGCCACCATGATGAACCGCGCTCCCTCGGCCCGCGCGCGCCGCAGCTGCACCTCCAGATCGGCCATGTCATTGTTAGCAAATCGATACCGCCGCGCCTTGCACAGCCGTACCCCGTCAATGATCGAGGCATGGTTCAAACTGTCCGAGATGATCGCATCCGCCTCGCCCAGCAGCGGCTCGAACAGCCCACCGTTGGCATCAAAACAGGCCGCAAACAGGATCGAATCCTCCATACCCAGAAAGCCCGCGATCCGCGTCTCAAGCGCGCGGTGCAAATCCTGAGTGCCGCAGATGAACCGAACCGAGGCCATGCCATAGCCGTGGCTTTGCATCGCCGCCTGCGCCGCCGCAATCAGTCGCGGGTCATCCGCCAAACCCAGGTAATTGTTGGCGCACAGGTTAAGCATCCTGCGCCCGCCAATCGTCACATGCGCGCCCTGCGCCCCCTCGATCAAGCGTTCACGCTTGGTCAATCCTTCGGCGTCAATCGAGGCCAGAGTGGCAGAAACCTGGTCCAGAAAAGCAGCTACGTCTGTCATAAGGGAAATCCTTCCAGTTTAACGGAATTTACCACATCGCCGATTTATGTCAATATAACGGATAAAAATCCAACCTAACGGATTTCATACTGGCGAAAATATCCTCGGGGGTCCGGGGGGCGAGCCCCCCGGCTCGGCGCAACTCAACTGTCTTGAACGATCAAAAGCGCGCGGGCAGCGCCGCCTTCGGCTGCAATCGCATGGTCGCGGTCCGCCGGATAGCGCGCCGTGTCGCCCGTGGCCAGAACCTGTTCTTCCTCGCCCGAACGGATACGCACCTGGCCTTCCAGCACGGTCAGATGCTCGCGACACCCTTGATTATGCGGCTCGCTCTCCAGCAGACCATTGGCCAACAGCCGCAAATCATAGACCTCGTGCACGCCAACGGCTTCGGCGGGTGACAGGATCCTGATCGACACCCCCTTGCCCCGCCCACCGATCACTGGCGCGGCGCCAGCGCGCACCACTTCGATCCCGGCCTCGCCGCGCCCTTCCAACAGCCCCGCGAAATCCACCTGCAGAGCTTGGGTCAAATTCCACAGCGTCGCCACGGTTGGCGAGCTTTCCGCCCGCTCGATCTGGCTGACCATCGACCGGCTTACCCCCGACAGCTTTGCCACCGCATCAAGACTAAGGCCACGCGCCTTGCGGGCTTCTCGCAGCGAAGCGGCCAATCGGTCATGGATGTCAGAGCGCGGGTTCATCCCCCCACTAAAGCCGCCCGCCCCCTGCGCGTCAATGTTAATCAAGTGCCGCAATAGGTTACATAGCGCTCAAAGCCCTTCGGAGCCGGCAGCGCGAACCTCTCGCGCCCCGCTTCACCGCCAAAGGGGTCGCGCAGCGCGGCCAGCAGCGCGTCGAATGGCACCATGTCGCCCGCTTGCGCCGCGTCCAACGCCGCTTCCACCAGATGATTGCGCGCGATCACAGCCGGATTGACCGAGCGCAACCAGACCTGCGCATCAGGGCGCAGCCGCGCGCGCCAGCGTGGCAACCATGCGCTGATTGCTTCTGGCGCGTCGAACAGGCCAAGATAAGACGCCTCATCACCCAAGGCCGCCGCAAGCCTGCGCTGGGCGAGGGTCCAGTCAACACCCCGAATCGCGCTCAGAAAATCGCGGACCAGGGCCGCATCGCCCGCCTCTTCACCCTGCAGAGCAAGTTTTCGGCGCATCACCGCCTCGAACGCGCCCTGATAAACCGTAGAAATCCTGTCCAGTGCCCCATTGGCCAGATCAACCGCACGCTCGGGGTCGGGATCGATGAAAGGCAGCAAACTTTCGGCCAGACGCGCCAGATTCCAGCCCATGATCGCGGGCTGGTTGCCATAGGCATAACGCCCCTGCCGATCAATCGAGGAAAACACCGTCTCGGGCGCATAGCCCTCCATAAAGGCGCAGGGGCCATAGTCGATCGTCTCGCCCGACAAGGCCATATTGTCGGTGTTCATTACCCCGTGAACAAAACCCACGCCCATCCACTCAGCCACCAGCCGCGCCTGGGCCTCGACAACGGCCGCGAAAAACTCAAGCGGGCCATGCGCTTGGGGGTAATGGCGCGCAATCGTATAGTCCATCAGTGCGCGCAGCTTGTCCGTCTCGCCGCGCGCGGCAAAGAACTGAAATGTGCCGACACGGATGTGGCTGGCGGCGACCCGCGCCAGCACGGCCCCCGGCACCGGCCCCTGATCGCGCAAAATCGTCTCGCCCGTAGCGACCACCGCAAGGCTGCGCGTGGTGGCAATCCCCAGCGCCGCCATCGCCTCCGAGATCAGATATTCGCGCAGCACCGGGCCCAGCGCCGCCTTGCCGTCGCCGCCACGCGAAAATGGCGTGCGGCCCGAGCCTTTCAGCTGCAAATCCCACCGCCGCCCGTCCGGCCCCAGAAACTCACCCAGCAAATGCGCCCGCCCGTCGCCCAATTGCGCTGAAAACCCGCCAAACTGATGCCCCGCATAGGCCAGCGCCACAGGCTCGGCGCCCTCTGGCAGGCGCGCGCCCGAAAACCAGCCCGCTGCATCCTCGATTCGCAAGCCAAGTGCTTTTGAGAGCGCCTCGTTCAAGACGATCAGCTTGGGCGCAGGCGCCACATCAGGCGCAAGCCGCAGATAGCTTCCGGGCAAATCCCGGATATAGCTGTTGTCAAACTGGATCATTTCGCCCCCGTGCCTGCACAGCTGAGTTTTGCACTTCGCGGTGACAAGTTCAAAGGGAATGGTCGGGGCGGAGGGATTCGAACTCTCGACCTACTGCTCCCAAAGCAGCCGCGCTACCAGACTGCGCTACGCCCCGACTGCGCGTCTCTTACGACGCCATTTCGGAAATGAAAAGTGCTTAGTCGTCAGAACAGGGCCAAATCGCATCAGATTGTTTAATCGCCGCCGCCCGCATCTCGGTTCCGGCGACAATTCCCAGACGTTTTGCCAGCCCGGCATTGATTTCGAGCACAAAACTCACCCCCTCACCGCCGTCAATCGGCGTGAGGTCCTGCGGAATCGCATTGGAATGCACCTTGGTGACCCGGCCCGTGGCATCGGCAAAGACCATATCCAGCGGCAGCAGCGTGTCTTTCATCCAGAAATAGGCATGGGTTGGCTTTTCATAGACAAACAACATCCCCGCCGAGGCCGACATCTTGTCACGCTGCATCAGCCCGCGTTCACGTTCGGCTTCGGTATCGGCAATCTCGACGCCAAAGCGCTGAAGGCCGCCCTGCCCGCGCAGCTCGACGCTATCAGGCGCACACAGGGCCTGCGCCTGCGCCCCGTTCAAAACACAAACCGCCGCAATTACAACCGCGTAGACGTTTCCCATGACACCACCTGAACGGCCATCCGCCCGCGCTTGCCCTCGACAATGCGCAGACAGACCGCCTCACCCGCCGCCAAATCGGCAAAGCCAGAATGCCGCAAGACTTCGATATGCACAAAGACATCTTCATGCCGGCCAAATACATTTGCGAACCCGAACCCCTTGCCTTTGTCGAACCATTTGACCCTTGCGGGTTCCAACGGCAGGGCAGCGATCTCTTCTGGTGTCGCCAGGTTTTCTTCTTCGCTCAGAGGCATAGGACTGCCTTCGGGCGGCTCGATCTTCAACACCTCAACGGCTTGAACGCCGCGTTGGGTCTGTTGAACCTTGACCGTTATCGCAGCGCCATCGGCAACAGAGCCCTGACCGAAATTTCGCAGCACATTGGCGTGCAAAAGGATGTCGCCGGAATGTTCAGGCGACACGATAAACCCAAAGCCTTTGCTTGGGTCAAACCACTTCACGCGGCCCTGCAGAGTCTGCAGTTCCATTTCATCTTCAGCCATAAAAGGACCATTTCCCCAGATAATGTCCCACACATGTGTCATGCCTGCAAACCCAATCCAGATGCAAGGCCAATTTGTAGGGCATCAAACAGGTCGAAATTTCACGCTTCGTGAAAGTTAGGGGTTCAATCTGGATATTTTCCATTCATTTTCAATCGCTTGTCTTGACCATTTGAATCGATCGTGCAACCGGAAGTCGCCATCTGCCCAAAATTCCATCTCTAAAGGGACAATACGAAATCCGCCCCAAAACGGCGGCCGCGGTGGGTTGGTGCCGAACTTCACGCCAACCTTTGCCACGTCGGCCATCAGTTTTGTGCGCGAGCTGAGCGGGCGCGATTGCTCCGAAGCCCAGGCGCCCAGCCGCGATTTGAGGCTGCGCGAGGCGTAATAAGCATCCGCCGCTGCGCCCTCTTCGCGGCTGACAACCCCGCGCACCCGCACCTGACGGCGCAAGGATTTCCAATGCAGCACAAAAGCCGCCTTGCCCGTCGCGTCGATTTCCTGCGCCTTGGCCGAGCCATAGTTGGTGTAGAACACAAAGGCCGCCGGCTCGATATCCTTCAGCAGAACCATGCGCACATTCGGCAAACCCGCAGCATCAACCGTGGCCAAAGCAATCGCGTTGGGATCGTTGATCTCGCTCGCCTCGGCTTCGCCCAACCAGCGGCGCGCGATCTCAAAGGGGTCGTCGCCTGCAAAAATACCCGATCTGTCCATCGTTCCCTCTCTTGCGCTCAACCCGCGCCTTGATGCAGGCCAATCTTTCGCCTACACAGCTTCTCGATGAAATAGGGTGGGCGAGGAAGACCGAATGTCAACCGGACTAATGGCAGGAAAACGCGGCCTTATCATGGGCCTTGCCAATGATAAATCGATCGCTTGGGGCATTGCACAGGCTCTGGCCGCGCAAGGCGCTGAAATTGCCTTTTCTTATCAGGGCGATGCTCTGAAAAAGCGCGTGCTGCCGTTGATCGAATCCATTGGCATGTCGGAAATGGTCGAATGTGATGTCGCCTCGGACGACAGCATGGATGCGCTGTTTGCGCATCTGTCCAAGATCTGGGGCAAGATCGACTTTCTGGTCCATGCCATCGGCTTTTCCGACAAGAACGAACTTCGGGGCCGCTATGTCGATACCAGCCGGGCGAATTTCGCAATGACGATGGATATCTCGGTCTATTCCTTCACCGCCGTGTGCCAGCGCGCCGCCGCGATGATGAATGCCGGCGGCTCGATGTTGACGCTGACCTATTACGGCGCGGAAAAGGTCATGCCGCATTACAACGTGATGGGCGTGGCAAAAGCGGGGCTTGAGGCGAGCGTGAAATACCTCGCTGAAGACCTAGGCAAGGATGGCATCCGGGTGAATGCCATCTCGGCAGGCCCGATCAAGACCCTCGCAGCCTCGGGTATCGGCGATTTCCGCTATATCATGAAGTGGAACGAGCTGAATTCGCCGTTGCGCCGCAATGTGACGCAGGAAGAGGTCGGCAAGGCCTCGCTCTATTTGCTGTCGGACCTCGGTTCGGGCACCACGGGTGAAAATTTGCACGTGGACGCAGGCTATCATGTTGTCGGCATGAAGGCCGTCGATGCCCCCGATATCGACGTGGTCACCAACCGGAAAGACTAGTCCCATGACCCTTGCCGCCTTTCTGGCCGTCGCCTTGCTGCATCTGATGGCCGCGATCAGCCCCGGCCCTGCCGTGCTGATGTCGGCGCGCACAGGGGTAACCGAGGGTTTGCGCACGGGGGCCTTTCTGGCAATGGGCATCGGTGCGGGCGCGGTGGTCTGGGCAGCGGCGGCGCTTTTTGGACTGGCGGTCCTGTTTCAGGCCGCGCCTGCCCTGCTGTGGGGGCTGAAAATCCTTGGCGGGATATACCTGATCCATATGGCTTGGGGGATGTGGCGCGATGCCGATCAGCCGCTGGATATGGCCGAAACCGGCCGCCCGCCCCGCTCGGCGGCCTCGGCCTTTCGGCTGGGGCTGATCACCCAGCTTTCCAACCCCAAACCCGCCGTGCTGTTCTCGGCGATCTTTATCGGAACGGTGCCGCAGGGTACGCCGTTTTGGGTGATTGCCGCCCTGCTCTGCGTGGTTTTTCTGAATGAAACGATCTGGAACACGCTTGTCGCCCGCATTTTCTCTTTTCAGCGCTCAAAGACTGCCTATATCAGCCTGAAGACCATTATCGACCGAAGCTTTGGCGGGCTGCTTGCCGTGCTCGGGCTCAAGATCGCCGTTACCTGAGGACCCGCCATGACCGACCGCTTGCCGCACGAAAAAGGCTTCCATGTCTCTTGGGACCAAATGCACCGCGACGCCCGCGCGCTGGCGTGGCGGCTGGATGGCAAGGGGCCAGACGATGGCGCATGGAAGGCGGTTGTGGGCATCACTCGTGGTGGCCTCGTGCCCGCGATGATCGTCGCGCGCGAGCTGGACATCCGCCGCGTCGATACCATCTCGATCAAAAGCTACAACCACCAGACCCAAGGTGCCGAGCCGCAGGTGATCAAGGCGCCGCAAGCCGATCTGATGGGAGACGGCACCGGTATTCTGATCGTCGATGATCTGGTGGACAGCGGCAAGACGCTTGAAGTGGTGCGCCGGCTCTACCCAAAGGCCCATTTTGCCACCGTTTACGCAAAACCTTCGGGCAAGCCGCAAGTGGACAGCTATATCACCGAAGTCAGCCAGGACACCTGGATCTTTTTCCCTTGGGATATGGCGTTGCAATATGTCCAGCCTTTCCGCGGCCAAGACTGAAGCCAAGCGAATGAAACCTGTCACCAACCCGACCCTCGCGAGGGTCTTGCATTGGCTTTTCGAGATGAGCCTTGTGATCAAGGCGGTCTTGACCAGTGCCGAGGCGCTCACCGGTTTGGGTCTGTTGTTGACGCCCAATCCGCTGGTGGCGCGGTTGCGCTATTTCATCACCCACTACGAGATTGCCGAGAATTCGACCGACACGATGGCGCAATGGACACAGCTTGCCGTGTCGCAGTTTCCGGTCAGTACGCAAAACTTTTACGCCTATTACCTGATGTTTCATGGCGGGCTAAAGGTGCTGATGGTGGTCATGCTCTGGCTTCGGGTGCTTTGGGCCTATCCTGCCGCGATGGTCGTGCTGTCGGGTTTCGTGGTCTATCAGGTGTTTGAATTTGCCCATACCGGCTCACCGATGCTCTTGCTGCTGGCGTTCTTTGATCTGTTCATGATCGGGCTGATCTGGCAGGAATACAAAGCCCTCAAGGCCAAGCAGCTTATCGCATAGGACACGCCATGACCCATCCGCTGAACCCGCATATGGCCGCAACCTTTCCGCCGCCAGTGATGGAGGCGCGGCGTTGGTTGCAAGGTGTGAGCTTTCCCCCAGATCGTCCGCTGATCAATATCAGTCAGGCCGCCCCCGTCGATGTGCCACCGCTGGCGCTGCGCCAGGCGATTGCCGATGCCGCGATCAACACGCCCGAGGCGCATCTTTACGGCCCCGTGCTGGGTTTGCCTGCGCTGCGGGCCGAGATTGCGCGCCAGTGGAGTGAGCATTACGGCGGTCTTGTGCAGGAAAGCCAGACCGCGATCACCCAAGGCTGTAACCAAGCCTTTTGCGCGGTGATGTCGACACTGGCCGCCGCGGGCGACGAGGTGATCCTGCCGACGCCTTGGTATTTCAATCACAAGATGTGGCTGGACATGCAGGGGGTGCGCGCTGTGCCACTGGCGACAGGTGCTGGCCTGATCCCCTGCGCGGAAGCCGCAGCGGCGCTGATCACACCGCGCACTCGCGCCATCGTGCTGGTCTCGCCCAACAATCCGGGCGGCGTGGAATATCCCGCCGAAACGCTTGCAGCCTTTCGCGATCTGGCCCGGACGCGCGGGCTTGCGCTGATCGTTGACGAGACCTACCGCGACTTTGACAGCCGGACGGGCCGCCCTCACGATCTGTTCACCGACCCGGATTGGGATGACACGCTGATCCAGCTCTATTCGTTCTCCAAGGCCTACCGGCTGACCGGACACCGCGTCGGTGCCGTCGTGGCCAGTCCCGAACGGCTGTTTCAGATCGAGAAATTTCTCGATACTGTCGCCATCTGCCCCAATCAGCTGGGCCAGATCGCAGCACTTTGGGGCATGCAGAACCTAAGCCAGTGGCTGGCGGGCGAGCGGGCCGAGATTCTGACGCGCCGCGCGGCGATGGTGGCAGGGTTTGACGCGCTGCCCGAGTGGAAGCTTTTGGGCTGCGGTGCCTATTTCGCCTATGTCGAGCATCCCTTTGCCGAAAGCTCGGATGTGCTTTGCCAAAGGCTTGTGCGCGATGCGGGGCTGTTGATGTTGCCCGGCACGATGTTTCAGCCCGAAGGCGCGGCTGAGGGCGCGCGCCAGATCCGCATCGCCTTTGCCAATGTCGATGTGTCCGGGATTGCCGAGACCTTTCGCAGATTGTCGGGGCTGCGCGGCTAGGGCGGGCCGGGTGGGAGGGCTGTCTGCCCTCCCCGCTGCGTGCCGCAGCTCCCCTCCCGAGGATATTTAGGCCAATGTGAAAGGGGGAATACTGCCGCGCGTTTGGCAAGCCTTGCTCCTCTTGCGTCAACCGCTTAGACAGTTGCAAATCTTTCAGAACAGGCAGAACCATGGCCAAAGCACCGCAGACCGACGACGAGACCCCGAAGAAAACGCGCCGCGGCGCCTCGGTGATGGCATGGATCCTGATGGCGATGCTGATCGGGGGTTTGGGCGGCTTTGGTGTGACCAACTTTGGCGGCAGCATGACCTCGATCGGATCGGTGGGCGATCAGAAGATTGACGTGAACGACTATGCGCGTGCGCTGCGCAACCAGATGAATGCCTATTCGCAGCAGATGGGGCAGCCGATGACCTTTCAGATGGCGCAGGCCTTTGGGCTAGACCGGCAGGTTCTGCAGTCTGTGATCGACAATGCCGCACTTGACAACGAGGCGTCCCGGATCGGGGTGTCGATTGGCGATGCGGCCGTGGCGGAAAAGCTGAGCGCGATCTCGGCCTTCAAGGGCGTGGACGGCAAGCTGGACAAGCTGGTCTACGATCAGGTGCTCAAGCAGAACAACATGACCAAGGCCGGTTTCGAATCGGGCATTCGATCGGAAACGGCGCGCCAGATCCTGCAGGCGGCGGTGAGCACGGGCCTGAGCGCACCCGATGCGCTGACCGATACGGTAACGGCCTGGGCTGCCGAGCAGCGCGGATTGTCGCTGCTGACCCTGACCGAAAAGTCACTGGCGACACCGTTGGCTGAACCCGATGCGGCCGCCCTACAGGCCTATTACACCGCGCATATCGCGGACTACACCCGCCCCGAGGCCAAGCGGATTTCGTATGCGGCGCTGCTGCCCGAAGATCTGGCCAAGGACATGCCCGTCGATGAGGCCAAGTTGCAGCAGACCTATAACGAGCGTTTGTCCGAATTCGTCGTGCCGGAAAAGCGGCTGGTCGAACGGCTTGGCTTTGCCACCGAGGCCGACGCCGCTGCCGCCAAGGCGCGCCTTGATGCAGGCGAAAGCTTTGAGGCTTTGGTCAAAGAGCGCAATCTGACGCTGGCCGATGTCGATCTGGGTGATGTCACCAAATCGCAATTGGGCGCGGCAGGCGATGCCGTCTATGCGCTGAGCGCACCGGGGGTCGTCGGGCCACTGAACTCGAACGTCGGGCCTGCCTTATTCCGGATGAACGCGATTCTGGCCAAGCAGGAAACCACCTTCGAGCAGGCGAAACCCGATCTGGCCAAGGCGCAGCAGCTGGACGCGGCGCGCAAGGCGATTGCCGACAAGGTCAACGCCATCGACGACTCACTGGCGGGCGGGGCGAGCCTTGCGGATCTGGCGAAAGAGCAAGCCATGGTCGCAGGCAAGACCGATTACGCCAAGGGCGCGGAGGACAACGATCCGATTACCGCTGACAAGGCCTTTGTGGCGGCCGCCGACAAGCTGGCCGAGGGGGATTACCCGCAAGCCATCGTGTTGTCGGATGGTGGCGTGATCGCGATGCAGCTGGACAGCACCCTGCCGCCGACCCCGCGCCCCTTTGAGGCGGTCAAGGACAAGGTCGCTGCTGCCGCCCGAGCCGAGGCGTTGACCGCAGCGCTGAAGTCCGAGGCCGACCGGATCAAGACCGCGGTCGATGGCGGCGCAAGTCTGGGCAGCTTTGGCATCGTGTCGCGCGCGGCTGCGATGGACCGTCAGGGTCAGCTCAAGGACGCACCGGCCTCGGTGGTGACAACGGCTTTCGAGATGTCGGTAAATGAGGTGCGGGTGGTGCAGGATCAGGGCTATACGGCCGTCTTGCAGCTTACCTCGGTCGAGCCTGCCAAGATGGATGCCGCCGCAACGCAACAGATTCGCCAGACGGTGGCCAGCAATGCCGCCAAATCAATCGCGGAGGATGCGCTGCAACTCTACACCTCGGCCGTTACCGCCGAGGCGGGGATCTCGCTGGATCAGAATGCCATCAACGCGGTCAACGCGCAGATCACCAACTAAGGCCACGCCGATGAAACTTCTGCCGTCTTTCGAGGATTTTGAGCGGGCTTGGGCGCAGGGCAAGAACCAGATGGTCTATGCCCGTCTGGCCGCCGATCTGGACACGCCTGTGTCGCTGATGCTGAAACTGGGCGAGGCGCGCACCGACACCTTCATGCTCGAGTCGGTGACAGGTGGCGAGGTGCGCGGGCGTTATTCCGTGGTCGGTATGAAACCCGATCTGATCTGGCAATGCCACGGGCAGCAAAGCCGCATCAACCGCGAGGCGCGCTTTGATCCGCAGGCCTTTGTCGCCCTGCCCGGTCATCCGCTGGAAACCCTGCGCGCGCTGATCGCCGAGAGCCGGATTGATCTGCCCGAGGGCATGCCCGCGGTGGCCTCGGGGCTGTTTGGCTATCTGGGCTATGACATGATCCGGCTGGTGGAACACCTGCCAAACGTCAACCCAGACCCTCTGGGTCTGCCCGATGCCGTGTTGATCCGCCCGTCGCTGGTGGCGGTGCTGGACGGCGTCAAGGGCGAGGTGACGATGGTGGCCCCGGCTTGGGCCGCCTCGGGTCTGTCGGCCCGCGCGGCCTATGCGCAGGCCGCCGAGCGGGTGATGGACGGCCTGCGCGATCTGGACCGTGCCCCCGCCACGCCGCGCGATCTGGGCGTGGCCGCCCCGGTGGGCGAGATGGTCTCGAACTTCACCCACGCAGGCTATAAGGCCGCGGTCGAAAAGGCCAAGGACTACATCCGCGCCGGAGACATCTTTCAGGTCGTGCCCTCGCAACGCTGGAAGCAGCGGTTTGAATTTGCACCTTTCGCACTTTATCGCTCACTTCGCCGCACGAATCCCTCGCCTTTCATGTTCTTTTTCAACTTTGGCGGCTTTCAAGTCATTGGCGCCAGCCCCGAGATTCTGGTGCGCCTGCGCGATGGCGAAGTCACCGTGCGCCCCATTGCCGGCACCCGCAAGCGCGGCGCCACACCCGAGGAAGACAAGGCGCTGGAGCTGGACCTTCTGGCGGATCAAAAGGAGTTGGCCGAGCATCTGATGCTGTTGGATCTGGGGCGCAACGATGTCGGTCGCGTCGCCAAAATCGGCACCGTTCGTCCAACCGAGCAGTTCATCATCGAGCGCTATTCTCACGTCATGCACATCGTCTCGAACGTGGTGGGCGAGATTGCCGAGGGCGAGGACGCGCTGTCGGCCCTGCTGGCAGGCCTGCCCGCAGGCACGGTGTCTGGTGCGCCCAAAGTTCGCGCGATGCAGATTATCGACGAGCTGGAACCCGAAAAGCGTGGCGTCTATGGCGGCGGTGTCGGCTATTTCGCCTGCAACGGCGAGATGGATTTCTGCATCGCCCTGCGCACGGCGGTGCTGAAAGACGAGCAGCTTTATATTCAGGCAGGCGGCGGTGTTGTCTATGACAGCGACCCCGAGGCCGAATATCAGGAAACCGTCAACAAGAGCTTTGCCCTGCGCCGTGCAGCAGAGGACGCAGGCCTGTTCGCCAATCGCGGCAACAGCTAGGCCGTGACAGGGTCTGCGGCCGGCTCTGGCTGCAACCACAGCACTCCGTCGCGGTAATTACCGCGCAAAAAATGCGATGGCGCGGCCACTTCGGGAAACTCTGCCGCCCAGTCGCGAAACCGGTCATTGCTGACCACGCGCACGCCAAAGTCCCGCGCGGCCGCCAGCACAGTCTTATCCGCAGGCTCGCCCTTATGGGCCACCATGACCCGTTCTTCGGGCACATGCAGCAGTCGGCTGAACGCATTGTGATGCAGATACCGACCCGCAAGGATATAGCCCGCGTTGGCATCAAATACCACGCCCGGGCTATAGCCGCGCGCCTCCAACGCCCGCAAAACCTCTAGCAGGGTCGCCAAATGCGGGGTGTTATCCTTCCAATACATGACGTTTGATCCATCGACCACGATCAGTTTGGGCGGGCGTTTTGGGCGGCGTGGCAGCACCCTGCGCGAAGGCCGCGCAAACCGGCTTCGCGGCGCCCCATCCGGCTCCGCCGGTTCGAAGGCGCTTGGCTCGCCCTGCCGCATCCGCCGCTCGAGCCACAGCACAAACGCCTTCAGCCAAAGCCACAAGCTGCCCAGCATCGCAGGCCCCGCCACCATCAACAGCTCTGGCGATTGAGCGGCCCAAGCCGCGATAACGCCAGCAACTGACGCCATGAGCAGAAAAAACGGCACGCCCATCCCTTGCCCCCGGCCCTATGGGCTTATTTGGTCAAAACCGCCGTCAACGGCGCAAGCGCCACCGAAGCGCCTCGCCCCTCGACTGTCCAGGCCATCAGGGCTGCAATCGTCTCGGGCCGCGTGGCGCCAAGCACCACGACCCGTCCCTCTTGGGCCGCCTTGAAGGCCGCGCGATCCAGATAGCGCCGGATCAGCGGCGCATCTTCTCCGCCGCCGTCCAGTTCGCGAAAGATCATCGCGGCCGGCACGCCGTCGCGACGCGCCACTTGATCTGCGGCGTTCAGCCCCCGGTCAAAGGTCAAAAGCCCGCGCCCCTGCTCTGCGATCAACGGCACGACTTGTGTGGCAAGCGGGCGGTTGTCCTGAAAGCCGCCTGCGCCAACATCCATCACCGCCACGGCCTCGGGCAGCACCGCTTGATTGGCCTGAAAGCTTTGTTCCAGATCTCCGGCTGTGGCCCCGTTCGGAATGCCCGACGCCAGCATGATCACCTCTTGCCCGCCTGCGCGATAGATCTTTTCCGCCTCGGCGGCGGTCGGATCCAGCGGGTCGATCACAAAGCTGACAGCAAAGGGCAAGGCGGCAAGCGCTGCGCGATCGAGATCGGCAGCACCGGTATCTTGCAGCACCACGGCAAACAGCGGTTTGCCGGCATCATTGGTGAAGGCGCGCGCGTATTTGGTCACGGGTGGGCCGTCGGGCGTTACGGGCGCATCGTTCGCGCTCTCGGATGCAGGGGCCGGCGTGGTCTGGGCACCGATGGTGGGCAAGCGGCCGATGGTGACGCCCTCCACGCTTTTGGGCAGGCTTGCAGCGGGTGGCAGCACCACCGGCTCTGCTGGGACCAACACCTTTGGCGCCTCGGTGACCGGCAGCGGCGGGTCCATCACGATCTGCGCAGGCGCCGGTGCAGCAGCCTCGGGCGGAGGGGTCAACAGCGCCTCTTTTGGCTCCTCCGCAGGCGGTGGAGCGGCAGGTTCGGCATCCGCGAGCGGTTGCGTATCCCCTACCATCGCATCGGGCAGCGCATCGGGCGCTGCCGGCAAGCCAGAGGGGTCAGCCAGTGCAGACACCTCTGGCGCGTCCCCCGCGCTTGGGATGGCAAGGGCCGCAGGAGCGTCGCTCGCAACCGAAGGCGGCATCACGGCAGGTGCCGGTTCTGCGGGCGCTGGTTCTGTGGGCGACGGGTCAGCGGTGGCGGGGGCAGCGGGGGCAGCGGTTGCGGGGGCCGCTTCGACACTCGCGCTGTTCATGGGTGCAGGCACAGCCGCAGGTGCGGGTTCTGCGGCGGGCGCTGGTTCTGCGGTGGGCGCGGGTTCGCTCACAGGCTTCGGTTGTGGCACCTCTGCGATCACCGGCGCCGCGGCTGCGGGGGCCTGCGCGGCCTCTGGTTGCGGTTCTGGTGTCGTCATCGCTTCTGGCGTTGCCTGCGAGGCACTCACCTCTTGATTTGCGGCGACCTGACCGCCTTTCGGCATCGGAGAGATTTCCGAAACGACCGCCAGCCCAAGCCCGGCCACCACGCCTCCAAAGACGATCCCTTTCACGAAATTCTGGATCACACCTGTCTCCACTGTTATTAGACGTCAGTTGCCCTTGACGCCCCTTGGCCGCTAGGCCCATCTATACACTGGCTTTCTATAGACCGAAAGTTCCCGTGCCTTCATCCTTTTTCCGACCGGACCCTGCAAGATGCTCCTTCTGATCGATAACTACGACAGCTTTACCTACAACCTTGTCCATTATCTGGGCGAGTTGGGGGCTGATGTGCGTGTGGTGCGCAATGATGCGATGTCGGTGCAGGACGCACTGGCGCTGCGGCCTGAACTGATCGTGCTCTCGCCGGGGCCTTGCGACCCTGCGCAGGCAGGGATTTGCGTGCCCCTGACCAAGGCCGCAGCGGCGCAGGACGTGCCTTTGCTGGGCGTCTGCCTTGGCCATCAGACGATTGGCGAGGCGTTTGGCGGCCGCGTGGTGCGCTGCCATGAAATCGTCCACGGCAAAATGGGGGCAATGCATCACAAGGGTCAGGGTATGTTCGCAGGCCTGCCCTCGCCCTTTGCCGCCACCCGCTATCACAGCCTTGTGGTGGAAAAGGAATCACTCCCCGACTGCCTCGAAGTCACGGCCTGGCTCGAGGACGGCACCATCATGGGCCTGCGCCACCGCGAAAAGCTGATCGAAGGCGTGCAGTTCCATCCCGAATCCATCGCTTCGGAACATGGCCACCAGCTGTTGCGCAACTTCCTCGACGCGGCCCGCGCGGCAAACTCGGAAAATAGGGTGCCGGCATGAGCGATATCCTCCGCCCCCTGATCGGCATTGCCGCCACCCGCCCCCTCACCCGCGCCGAGGCCGAAACCGCTTTTGCTGCGCTGTTCGAAGGGGCGGCCACGCCCGCGCAGATGGGCGGTTTTCTGATGGCGCTGCGCACGCGCGGCGAAACGGTGGATGAATATGCCGCAGCCGCGTCGGTGATGCGGGCAAAATGCAATGCGGTGCGCGCGCCTGCGGACGCGATGGATATTGTCGGCACCGGCGGCGACGGCAAGGGCACGCTCAACATCTCGACCGCCACGGCCTTTGTCGTTGCAGGGGCAGGCGTCACCGTCGCCAAGCACGGCAACCGCAACCTGTCGTCCAAATCCGGTGCCGCCGATGCGCTGACCGAAATGGGCCTGAATGTGATGGTTGGTCCCGAAATCGTCGAACGCTGCCTGAACGAGGCTGGCATCGGCTTTATGATGGCACCGATGCACCACCCCGCCACCCGCCACGTCATGCCGGTGCGTGCGGAATTGGGCACCCGCACGATCTTCAACATCCTTGGCCCGCTGACCAACCCTGCGGGCGTCAAGCGACAGTTGACGGGGGCGTTTTCCGCAGCTCTGATCCGCCCGATGGCGGAAACCTTGCAGGTGCTTGGCTCGCAAAAAGCCTGGCTCGTTCACGGTGGCGACGGCACAGATGAAATTTCGATTGCCGAGCCGACCGAGGTGGCCGCGCTTGAAAACGGCGCCATCCGCGAATTCCAGATCCACCCCGAAGACGCAGGCCTGCCCGCGCATCCGTTCAGCGCGATCATGGGCGGCTCTCCGGCGGAAAACGCCGCGGCGTTCCGCGCGCTGCTTGACGGGGCCAAGGGGGCCTTTCGTGATGCGGTGCTGTTGAATTCGGCCGCAGCCCTTGTGGTCGCTGACCGCGCCGCGACCCTGAAAGACGGCGTTGAAATCGCCCGCGCTTCGCTTGATTCAGGCGCCGCCAAAGCCAAGATCGAGGCGCTTGCCCGACTAAGCCACGCCTGAAAGGCCGCACATATGCCCACGATCCTTGACCGTATCAAAGCCTATAAACTGGAAGAAATCACGGCGCGCAAGGCCGCGCGCAGCTTGGCCGATTTGCAGGATGCCGCCCATGCGGCCCCCGCCCCGCGCGGCTTTGCCAACGCGCTGTCCGAGGCCGCAAGCGCTGGCTATGGCCTGATAGCCGAGATCAAAAAGGCCAGCCCCTCCAAAGGCTTGATCCGTGAAAACTTCCATCCCGCCGATCTGGCCAAGGCTTATGAGGCAGGTGGCGCGACCTGCCTGTCGATCCTCACCGATGAGCCCTCGTTTCAGGGTCGGGACAAATTCCTGACCGCAGCCCACGCCGCCACCAAGCTGCCCTGCCTGCGCAAGGATTTCCTCTATGACACCTATCAGGTGGCCGAGGCCCGCGCGCTGCATGCCGATTGTATCCTGATCATCATGGCCTCACTTTCGGATACCCAGGCCGCCGAACTGGAAGCCGCCGCTTTCGAGTTGGGCATGGATGTGCTGATCGAGGTTCACGACCGCGCCGAGTTGGACCGCGCCTGCGCGCTGAAATCGCCGCTGATCGGCATCAACAACCGCAACCTGCACACGTTCGAGGTCACGCTGGACACCACGCGCAAACTTGCCCGCTATGTGCCCGAAGACCGCCTGATCGTTTCAGAGTCGGGCCTCTTTACCCCCGAAGATCTGGCCGATGTCGCCCGATACGGCGCGCGCTGTTTTCTGATCGGCGAGGCGCTGATGCGTCAAGACGACGTCACCGCGGCAACCCGCGCAATCCTTGCACGACCGCTCACGTCTGAGGGCGGCAGATGAGCCTCACGCATTTCGACGATCAGGGCCATGCGCATATGGTCGATGTCTCCGGCAAGCCGGTGACAGACCGTATCGCCACCGCGATCGGTGCTGTTCGGATGCTGCCCGAAACGCTGGCCCTGATCACCGAGGGGCGCGCCAAAAAGGGCGATGTTCTGGGTGTCGCGCGACTGGCGGGCATCATGGCGGCCAAGAAAACCGCCGATCTGATCCCGCTGTGTCATCCGCTGCCGATCACCAAGGTCACGCTCGATCTGACTCCCGACGCAAGCCTCCCAGGTGTGCGCGTCTCGGCCACGGTGAAAACCGGCGGGCAGACCGGGGTCGAGATGGAGGCGCTGACGGCTGTCTCGGTCGCCTGCCTGACCATTTATGACATGGTCAAGGCGGTTGAGAAAAGCATGGTGATCGAGGGCATCCAGGTTATCCTGAAAGACGGCGGAAAATCAGGGCGTTACGAGGCAAAGCTGTGATCACGGTTGCCGAAGCACTGGCCCGCTGTCTGGCCCTGACCACCCCGCTTGACACCGAAAGCGTGCCACTTCGCGCGGCGCGCGGTCGCGTGATGGCGACGCCTGCGCAGGCACGCCTGACCCAGCCGCCGTTTGATGCCTCGGCGATGGACGGCTACGCCTTGGGTGCCGAGGCCGCTGTCGGCGACCGCTTTACCGTGATCGGCGAGGCGGGTGCAGGCCACGCCTTTGCCGGCACACTCGCAAGCCACGAAGCCGCCCGCATCTTTACCGGCGCCCCCCTGCCCCAAGGCGCTGTCAGCATCGCCATCCAGGAAGACATCACCGCAAACGGCACACAAATCACGCTGAACACCGCCGCCCGCGCAGGCGATAACATCCGCCCGCGCGGTCAGGATTTCCAGCTTGGCCAAAGCCTTTCGCCGCGCCTGTTGCGCCCAAACGATCTGGCCCTGCTCGCCGCGATGAATGTGCCAAACCTGCACGTCCGCCGCCGCCCCGTCGTCGCCCTTATCGCCTCGGGGGATGAGTTGGTGATGCCGGGCGAAGACCCCGGCCCCGATCAGATCATCGCCTCCAACACCTTTGCCCTGGCCGCGATGATCGAGGCTGCGGGCGGCGAGGCGCGCCTGCTGCCGATCGCCCGCGACACCGAAGCCAGCCTGCGGGCGGTTTTTGCGCTGACCCAAGGCTGCGATCTGATCGTCACCGTCGGCGGTGCCTCGGTTGGTGATCACGATCTGGTTGGCAAAGTTGCCACCGACCTTGGGCTCGAGCGCGCCTTCTGGAAGATCGCCATGCGCCCGGGCAAGCCGCTGATGGCGGGCCGCGTGCTGGGCATTCCGATGCTGGGCCTGCCGGGCAATCCCGTCTCGGCCATCGTTTGCGGCCATCTGTTTCTGATCCCGATGCTGAAGGCGATGCTTGGCCTTGACCCCGCACCGCAGACGCTGGCCGCGCAGCTGGGTGCCGATCTGCCCGCCAACGGCGCGCGCACCCATTACATGCGCGCGCGTCTTTCGATCGAGGATGGCACCCCGACGGTGACGCCTTTTGCGCGTCAGGACAGTGCTTTGCTCACGATCCTGACCGAGGCCGATGCGCTGGTGATTGTCCCCGCCGAGACGCCGCCACAACGCGCGGGCACGCCTGTGACCTATATCCCGCTCTAGCCCGAGCGGAACCAAAGCCCTTGACACAAAGCAAGAACGCGGGCAGAACATAGCGACAACAACCGCCACGGGGGCCGAGCCATGTTGACGCGCAAGCAGTTGGAACTTCTGGATTTCATCAAGACCCGGATGGATATCGATGGTGTTCCGCCGTCTTTTGATGAAATGAAGGATGCTCTTGACCTGCGCTCCAAATCCGGCATCCACCGGCTGATCACAGCCCTGGAAGAGCGTGGCTTTATCCGCCGCCTCGCGCACCGCGCGCGGGCGCTGGAAATCATCAAGCTGCCCGAGTCGATGGAAAAGACCGCGTTCAAACCCAAGGTCATTCAAGGTGACCGCGTTGAGACCCCACGCAATGCGCTGCCGATCGAGGCAGTCTATGCGATGGAAGTGCCGGTCATGGGCCGCATCGCCGCCGGTGTGCCGATCGAGGCGATCAGCCATATCTCGCATCATGTCGCCGTGCCCGGCTCGATGCTCTCGGGCAATGGTCAGCACTATGCGCTGGAAGTCAAAGGCGATTCCATGATCGACGCCGGGATCAATGATGGGGACATCGTGGTGATCCGCGAACAGACCACGGCGGAAAACGGCGATATCGTTGTGGCGCTGGTCGAAGATGCCGAAGCAACGCTGAAGCGGTTCCGCCGCAAGGGAAACATGATTGCACTCGAGGCGGCCAATCCCGCCTATGAGACCCGCGTCATCCCCGACCATATGGTCAAGGTGCAGGGCCGTCTCGTCGGGCTAATTCGCAGCTATTGAGGCGTTGGGCTTGTCGATCCGCAGTTGTTGCAGCGTGGGTCGGCCCGACATCCAGATCCGCGCGCCAAAGCGTGACGGCCGCAGTTCCAGATGATCCGGCCAGATCGTCAGCGCCAGTGCGCCAGTGGCGTCCAGAACCTCGCGCCCTATCACCACGCAACCGCCAGCGGGTGCGCGCACCGGTTTGATGGCTGACGGCAAAATGACCAGATCAGCCGAGCGACACGCTGCGGCAAAGGCCTCTGCCGCTCCCTTGCCACGCAAAGCCACCCCGCGCCAGCCGGCAACCTCGAACCTGCGGGCCGTGGCAGGCCCCTCGAACCCCGCCCGCGCCGCCGCCACTTCTTGCACCGCCAGATCGCCATCGTCCTGCAACCAGTTTTCGGCAATGAACCCGCCGCCCTTGGGCACCGAAAGCGCGCGCCCCTCACGGCCCATCAGCCCGACCAAAGAGCCGTCAGAGCTGACCAGCACCTGAGGGCGTGCGGTCACGCTCCACCCAGCAAACGCCAGCGCCATCGGCAACACTGCGCCCCAGCGCCAGCGCCCGCGCCAGACCAGCAGCCAGATGCCCGCCAAGGTGATCACCGGCATCACCCAGGCACTGGGCTGCACCACCGCCGTCACCGCGCCCTCAAGCCCCGCAACCCAATGCGCCACAAACAAGATCCAACGCGAGGCTTGCTCCATCACCCAAAGCGCGGGCCAGGCCAGACCCAGCGGAGCCAGCAGCGCCGCCACAGCCCCCGCAGCCATCAGAATCGACATGAATGGCGCCGTCAGCACATTCGCCAGCAGCCCGTAATCGGTAAAGCGGTTAAAGGTCGCCGCCGCATAAGGCGCTGTCGCAAGCCCGGCCAGCAAAGAGGTCAGCACCATCGTGAACACCGGCAGCATCCAGCGCGGCAGCTTCTCGCGCAAGATCGCGCGGTCCAACGCACCAAAGCCCGCGATCAGCACCGCCGTCGCCGCAAAGGACAGCTGAAACCCCGGCTCGCCCAGACTTTCAGGCTCGACCAACAACAGCAGCACCGCAGAAATCGCCACCGAACGCATGGTCAGCGCCCGCCGATCCAGCAAAATCGCCCCAAGCATGACGCACACCATCAGAAACGCGCGCTCAGTTGCCACGTTCGACCCCGACAGCAGCAGATAGAACAGCGCCACGGCAAAGGCCACGATCGCCGCGAGCTTTTTGGAATTCACCCGAACCGCCAGCACTGGCACAAGGGCCGCACCATAGCGCACCAGCATAAAGACAAATCCGGTCAGAAACGCCATGTTCATCCCCGAGATCGCCAGCAAATGCGCAAGGTTGCTGTCGCGCAGATCCTGCACCGTCTGCAAACCGATACCCGATCGGTCCCCCGTCATCGCCCCCGCCGCAAAGGCCCCTGCCTCACTGGGCACCGCCGCCATCATCTTGGCCGCAAGCCAAGTTCGCAGCCGGTTGATCACCTGCGTGCCCTCTTCGGGATCTTGCCACAGCACAACGGGCGCGCGGGTATACCCCACCGCCCCCAACTGCCGGAAATAGGCCATGCGGCGAAAGTCAAAGCCCCCCGGTTCCGCAGGCCCATCCGGGGCCGCCAAAAACGCCGTGACCAGAACCACTTGCCCCGGATCGGGGGTAAAGTCCTGATCATGCAGTGATATTCGCACTCGCTCAGGCGTGCGCGCGGGTGCCATATCCTCAAGCACCACCCGATCCAGCGTCAGGCGCAAGGCATCCGATTGCGAGCGGTCAATCTCGATCACCCGCCCCTGCACCGCACCATAATAGCGAAAATCAAGCATTGGCGCTGCCACATCATGCGCGCGCCAGCCTGCCGCAAGGGCGCCCACAGCCACGCAAGCACCGGCCACGGCAAAGGGTTGCAAGAGTTCCGGCCCCAAGCGCCACAACATCACCGCGGATATCCCAAACAGCGCGATCGCCCCATAGGCCCCTGCAGAGGGTTCAAACGGCACAGAAAACCAGGCCGTGATCCCGATCCCCATAAAGACCGGAACCCAGACAAACAGCTGTCCCCGCGCCGCCTCCAGCCGCAAAAGCGGCCCTGCCAAAATCGCGCGCAGCCCCGCCACCTTGTTTTGCCCCCCGCATTTGCCTAAAGGTGACCCCAAACTAACGCCGATATGGTTTCCGAAAGGTTAATTTTGATGTCCCGTCCCGTCGTCACCCGCTTTGCTCCTTCGCCTACGGGATATCTGCACATCGGCGGCGGGCGGACCGCGCTGTTCAACTGGCTCTATGCGCGGGGGCGGGGCGGTAAGTTCCTGCTGCGCATCGAGGATACCGACCGCGAGCGGTCAACCCCCGAGGCGACGGCGGCAATCCTGCGGGGGCTGACGTGGTTGGGGCTGGACTGGGACGGCGAGCCAATCAGCCAGTTTGCGCGCAAAGACCGCCACGCCGAGGTCGCGCATCAGATGCTCGCACGCAACACGGCCTATAAGTGCTTTTCAACACAAGAAGAAATCGCCGCTTTTCGCGCTGAGGCCGAGGCGCGCGGCTCTTATGCCTTGTTTCAGTCGCCTTGGCGCGACGCCGATCCCGCGACCCACCCCGATGCGCCTTATGTGATCCGAATGCGCGCGCCGCGCACGGGTGAAACGGTGATCGACGACCAGGTTCAGGGGCGCGTGGTGATCCAGAATTCGTCGTTGGACGATATGATTTGTTTACGATCGGATGGTACGCCCACCTACATGCTTGCCGTTGTTGTCGATGACCACGACATGGGCGTGACGCATGTGATCCGGGGGGATGACCATCTGAACAACGCGGCTCGCCAGCAGATGATCTATGACGCGATGGGGTGGGAGATCCCTGTTTGGGCGCATATCCCGCTGATCCACGGCCCTGACGGTAAAAAACTGTCCAAGCGTCACGGTGCCACGGGAGTCGAAGAATATCAGGCCATGGGGTATCCGGCGGCCGGGATGCGCAACTATCTGACGCGGCTTGGTTGGGCGCATGGCGATGCCGAAATCTTCACCACAGACGAAGCGGTCAAGATGTTTGATCTTTCCGGCATCGGACGCGCGCCCGCGCGACTCGATTTCAAGAAACTGGAAAACACCTGCGGGCATCACATATCGATGATGGGCGATGCTGCACTGCTGCATGAATTGACCGCATTCATGGCCGCAGCAGGCTTGCCCGCCCTGACCGAGGCCCAAAAACACCTGCTCGGCCGGGGGCTCTACACTGTTAAGGAACGCGCGAAGACCTTTCACGAACTACTTGATAAAGCACACTTTATGCTAACATCGCGGCCGATTGTTGCTGATGAGTCCGCGGCGAAATCACTTGATACGGTATCCCGTGGTATACTGAAATCATTGACGCCGCGCTTGCAAAATGTTAGCTGGACAAAGGATGTTTTGGAGCCGATCCTGAACGATGTAGCTGCTGAAAACGGAATGGGGTTTGGCAAGCTTGCTGCCCCGCTTCGCGCCGCACTTGCTGGCCGCAGCGCCACACCAAGCGTTTTTGACATGATGCTCGTCATCGGTCAGGACGAAACGATTGCCCGGTTGAACGACGCAAGCCAGTAGCGCGTCTTCGGCCGATCCGGAACCAAGCCACCCTGCACTGCGGGGTTGGCACCAACCTGGGGATGAAAGATGGCCGAACCGACCAAATCCGCGACACTGAGCCTTGATGGCAAAACCTATGACCTGCCGGTGTTGTCGCCGACGCTGGGCCCTGATGTGATCGACATCCGCAAGCTTTATGGCGAGGCGGATGTCTTTACCTACGACCCGGCCTTCACCTCGACTGCGGCCTGCGAATCGTCGATCACCTTCATCGATGGCGATAAGGGCGAGCTGTTGCACCGCGGCTATCCGATCGAACAGCTGGCGCATAAGTCCACGTACCTCGAGGTTTGCTATCTGCTGCTCTATGGAGAGCTGCCGAACGAGGGCCAGCTGCACGACTTTCAGGCCCGTGTGACCAATCACACCATGGTGCACGAGCAGATGCACAATTTCTTCCGTGGCTTCCGCCGTGACGCGCATCCGATGGCGACCATGGTGGGCGTGGTCGGTGCGATGTCGGCCTTTTATCACGACAGCCTTGACATCACCGACGCCTGGCAGCGCGAGGTTGCCGCCATCCGCATGATCGCCAAACTGCCGACGATTGCGGCGATGGCGTTCAAATACTCGGTCGGCCAACCCTTTGTTTATCCGAAGAATTCGCTGTCCTACGCTGGCAACTTCCTGAATATGTGCTTTGCCGTGCCGGCCGAGGATTATCACGTCAACCCGGTCCTGACCAAAGCAATGGACCGGATCATGATGCTGCATGCCGACCATGAGCAGAACGCCTCGACCTCGACCGTGCGTCTGGCGGGCTCTTCGGGGGCGAACCCCTTTGCCTGCATCGCGGCTGGCATCGCCTGCCTCTGGGGCCCGGCGCATGGCGGCGCAAACCAGGCCTGCCTCGAGATGCTGCGCGAAATCGGCACCGTTGACCGCATTCCCGAATACATTGCCAAGGCCAAGGATAAGGATTCGGGCTTCCGCCTGATGGGATTTGGTCACCGCGTCTATAAAAACTTCGATCCGCGCGCGACGGTGATGAAGGAGTCGGCGGATGAGGTGCTGGAACTGCTTGGCATCCACAACAACCCGACACTGCAAGTGGCCAAGGAGTTGGAGCGGATTGCGCTGTCGGATGAGTATTTCATCTCGAAAAAGCTCTATCCCAACGTCGATTTCTACTCGGGCATCATTCTGGATGCGATGGGCTTCCCCACCTCGATGTTCACCCCGATTTTCGCGATTTCGCGCACCGTCGGCTGGATCTCGCAGTGGAAAGAGATGATCACCGAAAAGAATCAAAAGATCGGGCGCCCGCGTCAGCTCTATATCGGCGCGCCGCGTCGCGATTATGTCGACGTAAAGCATCGCTGACCCCAAAGCGGCGGCGGCCCACCGGGCTGCCGCTTCACGCTTGCGCTTGCCGTTTGGCGCTGGCACCTTGGCGCGAAAAAGGTGCCCCATGTCCGCCGCTTCCTCGCGTATCGACCTGATCGACGCAGCCCGCAGCCTTGCCCTGATCGGGATGGCGGCGTTTCATTTCAGCTATGATCTGGTGATGTTCGGGCTGGTCTCTCCGCGCTATGCCGGGACATGGACGTTCTATTTGCACGCGCGCATCGTCGCGGGCAGCTTTATCGTTCTGGCGGGGCTCGGGCTGTATCTTGCGCATGGGCAGGCCATGCGCTGGCCCGCCTTTTGGCGCCGCTGGATCAAGATCGTCGCGGCGGCTGCCCTTGTCAGCCTCGCCACACGATTTGCCATGCCGGACGCCTATGTCTATTTCGGCATCCTGCACGCAATCGCCCTGTTCAGCCTGCTTGGCCTCGCAGCGCTACACTTGCCCGCAGCCGTGGTCGCGGCGGCAGGCGCCTTCGTGCTTGTTGCAGCAGGATGGCTACAAGGCCCGGCCTTTGATGCAGATCTTTTGCGCTTTACAGGCCTATCCACCCTGCCCGCCTACACCGTTGATTTTGAACCGATATTCCCGTGGTTCGGCGCTTTCCTGATCGGAATTGCGCTCGGCCAAATCGGGCAAAGCCTCGGTCTTTGGGCAAAATTCGCGGAAATCAGATTGCCAGGATGGGCGACCTGGGCGGGTCGACATAGCCTGCCGATCTATCTCATCCATCAACCCGTTCTCATAGGCCTCGTCTGGGCCTTTGTGCAGATCAGCGGCTGAAGCCGTCCAATCCGGCCACGGCACCATAGGTTTCCGGGCGCCGGTCGCGGAATATCCCCCAACTGCGGCGCAGTGACGCAATGGCATCCAGATCAAGCGTCGCGATCACGACCTCTTCGGCCTCGCGCCCCGCCTTGGCCAGCAGCCCACCAGTGTGATCTGCAATAAAGCTCGACCCGTAAAAGGTCACCTCGCGCCCCTCCGGGGCAACCTCGCGCCCGATCCGGTTCGAGGCGATCACCGGCATGATGTTCGCCCCCGCATGCCCCCGCATGCAGATCTCCCAATGTGGCTGGCTATCATAGCCGGGGCTCGGCGGCTCAGAGCCGATTGCGGTTGGATAAAGCAGCATCTCCGCCCCCATCAAGGCCATCGCGCGGGCGCATTCGGGGAACCACTGATCCCAGCAAATGCCGACGCCGATCCGGCCAAAGGCCGTGTCCCACACCCGATAGCCGGTATCGCCGGGCGAGAAATAGTATTTCTCCTCATATCCAGGCCCCTGAGGAATATGGGTTTTTCGATAGTTCCCCAGCACTTTGCCGTCCGCATCGACCATCGCCATCGCGTTGAAATGCGCCTGCCCCGCCTTTTCAAAATAGGAAACCGGCAGCACCACACCCAACTCGCGCGCCAGATCAGCAAACCGCGCGATAAGCGGATGGCCCTGCATCGGTTGGGCAAGGTCGAAATACTCGGGGCGTTCTTCAAGGCAGAAATACGGGGCGGCGAACAGCTCTTGGATCAGGATCACCTCTGCGCCTTTGGCAGCGGCCTGACGCACCAACGCTTCGGCGCGATCGGTATTGCGGGGCAGATCCCAACTGCAGCCGAATTGTGTTGCAGCGACCGTAACCTTGCGCATGAATTCCCCTACCTGTCTGACCCGCTGCAGCTTCGGCGCTGTCGATCAAAAAAGCAAGGTCAGCGGCCAGGGCGTCCAGCAAAACGGGCGCTGGCCCTCGGCCGAAGGATGCACAGATTCTGATGGATCGCGCAGTATCCGCCGCTTGCGACGAAACAGAAACATCATCCCCCAACCGCGCATCGTGCCCACCATCGGCGCGGCAGGGTCGCAAGGATAGCGCCCGCGCCAGTCCTCGGGCAGCTCAAGCCCGACCGTTTGCGCGCGATCCAGCATCCAGACAAACGGAATATTCGCCAAGGGCCGCGCAGACTGATCGTCGCCGATCATCCCGCCGATGTCGCCATGCGCGCCGCGAAACCACATCTGCTGCACATTGCCCTGCCAGTTCGGCGGGCAGGTCCACAGCACCGGCTCAAAGGCCACCCGAGTTTCGTGAATCGCCAAGGCGTGAAAGCCGTGACGGATCGCGGGGCCCAACTCGTGGTTGTGGAACGCATGTTTGCGCGCTGTCCACATCCACAGAAACGGCAGCCGGATGCCCAGTGATTTCACCGTATCCCAGACGCCGACCATTTCGATCATCGGGCGTTGATGGCAAAACCGGCGCGCAAACGCGGCCGAAGCGGTCGAGTCGGGCGCATTCTGATAGTGGCGATAGGCAAGCTGCACGCCCCTCTCGGTGGCGTGTTCGCGCCGCAGCAGACCGACCCGGTCGATCACCCCCGCCAGACTGCGCACCGCATAGGCGCCGCGCGAATAGCCGAACAGAAAAATACGATCCCCCTCGCGGTAGTGGCTGGCCAGCCAGCCATAGGCGCGGCGGATCTGGCGATTGAGCCCTTTGCCCTCGACGATGTTCATCGATTGCCGCCAGCCTTCCCATTGCAGGCCCGGCTCGTAATAGACGGTGCGATGCGCCGACCGCCCGCCCTCTGTCAACAGTTTGAAAAGGATGCCGCAATTCCCCTCGTGGCCGGGTTCCAGCGTCGAAAGGGTGCCGTCCAGAATAATGATATGATCAACCGATCCACGCGCCCGCCCGGATTCCGGCGCGGCGGCGGGCTCGGTCTCCGCTGTCGGATGACCGCGCCACCAGGAACGAAGGCGATCAAACAGCGACAGCGCGCGCCTCCTCTAACCAGTGCCAGAGTCGCGCGGGGGTAAACGGCATATCAACGGCCTTGACGCCACGGGCTGACAGCGCATCCAAAACCGCATTGCCAATCGCGCCGCAAGACCCCACCGTCCCCGCCTCACCGCAGCCCTTCATGCCCAGCGGATTGGTCTTGGTGATGGTGGGCGCGTGGTGAATCTCGAAAAACGGCAGATCAGAGGCGCGCGGCAGCGCGTAATCCATAAAGCTGCCGGTCAGCAACTGGCCTTGCGCGTCATAGACCGCAAGCTCGGTCACCGCTTGGCCAAAGCCCTGCGCGATGCCGCCATGCACCTGCCCTGCCACCAGTTCGGGCGAGATCAGATTGCCGAAATCATCGACCACCGTATAGCGATCCATCACCATCGCGCCGGTTTCAGGGTCAATCTCGACCTCGACCACATGGCAGCCGTTTGGATAAGACCCCGCCTGCAATTTGATGGTTTCAGAGATATCCAGCAGATCCGCGCGGTCCTTTTCGCGCGCCCATTCGGCGGCCTCGGCCATTGTCAGGCTCATGTTGGAATTGGGCGCCGAGAACACTGCGCCGTCAAAGCGCACGTCTTTCACCCCGACATCGGTTTCCAGAAACTCGGTCAGCCCCGCCACAAGTGTGCCCACGGCCGCCTTGGTCGCGGTGCCCTGCACGGTAACCGAACGTGACCCGCCCGTCCCGCCACCCGAGGGGATCGCATCGCTGTCGCCCTGCACAATGCGGATCAAGGCCACGTCGATGCCAGTTTGCTCGGACAACATCTGAGCATAAACCGTCTCGTGCCCCTGCCCGTTGCTTTGGGTGCCGACATAGAGCGTGGCCCCCCCGTCCGCATCCAGCACCACCCGCGCGGTTTCCACCGGCGAGCCAAGGATCGCCTCAAGATAGCTGGCAATTCCAAGGCCGCGCAGCAGCCCGCGCGCCGCCGAGGCCTCGCGCCGCGCCGCAAACCCCGCGACATCCGCCCGCGTGCGCGCGACCGCCAAGACATTGGCGAAATCGCCGCAATCGACCTCGGCCCCCGAAATCAACGGATAGGGGAACGCCTTGATCACATTGCGTATCCGCAGATCAAACCCATCGACGCCCAAGACGCGCGCGGCATGATCCATCACCCGTTCGATCGTCAGATTGGCCTCAGGCCGGCCCGCACCGCGATAGGCGTCAACTGGCGTGGTGTTGGTATAGACCCCCAACACCCCCATCTGTGCCATTTTGATGTCGTAAACGCCGGTCAACACCTTGGAATACAGCTCCGTCTGAATCATCTGTGCGAACTGTGAATTGTACGCACCAAGATTTGAGACAATGTTAACGCGGAATGCGGTGATTTTATGATCAGCGTCAAAGCCCATCTCGGCATGGGCAATCAGATCGCGCCCCGCATTGTCGGTCAGCATCGCCTCGGACCGGTCCGACATCCAGCGCACGGGGCGCGCCAGTGCGCGCGATGCAGCCGCGATGGCGATATACTCGGGGTAGGTCATCCCCTTCATCCCGAAGCCGCCGCCGACATCGGGGTTGGTCACCCGCACGGAAGCTGGGTCCAGCTTTAACTGGCGGGCAAGCTCGGTCTTTTGCACCCAGACCCCCTGCCCGTTTACCGCCAGATGCAACCGCGCGCCATCCCATTCGGCAAAGCAACCGCGCGGCTCCATCGAGGCGACGATGATCCGGTTGTGCACCACATCCAGCGCCACCCGATGCGCAGAGGCCTCCAGCGCCGCCGCCACCCCCGCCTCGTCGCCAAGACTATAGTCAAAGGCCAGATTTCCGGGGGCCTCGCGGTGAATGTCGGCACCACCCGGCACCAGCGCGGTGATCACCTCGCGTTCCTCGAAATCGACCTGAATGAGATCCGCCGCCTCTACCGCCAGTGCAAGACTGTCGGCCACCACCAGCGCAATCGCCTCACCCGCATGGCGCACGACGCCGCGGGCCAGAACCGGGCGCTCGGGGGCGGCCCCTTTGCCGCCGCTGCGGGCGCGCACTTGGGTGCTGCTCATCCCCAGCACCACGTCCATCGCCTCCAGATCATCCGCCCCAACCACCAGATGCACGCCCTTGGCCGCGCGCGCCGCTTGCAGGTTCAGTTGGGTAATCGTTGCATGTGCGATCTGCGAGCGCAGGAAATAGCCGTAAAGTGCCGTTGGTGGTGCAATATCATCCACATAGCGGCCCTTGCCGGTCAGCAGTCGAACATCTTCCAGCCGCCCAACGCCCTGACCTTTGCCAAACTTCGTCATCTTCACCTCCAAGATCGCTCTTGGAAAATAACTACGCCCTTGGCCGGGTTTGTCCAGCCAAGGGCGCATTTTGTTTCGTCTTCGGCGGAATTAGACGGCCTGATTCAAGACCGTGACCAGCCCCAACTCGCCAAAGCCGTTAAAGCGGCTGTTGGTCACCGTCGAATAGGCCCCCATGCCGTGCCAGATGACATAATCCCCCTCGGCAATGTCAGAGGGAAACGGCACATCGCCGGGCAGACGGTCGACTGAATCGCAGGTCGGGCCAAAGCAGATGCGCGGCAACGTTTCGCCCTCGCGCTTGGTGCCCTCGTCCGAGATCACTTCGATCCGGTCGATGATGCCGATCTGACCCAGCTCGAACAGCGACCCATAAAGCCCGTCATTGAGGAACACATGGCTGTCATCCCGCACGGCCTTGACCTTGGACGCAAGCGTAAAGGCATCGCCGCACAGGGCGCGCCCCGGCTCGCAGACCAGCGCAGGCACGTCGGCGCCAAAGGCCTCTTTTGCCACGTCGCCAATGGTCATGAATGTATCGGTCAGCTGCGGCAGCACCCCCTCGACCCGGTGATTGGGAAAACCGCCGCCCACGTTCAGCCGCTTGATCTTGACGCCCGCGTTGGCCGCGATCACCGCAGCTTCGCGGATATACGACGCCCAGGCCGCAGGATCGGTGCATTGCGTGCCGGGGTGGAAGGTCAGTGAAGGAATATAGCCCGCAGCCGCCACGGTTTTCAAAAGGTCCACCGCATCCTCGGCCGTAGCCCCGAACTTGGCGCCAAAGTTATAGGCCGCACCGCCCACCGGCAGCTTGAAGCGAACCGAGATTTCGCAGCCCTCGACGGGAACCATCTCGATCAGCTTGGCCAGCTCGCTGTGCGAATCCACCGACCAGGATTTGACCTCACGCTTGACGGCGTGGGCAATCTCGGCGCGCGAGCGCACGGGGTTGTGGTAGTGAATCGCGGCATCCGGGGCCAGACGACGGATCAGATCAATCTCGAAGGGCGAGGCGCAGTCAAAGCCCTTGATTCCTGCAGCGATCAGGTTCTCGATCACCTCTTCGCCGGGGTTCGACTTGACCGCATAGGTCACCAGCCCCGGAAAGCCCTGCAGGAATTTCCGCGCCACCGCTTGCACGGCTTGCGGTGCGAAAAACAGCACCGGATTCTCCGGATGCTGATTGCGCAGATATTCGGTCGGATTGGTCCAGATCGTCTTGGACAGGCCCATCGGCGTGTTCCTTTCTGCCAACAAAATAGGAGTGCCTTTATCGTTGCCGCTGTCAAAAATAACAAGGGCGCGCCGACTTTATAGGCACAAGCATGGTTTTTCCAACCAGGCCAGGTGCGTATGAGCCGCCCTTTTCCTGCAACTTAGGATGTCGCATATGGGGTACAACTTCACCGAACAAAACTATATAAATGTAAGATTTCTTCGTTATAATGACGAAAAAAGGATGCATATTGCATGGACGAACTGGATCGCAACATATTGGCGCTGCTGGGGGCCGATGCACGGATGTCCGTGGCCACTCTGGCGCGCAGGCTCAAGGTCGCCCGCTCGACGATTCAGGCGCGGCTCGAGCGGCTGGAGACCACGGGCGTCATCGCCGGATACACGCTGAAACTGGGCGAAGGGGCAAGGCAGGGGCGGCTGCGCGCCTCGGTTCTGCTGAGCATCGAGCCGCGCGCGCAGGCCGCCATCCTGAGCCGGCTCAAGGCCATTGGCGAAGTCGAGCGTGTGTTTACCACCTCGGGGCGCTTTGATCTGCTGCTGCAGATCGCGGCCGAAAATACCCAAGTGCTGGATGGTGTGCTGGATCAGATCGGCGCGCTGGTTGGGGTGAAATCGTCGGAAAGCCTGATCCACCTGTCGACCCGGCTGGATCGCGCGGTCTGATGCCGCTATGATCGGTCGCAGACATCCCTGCCGTTGAAAGGAAAGGCCATGTCAGATCACGGAACGCCTTGCTGGTATGAACTGGCCAGCAAAGACCCCGCCGCCGTTCAGAGGTTTTACGCCGAGGCCCTGGGCTGGAGCTGGCGCGATGCCGGGATGCAGGGGATGAGCTATCTGCTGGGCGCAAGAGACGGGGCGATGATCGCAGGCCTGCACACGGCAGATGACGCGCACCCTGCTGGCTGGCAGATCTACATTTCGGTCGAGGATGCCGATGCGACGGTGAAAGAGGCGCTGGCTTTGGGCGCGAAAGTGCTTCAGCCCGCCGCCGACATCCCGGGCACCGGCCGCTTTGGCGTGCTCAGCGACCCGCAAGGCGCGCGATTTGGCATTCTGCAGCCGCTGCCGATGCAAAACCCAGGCACGCCCGCCTTTGCGCCAGACAAACTGGGCCACGGTCAATGGCAAGACCTGATCACCTCGGATACCAAGGCCGCGCTGCCGTTTTATGGCAGCCTGTTTGGCTGGACCGTCGCGCGCTCGATGGCGATGGGGCCAGATGCGAGCTACCATATTCTGTCTCACCGGGGCACGGATATCGGCGGCACCTTTACGTCGCAGACCGCGCCCTACTGGAAACCTTATTTCGGCGTCGCCTCGACCAAGGCTGCGGCCGCGCAGGTCAAAGCCAACGGCGGTCAGGTCCTGCACGGCCCTGACCCTGTGCCCGGCGGTCAGTTCACGCTGCAAATCACCGACCCGACGGGCACCATCCTCGGCCTCGTCGGAGCCGCGTGATCCGTGGGCAGGTGCGGGCTTGCCCCCCATCGAGGGGGGACGCACCCGCGGCTGCCGCAGGATCGCCAAGACGGGCACGCCTTGCCGTCACCTGTCTCGGCAGGGTCTGACGCGGACCGACATCCTCTTCGCAAAACGACTCATCCGGTCGGTCAAGATCGCTATAGACCGTGATGCGCGCGCCGTTCGGCGGCAGATCGGCAAAAGGCGCAAGCCGCGGTCCGCAGCGGGTATGTGATCTCGAGGGGCCCTATTTTGCCGCACCCAAGACGCGCGACGGGGCCTGACCGACCTCTCTGCCCGCCCTAACGCCGCAACAGACGGGTCCAACGCCGCGCGGTGATGGGCGGCCAAAACGGCCACACTTCGGGATAACGCCCCATCGCCGCCCCAATCCCCTTTTCCTGACCGCCAAGCTTCGCTAATACACGGGGCAAACCAGATCAGGAAGACCGCGATGCCCATGGAAAAAACCTTCTCGCCCGCCGAGGCCGAAGCACGGATCTCTGCGCTCTGGATCGATCAAAAGGTCGGGGCTGCGGGCGCGAATGCGCGGGCGGGCTCGGAGGCATTTTCCATCATGATCCCGCCGCCCAACGTGACGGGCTCGCTGCATATGGGCCATGCGTTCAACAATACTTTGCAAGACATCCTGATCCGGTGGCACCGCATGCGCGGGCATGATGTGCTGTGGCAGGTTGGCACCGATCACGCGGGCATTGCCACGCAGATGGTGGTCGAACGCGAGCTGGCCAAGGCTAAGGCGCCAAGCCGTCGCGAGATGGGCCGCGACGCCTTCCTGGCCAAGGTTTGGGAGTGGAAGGATCAATCCGGCGGCACCATCATCAACCAGCTCAAACGGCTGGGGGCCTCTTGTGATTGGGACCGCGAGGCCTTCACCATGTCGGGCAACTTCCCCGATGCGGTGACCAAGGTCTTTGTCGATATGTACAACAAAGGCCTGATCTATCGCGGCAAGCGTCTGGTCAACTGGGACCCCCATTTTGAGACCGCCATATCTGACCTCGAAGTTGAAAACCTCGAAGTCGCGGGCCATATGTGGCATTTCAAATATCGCCTCGCGAATGGCGAAACCTATGAATACGTTGAAAAAGACGAAGACGGCGCGGTCACCCTGCGCGAAAAGCGCGACTATATCTCGATCGCCACAACGCGGCCCGAAACCATGCTGGGTGATGGCGCTGTTGCGGTGCATCCCTCCGACGCACGTTATCAGTCCATCATCGGCAAGATGGTGCACCTGCCGCTCTGCGACCGCCTGATCCCGATCATCGCCGATGAATACCCCGACCCGACCTTTGGCTCGGGCGCGGTGAAAATCACCGGCGCGCATGATTTCAACGACTATGCCGTCGCCAAACGCAACAATTTGCCGTGCTACCGCCTGATGGACACCCGCGCCCATATGCGTGCTGACGGGGCGCCTTATGCCGAGGCAGTCAAGCGTGCCCGCGAAATCGCGGCAGGCGCGCCCACGACCGAGTCTGAGGTCGACAGTCTTAACCTCGTGCCCGAGAAATACCGCGGCCTTGATCGGTTCGAGGCCCGCAAGGCCGTGATCGCCGACATCAACGCGCTTGGCCTCTCCGTCTCGATCCTGATGTCGGAAATCGACCCCGAAACCGGCAGCGAGCATTTGACCCGCGAGCCGTTTGTTGAATCCAAAAAGATCATGCAGCCCTTTGGCGACCGCTCGAAGGTCGTCATCGAGCCGATGCTGACCGACCAATGGTTCGTCGACACCGCAAAGATCGTGGAACCCGCTTTGGAGGCTGTCCGCTCCGGTGCCACCAAGATCATGCCGGAATCGGGCGAGAAAACCTATTTCCACTGGCTGGAGAACATCGAGCCGTGGTGCATCTCGCGCCAATTGTGGTGGGGCCACCAGATTCCGGTTTGGTATGGCCTTGACCTCGATGCGCCCGGCTTCAAGGATGATGAAGGCGACAATGCGCTGGACGAGGTGGAAATCCTTGGTGTGCTTGGCGACGGGGGCTATCTCGACCGCGACTCGATCCTGCGCTGTGCTGCCGACCTGAACGGGGTGACCGAACAGTTCCGCGACGCCCTTGCAGGCTTGCCCCACCCGCTCAACGCAGCTCGCATCGTCGAGGTGGCCGACCGTCATGCGGCCGTGGCAACCCTCGCGGCTTCGCTTGCCGACTATAACCTCAGCCAGGACCCGACCCATCTGACCTACCCCGTCTGGCGCGACCCCGACGTGCTCGACACATGGTTCTCCTCCGGCCTCTGGCCCATCGGCACCCTTGGGTGGCCCGAGCAAACCCCTGAACTCGCGAAATATTTCCCCACCTCGACCCTGATCACCGGGGCCGATATCATCTTCTTCTGGGTCGCCCGCATGATGATGATGCAGCTGGCCGTGGTGGATGAGGTTCCGTTCAAGACCGTCTACCTGCACGGCCTTGTGCGCGACGCCAAGGGCAAGAAGATGTCGAAATCCTTGGGCAACGTCATCGACCCGCTCGAGATCATCGACGAATTCGGCGCCGATGCCTTGCGCTTTGCCAATGCCGCGATGGCCAGCCTTGGCGGCACGCTCAAGCTCGACACCCAACGCATCGCGGGCTATCGCAACTTTGGCACCAAGCTGTGGAACGCCTGCCGTTTCGCCGAAATGAATGGCGTTTGGGAAGGCCACAAGACCGGCCCTGCCCCGCAACCGTCCGCAAAGGTGAACAAGTGGATTCTCGCTGAAACCGCAAAGACCTTGCTTGCCGTAAACGATGCGCTTGACAACTACCGCTTCGATAGCGCGGCAGATGCACTTTATAAATTCGTTTGGGGCCAAGTTTGCGATTGGTATGTAGAATTCGCCAAACCCTTGTTTGACGGGCCGGATGCTGCCGAAACCCGCGCAACGATGGCTTGGGTGTTGGATCAGTGCATGATCATGCTGCACCCGATGATGCCTTTTATCACTGAGGAACTCTGGGCCACCACCGGCACGCGTGAAAAACTACTCGTCCATACAGATTGGCCTACCTATAATCCTGACCTACACGACGTGCTTAGCGAAGGCAGTATTGGCTGGGTCATCGCCCTGATAGAAGCAATTCGATCAGCTCGGATGCAGGTTCACGTTCCGGCCGGCCTCAAGGTTGATATGGTGGCCACCCTG
>JAHEBX010000239.1 GCA_024642045.1 Pseudorhodobacter sp. | reverse complement strand
TCGCGCCTCCGTCCTTCACACCCTTGCTCCTCCCAAAGCGACTCAGGCCTGCATGATTTTTATCATTAAAGACACGATGACCACCGCCAATCCGCTTGACAACTGTTTTTAATTTTTTAAATCATTTAAACAGGAGGACCCGCTGTGGCCCGCACTGACACGCGCTTTCGCCAAGCCCACAATGACCTGCTCGACAGCCTTGCGGGGCTGGCCGTTGGCAGCAGCCTTGCATCCGAAGTGCAACTTGCAGCGCAGCTTGGCGTGTCGCGCACGGTGGTGCGGGCGGTTCTGGCCAAACTGGCAGAGGCAAAGGTCGTGCAGATCAACGGCCGCGAAAAGACCCTGCTGCGCGCGCCCCGCCCCGCTGACATCGTCCCGCTGCGCGACGATTATGTCAGCCGCGACTCGCTCGAGGCGCGGTTTCTGGATTGGGTGTTGCGCTTTGATGTGCCCGCTGGCACCGCCCTGAACGTCACGCAACTGGCCCGCCAGTTCAACGTGCCCCCGCATCTGTTGCAGGAATTTCTGGCCAGCCTCGGCCAGTCCGGCCTGATCGAGCGTCGCCCGCGCGGCGGTTGGCGGCTCTTGGGCTTTACCGCCGACTACGCGGTCGAGCTTTCAGACTTTCGCCAAGTGCTGGAACTGAACGCCATCCGCGCGCTGATCGACCTGCCGCGCAGCCATCCTGCTTGGGCAGCGCTGGCGCAGATCAAGGCCGAACACCTTGACCTGCTGGCGCGCATCGACCGCGATTTCCACGACTTCTCGCCCTTGGATGGCCGCTTTCATGCCCTGCTGAATTCCGTGGTCAGAAACCGCTTTGTGGCTGAATTTCAAAAGGTTATCAGCCTGATTTTCCACTACCATTATCAATGGGATAAGACGATGGAACGCATCCGTAACGAGGCTGCGATCCGTGAACATCTGTGCATCATCGACGCGCTGGAACAGGGTCAGACCGAAACCGCCCTAAAGGCCGCCCGCACGCATCTGACCACATCCAAGGACACGCTGCTGTCGTCGCTGCGCGGCCATCACCTCGCCTAGACGCTGACGCCAAACAACCGCCCCACGCCCGCTGTGATCGCCATTGCAGCCGCCCCCCAGAACAGCACCCTCAACGTCGGACGCAACAGCGGCGCCCCGCCCGCCTTGGCGCCCAACGCCCCCAATGCAGCCAAAGCGACCAAAGTGGACCCGACCACCGTCGGAATAATCTGCCCCTCGGGGGCCAGCACCGCTGCGATCACCGGCAAGACCGCCGCCACCGAAAACGTCAACCCCGAGGCCAAAGCCGCCTGCATTGGGTTCGCCGTATGCACCTCTGACAGGCCCAACTCTTCACGCACATGCGCGCCCAATGCGTCCCGCTCGGTCATCTCGCGCGCCACAAGTGCCGCCGTCGCAGCCGTCAGCCCGCGCGACTGATAGATCGCCGCAAGCTCGGCTTCTTCCTCGGCAGGCGTGTCGATCAGCGCCTGCTTTTCACGCGCGATGTCTGCCGCTTCGGTATCAGACTGCGAACTGACCGACACATATTCCCCCGCCGCCATCGACATCGCCCCTGCCGCCAGACCCGCAATGCCTGCCACCAGCACCGCCGAGGGGCTGGGGTCCGCCGCGGCCACACCGACGATCAGTGCCGAAACCGAAACGATGCCGTCATTCGCGCCCAGAACGGCAGCGCGCAGCCAGCCCGAGCGGTTGATGTAATGCACCTCTTGGTGCGCCGAAGCTGCCGGATGTGCCATGTGTAAACCCTCACGCCTGAACTGACCTTTGCCCGCTCGCTACCACGCACCGCGCGACTTTGCATCTGCTATCACGTCGCACCCCGCTTTGACTTGCAGCCTGCCGATCCAACGCCTAGCCTGACCTCGCAATCCCAAGCCAAAGGTTTCCCATGCGCGATCTGACCCACCTGCGCCAAGCGCCCTTTCATCTGAATGAGGCAGCACTCGCTTGGGTGGAAACCACCCTCGCCGCCATGACGCCCGCGCAAAAGGTGGGCCAGCTGTTTGTGCATATCTCGATGGGCAAGGACCCGAGCGAACGCGCCCGCCTTGCTGGCCTTCACCCCGCAGGGATCACGCGGTTTTATACCCCCGATCTGGACTACGAGATCGGCTTCATTGACGCGGTGCGCGATGACGCGCAGATACCGCTGCTGATTTCCTGCGATCTGGAAGGCTCGCGGATGAGCCTGCCCTTTGGAACCGAAGTGCCCAACCCGCTTGCCCTTGCCGCCATCAACGACCCCTCTGCCACCACCCGGATCAGCGAGATCATGGCCACCGAGGCCCGCGCGATGGGCATCAACTGGTCCTTCACGCCGGTCCTCGACATCAACGCGGCCTTTCGCAGCCCCATCGTCGCCACGCGCGGCTTTGGCGCAGACCCTGCAACGATCCAAACCCACGCCCTCGCGCAGATCAAAACCTTTCAGGCGGCGGGCCTTGCCGCCACCGCCAAACATTGGCCCGGCGAAGGCCATGACGACCGCGACCAGCACCTTGTCACCACGATCAACCCGCTGAGCATTGACGCGTGGGAGGCCACGCATGGCGCGCTCTACCGTGCGGCCATTGACGCGGGCGTGCTCTCGGTCATGTCGGCCCATATCGCCTTTCCCGCCTTTGTGCGCAGCCTGGACCCCGACGCGGGCATCGAGGCGTTCCGCCCCGCCTCTGCCAGCCGCGCCCTCACCCATACGCTTTTGCGCGAACGACTTGGCTTCAACGGGCTCATCGTCTCGGATGCCACACCGATGGCAGGCTTTGGTGCCTTTGGCCCCCGCCCACAAATGCTGATCGACTGCATCAACGCAGGCTGCGACATCATCCTGTTTTCAGACGACCCCGAGGCCGATCACGCCATCATCGCCAAGGCCATCGAGGCGGGAACAATCCCTGCCGCGCGTGTGGATGAGGCCATCGCCCGCACCCTTGCGCTCAAGGCCGCTCTGGGTCTGCATCTGGGCCAGGCGCCCGCCAACAGCGCGCCCCTCGGTCTTGCCGCAAACCGCGCCCTTGCGCGCCAGATCACCGCCCGCGCGCCCACTTTGGTCAAAGACACCCAAAACCTGCTGCCGCTGACGCCCGCCAAACACAAACGCCTGCTGATCGCCTCTGGCGGCATCGTCTCGCCCATTCACGGCACGACCGACTTTGCCCTGCCGCAAATGCTCGCCGCCGAAGGCTTCGAGGTCACCCTTGCCACGCCCTCCCATAACCCCGCAGATTTCGACGCGATGCTTTACCTCTTTGGCGAAGAAACCCTGCTCACACGCGGACGCATCTTTCTGGATTGGGCCAAGATCGCGGGCAATTTT
>JAHEBX010000238.1 GCA_024642045.1 Pseudorhodobacter sp. | reverse complement strand
CGTGATCCCGGCATTATTGACCAGAATATCCAAGCCGCCCATGGCCTCGGCCGCGCCCTTCGGCAACTCGTCCACCGTCGCTAAATCGCTCAGATTGCAAGGGATCACAAAGGCCCGCTCACCCAAGCTCGCCGCCAAGGCGCGCAACGGCTCTTCGCGGGTTCCTGACAGCGCAACCTTGGCCCCGGCCCCATAAAGTGCCCGCGCAATCTCTCCGCCGATCCCGCCCGAAGCTCCGGTGACCAGCGCGCATTTGCCCGTTAAATCAAACATCTTCTGTTCTCCCCGAACGACCCGCAGATCATCCTCTGTCTAGCATTTCTCCAAGGCTGAGGGCCAAGGGCCCCTTACCCCAGGCTCACCGCGATGCTTTGGCGGCAAACACATCTTCAGGCGTTGAGATTGCGCGCGTTGTGGCCTCCTTGGCAATCCGCTTGATCATCCCAGACAGCGCCTTGCCCGCGCCAATTTCCCAGAAATCCGTCACACCCGCGGTTTCCATCCACAATATGGATTCCCGCCATCGCACCGCTCCGGTCACCTGTGCCACCAGCAGAGCACGGATCTTTTCTTCCTCTGTCACCGCCTCGGCCCGCACGTTGACCACGATCGGCAAACGAGGGGCTGAAATCACCACCCCGGCCAGCGCTTCTGACATCACTGCCGCCGCTGGCTGCATCAAGACGCAATGAAACGGCGCGCTGACAGGCAGCAGAATGGCCCGCTTGGCCCCGCGTGCCTTGGCAATCTCCAACGCCCGCTCTACCGCGGCACGGTGACCTGACACCACGACCTGCGCAGGGTCATTGTCATTGGCTGCCTGACACACTTCGTCACCCGCCGCCTCGGCGGCCACTTCCGTCGCTGTCTCGAAGTCCAATCCCAGCAGCGCGGCCATAGCCCCGACACCCACAGGCACGGCCTCTTGCATCGCCTGCCCGCGAATGCGCAGCAATCGTGCTGTATCGGCCAGCTCCAACGAGCCGACGGCACAAAGCGCCGAATATTCGCCCAAAGAATGACCCGCCACAAAATCCGCGGTATCCTCAATGGTCAGGCCCTCGGCCTCAAGAGCCCGAAGCGCAGCGATCGACGTCGCCATCAGCGCAGGCTGGGCATTTTTGGTCAGCGTCAAGCCCTCGATATCGCCGTCCCAGATCAGGGATGACAGCTTTTCGTCCAAGGCCTCGTCAACCTCATCAAAGACCGCTTTCGCCGCTGGATAGGCCTCAGCCAGAGCCCGCCCCATACCAATGGTTTGGGCGCCCTGTCCCGGGAATACAAATGCACGGCTCATCTGGCTCTCCTTACTGCTTCTTTCTGGCTTACCCTGAGAGAGGCGCGCGCGCAACGCCCGCGCTCGAAACCAAAGCGTCAAGGCGCGGAACACGCGCGGACGGTCGAGACCCGCGCAGGCCGTGCAACCAGGCCATGATGTTTCCACACCGAAGCCTCTCCCCTTGCATCCTTGGCCAATCTTTGTATAAGGCCCCATCTTTCCACTAATTCCATGAAACGGCGCAGCCTCTCGTGGACGGGCCGTGGAAAGTGTTGCCCGTCCTATGAAATGCGCCACAACAGACAGATCGGAGCATCATGCCGCTTTACGAGCATGTTATGATCGCGCGTCAGGATCTTTCCAACGCGCAGGCTGAAGGCCTTATCGAACACTTCTCCACAGTTCTTGCAGACAACGGCGGCAAAGTCGTCGAGCATGAATACTGGGGCGTCAAAACGATGGCCTACAAAATCAACAAGAACCGCAAAGGCCACTATGCCCTGCTGAAAACCGACGCACCGTCGGCTGCCGTGCAGGAAATGGAACGCCTGATGCGCCTGCATGATGACGTCATGCGCGTGCTGACGATCAAGGTTGACGCGCATGTCGAGGGCCCTTCGGTCCAGATGCAAAAGCGTGACGACCGTGAGCGTGGCGATCGTCCGGAAGGTGGCTTTGGTGGCGGTGAGCGTCGCGAGCGTCCGTCTTTTGGCGGCGACCGTCCTGATCGTGGCGAGCGTCCGTCCTTCGGCGGCGCACCGCGTCGTTGATCATCAGCCTCAGGAAAGGTTCATAAACCATGGCGAATAAACCATTTTTCCGCCGCCGCAAGGTTTGCCCGTTCTCGGGCGACAATGCTCCGGCAATCGACTACAAAGACACGCGCCTTCTGCAGCGCTACGTCTCCGAGCGTGGCAAGATCGTGCCGTCGCGCATCACCGCAGTTTCGGCCAAGAAACAGCGCGAACTGGCTCAGGCCATCAAGCGCGCCCGTTTCCTCGCCCTTCTGCCCTACGCTGTGAAGTGAGGACATAGACATGCAAGTTATCCTCCTTCAGCGCGTGGCCAAGCTTGGCCAGATGGGTGAAGTCGTCAACGTCAAGGACGGCTACGCCCGCAACTTCCTGCTGCCACAGGGCAAGGCCCTGCGCGCCAATGACCAGAACGTGAAAGCGTTCGAAGTCAAAAAGGCACAGCTTGAAGCCACCAACCTCGAGACCCGCAAAGAGGCAGAAGCCCTCGGTGCGACCCTCGATGGTCAGGTCTATATCGTCATCCGTTCGGCTTCCGATTCGGGTGCGCTCTATGGTTCGGTTACCACCCGAGACGCAGCGGACGCTGCGACCGCAGGCGGCATCACTGTTAACCGCGCTCAGATCACCCTGGATCGTCCAATCAAGGAGCTGGGCGTGCATACGGTTTCCGCCGTTTTGCACCCCGAAGTTGTGGTCAAATTCAAACTGAACGTCGCACGTTCGATTGAAGAAGCCGAACTTCAGGCGTCGGGCAAGTCGATTCAAGAACTCGCAGCCGAAGCCGAAGCCGAAGCCGATTTCGAAATCGCGAACCTCTTCGACGAAATGGGCGCAGCCCAAGGCGACGAAGATCTCGGCCGCGACTAATCGCGCATCGACGAACCAATCAGAACCGCGCGGGGGCAATCTCGCGCGGTTTTTTCATGCCTTGACCATCGCCGAGCGCCAGAGTTGCAGCGCGCGCCTGACACCCTCGCCGCCCACATGCAGCGCGCGCCGCACAATCAATTTGAGGCGGTGTTCACCCCCAAGTCCAACACCTGACCCCGGCCTGCCCATCCGACCGGCCCGTCAAAGGGCCTACAACTTTGGGCATAAGCGCTCTCACCCGTCTCATCTCGAGCAACGCCGTCCCTGGCCCATCTGACGATTTGCAGGTCGTAAATTTTGGGCGCGACAAGATCGAGTTTGCCCAAATGCCCACCCAAATCGACCACGACCTGCTGCCGCAAATTGACGTTACGGGACGGCGGTTTAGCCCCTTTTGGCGGGTTGGGTATTGCAGGCCCGCGAACGGTCTC
>JAHEBX010000237.1 GCA_024642045.1 Pseudorhodobacter sp. | reverse complement strand
CGGATTCAAATCACGGCCTTCGCTCAAGCAGCAATCTGACAGTCTCAGCTATGCGCTGCAAAGCAGCATAAAATGCGGCCGTTCGTTATTGGCCCAGCAAGATCTGGAGGGCCTACGACCGAGTTGCGGACTTTCCAGTCCTTCGTGCTCTTTATGTCAACTAACGCTTTCGACCCTGACCGGCTATTGGCCGTGACCTGCGATGTTACAGCGCAGCTCTGCGAACCTGCCGTTCATGCATTGCGCAGCATTTCCAGGCTTGACGCTTCCGCTATGCATAAGCTGCAGGCGTCTGCGGCGATTGCACAGTATCCCACGACCTGATCGGGTCGCCGGTCTGAATGGCAAAAACAAGACGTCGGCTGGCCTCGCAAGATTCGCGGCGCCCACCAAGTGGCGGACCCCCGCCAGTTTCCATCAAATGTCCATTTCAGATAAGTGTCCAAAGCCCCATCCCGACCAAAGCCACACCAACGGCTTTAGACAGGAGTTCAGCACCAGGCACGATTTTCTCGACCAGAACGTAGATCGTGATCGCAATGATGCAGGCTGCGTTCATGACGCCAACCACAAACAGCAGCCCCATCAGCGCCCAGCAGCAGCCGACACAGAACAGACCATGACGCCAGCCCATGAGCAGGGCACCCCAACGGCCTTCGCGCCACTGGGTCATCAGGAAACTGATCGGCGTGCGGCACTGGCGCAAACAGGAGTGTTTCACCGGGCTGAACTGGTAAAGCCCGGCCACCACCAGGATCGCCCCAGCCAACGGGCCGGTTGCCCGCATCATCATCGGCGACATGATGGCCAAATTGGTCAACCCGACCTGCAGCCCCGCTGCCGCCAAGCTAAACCCGGCCCAAGCCAGAACATAGCCCCCCGAAAAGGCAAACACCGGCAGCCATCCGGCCCCACGGGCGCGGTCGGCCCCCTGCATACGGGCATAAGCGGTGATCATCGGGGCGGCGGTGGGCAGCATCATCGCCGCCATCATCACCGCCCACATCAAAAACAACCCGATGAATTGCATCGGAGAGAACACCCGCATCATCATCGCGGACATGCCCGGCATCATCGACATGTCGTTGATCATGACACTCAGGTAGACCCAGGACGCCACCGCCACGGCAGTCGGCCCGCCCAGTAGCAGTGCAAGGCGCGCGGGCGTCATGCGCGCCCCTACGCTCCGCATGTTACCCACGCGCTGCATCACTGTTCGCTCTGGTAGGCAAAGGGCGAGAACACCGCCGTCTTGTCAGACAGATCCCAGGCCATACCGTGATCGTTGAACACCATCTTGCTGGACTTCGCCGCCGTGGCCGGGAAACCGGGTGCGATGCACAAGGGATGGCCCGAAATCGTCACCGGCCCGTCGCCTTGCCCGGTGATCTGGTCAATCGCAACATCCGCGATGCCGGGAATTTTTAGCCCGTGTTTTCCACCCTCGATGGAAAATTCAATCGGCACAGAGCGCACGCCGACAATTGCCCCGATATGGGTGGCAAGCCGCGCTGGGTGACCTCCGCCCTGCCCGCCGAAGATTTTCATCAGGCTGGCATTCTGCGCCTCATCTGCCTTGTCATCGACATATAGCGCGACGTTCCACTGTGTGGTGGCCATATGACCCGGCGAATGCACCGCAAGGGCCACGCTCAGGCCAGACAGCGACACCCCCTCATCCACGCCATCCTTGATGTGCCAGCCGACCAAGGCTGTGCATTCACCCTCGGTTGGCGGGCTAAGGAAAAGGCAGGGACAGGCAACATCGCAATTGCAGCTTTCAAAGTAGGTTCCGTTCAGCGACCAGGTCATCGTGGTATTCCTTTGTTGGGGCTATTCAATGCGGCCACTCTGGCAGGCGCATCGCGACAACGCTTGCGGTCAACCTTTGGCCGACCTGCGGATTCCCTTTGGTTTTTCGGCGTTATCGTGGTGAAGTCCTTGGGAAGGCCGATACGCGCCCGGGATGCAGAATTGATGCATGGGAATATCAGAGATGGCCGACACAGCGGTTGGCTTTGCTTAAGATGCCGGGCATTTTGGGCCCGTGCGCTGGCCAGGGTCTGACGGCATGGCCTTCACTTTTGCCGGGTATGTCCTGAACCCCCAGACCCATCAGCTGTGGCACAACGGTGTGCCCCAAGCAGTGGAACCACAGGTTTTTGACCTGCTGTGCCTGCTGGCCAAAGAGGCTGGAAATCTGGGGCGGGAGGATCGTCGCCGAGGCCACAATTGACGGTCGCATCGCGGCAGCCCGCAAGGCAGTGGGCGACGATGGCCGCAGGCAGGCGGTCATCGCCACAGTGGTCCGGCGCGGCATTCGGCTGGTGGTTCCAGTCGCGGTAAGCCCTGACACGCCGGGCACCGCACCGCCCCACCCGCAAGTATTGCCGATCATCACAGGAAATCCCCGTTAAGCCACCCTGTTGCCGACACTTGTCGTTTTGCCGTTCAAGATCGCCAGCGAGGGGCTGGATGAATATTTCTGCGATGGCCTCATCGAAGACGTCATCGCCAACCTGACGCATTTCAGAGAGTTGCGGGTCATCGGCAGCAGCTCATCCTTTCACTTCAAGAACCGCGATATTCCAATGACTGAGATCGCGAAAACACTGGGCGTGGGTTATATTGTCGACGGCAGCGTGCGCCGCGCGGGCCAGCGGCTACGCGTTGCCGTTCAGCTGATTGAGGCCGCCACCGGCGTGTCGCTTTGGGCAGATCGCTATGATCGCCAGCTCAAAGATATATTCGCGGTTCAGGACGCGATCACCCATATGATTGTCGCCTCGCTGGGCGTACGAATGCAGGACGCCGCCCTGACCCACGCCCTGCGCAAAAGCCCGGCGGAATGGGACGCCTACGATTGCCTGCTGCGGGCGCGCCGATACACCGCCACATTGGACGAAGCCATGCATGCGGAGGCCCGCAATCTTCTTGAACGCGCGATCACGCTTGATCCGAACTACGCCGAGGCCCACGCGCTTCTGGCCAACGTCTACTTGGCCGAGCACCGGTTTGCGGCCAACCCCAGACCGGACCCGATTGAGCGGGCTTTGGCAATGGCCCTGAAAGCCACACAGCTTGACCCACAAAGCGCCTATGCCCGCTGCTGGCTAGCCATCGTGCATTTCTTTCAAAAGGACATCGGAAAGTTTGAAGCCGAGGCGGAGCGAGCGATGGAACTCAATCCGCACGATCCCGAAATCCTTGCCGAAGTTGGCCATTACTTGTCATTTCGAGGCGAATATGAACGTGGATCAGAGCTGTCGGACCGGGCCAAGGCGCTTAACCCGCTGCATCCGGGCTGGTTTCATTTCAGTTCCGCTTTGTTGCATTTCCATCAGCGCCA
>JAHEBX010000236.1 GCA_024642045.1 Pseudorhodobacter sp. | reverse complement strand
CGGGCTTGAGCGCGAAACCAATTTACCAATCGCGCCAGCGCACCATCGGGGTCACGTATCGGGCGGTGCTGCAAATAATAGGCGGTCTGCCGATGTGAAACTTCTCGCCCTATTTGTAGGACCCGTCCCTGTGCAAGCAGTTCATCCACAAGCCCGCGCCATCCAAGTGCCACCCCTTCGCCACCTAGCACTGCTTGCAGCAAAAATGGATAGGCGTCAAACGGTGCGTCTTGCTTGAAGCGTGGCACCTTTAGGCCAGCTTTCGTGAACCAGATATTCCAAGATATAAAGTCGGATCTGCCAACGTCAAAATGCAGAAACTTGCTTGCTGGCAAATGTTCCAGCTGCCTTTGGTCCGCCTGATCAGCCTCTGCCTGACTGGAAAATCCCAGCTCTTTTGTGGCAAATTCCACGCTGCAAATTGGAAAGGCTTCTTCGGGAAAAAGCGGCAGCGCCGGGCGATCAGGTGCTTGCTCCAGATCCCACACGACTGCGGCGTCGACACGACTAAGATCAATATCGCCCAACTGGTCAGTCGTCAAAATCCGGACCCGTGCGCCCTTCATCGCCGCCCGCATGCCCGAGAATCGCGGCAGAAGCCATTGCTCTGCAAGACCAAAGGTGCAGGCCAGCACGACTTCGTTGCGCTCGGGTGGGGCGGAGATATCCTTCCAGATTTGATCGACATGACCAAACCCCAGTGCCACCGCTTCGGCCAGCTTGCGGGCGTTCTCGGTCGGGGTGATCTTATTGTTATCGCGCTGGAAAAGCGGCTGACCCAAGCTTTCCTCAAGTTTGGCGATATGGCGCGACACGGCCGGTTGGCTCAGATTTAGTTTATGAGCCGCCGCAGAAAAATTGCTGTGGCGCACCGATGCTTCCAACACAACAAGTGCGTTGAGCGATCCCGCAATATTCCAATCTCGTCTTTCCATAACGAAATGTAGGGGAGCCGCTAGCTTTTTGTCCAGTGTTCAAGTGGTATTTCGTCAAATAGCCTTTGCCCAAATGCTCGGCGTTAATACAACGTCTAACCCCGTGGAGCCCCAATGTCACAGCGCCCTCTCTCTCATATCCGCGTTCTTGATTTTGGTCAGTATTTGGCTGGTCCGCTCGTTGGCATGATGTTGGCTGATCTGGGCGCCGAGGTGATCCGTATTGATCCACCTGGGGGGCCTCGGTTCAAATCCCCCGCCACCGACATGCTGTCGCGGGGAAAATCTTCGCTGGTGCTTGACCTGAAAACTGATGCCGGGCGAAAAACCGCGCTGGAGCTTTGCCGTCGGTCTGACGTGGTGATCGAGAACTTTCGCCCCGGTGTGATGGCGCGGTTGGGCGTTGGTCCGCACGATTTGCGCGCCGTCAATCCCGGCATCATCAGCCTTTCACTTCCGGGCTTTGCCTCGACCGACGCAGAGCTTGCAGGCCTTGCGGCCTGGGAGGCGACGATTGCCGCGCGGACTGGGCAGTTTACCGACATGGGTCTGAACCGGCGGTTGATGGGGGTTAACCCAAGCTTTACGCCGCTGGCTTTGGCCTCGGCCTATGGTGCCACATTTGGGGCCATGTCGGTGCTGTTGGCGATTGGCGCGCGGGCGCGCAATGGCGGCGATCATATCGAGGTGCCGCTGGCCTCAGCCCTGTTAGAAGGGCTGGTTTATAACTGTGAGCAGATCGAGAATTACCCTGACCGCTACAAATCCCCGCGCGAGGTCGAGCTTGACCGCCGCATTGCCGAGGGGCTTCCGATGAACCTGCCCTATGCGGCGCTATCCGAGTTTCTTGACCCGTTCTATCGCACTTACACCTGCGCCGACGGGCGTGGGTTCTACGTGGTGTCGTGCTCGGTCGCGGCGCATCCACGCCGGGCGCTCGAGGTGCTTGGGCTTGGCGATCTGGCGGACAATCTGCCAGATTTCAGCGCCTATCTCGACCAAAAAGACTGGCCTGCCGATTGGAGCCTGCGCAACTATCCGGTTGGGGCCGCAGACCGCGCGATGAAGGCGGCGTTTCTGACAAAGACATCGCAAGAATGGGAGGCGCTTTTTGGGGCAGCCAAGGCACCCGGCACTGCGCAACGGTTTACCAAAGAATGGCTTGCTGATCCACATGCGCTCGCCTCAGGGCTGGTGCTGGAGGTCGCGGACCCGCGTCATGGCAAAATGCGGCAGATGGGAAATGTCGCTTGGCTTGCCGATGATCGTGCGGCGGCGACAAAGCAAGCGGGACCTTTGGCTGACGACTTGCGCCCGCGCCTGAACAAGATCTTGGCGGAACCCGCCCGCAAAATGCCCTTGGGCACAGGGACAGACGGCTGGCTTGACGGGCTTAAGGTGCTTGACCTGACCAATGTCATCGCGGGGCCGACAATCGGGTCAACCTTGGCGCGTTATGGGGCCAAGGTGACGCTGGTGCAGCCGGTCGAGCCTTCGGTCGATCCTTGGAATACCGTGGTTTTCGGCTCACGATGAACGGCACCGATGAGCAACGCGATCAGCTTGGGCTTTCGCCGGATCGGATCGAGGCGATTAATCCTCGGCTGATCCTTGTGCAGCTTGATGCTTTCGGTGGCCCAAAGCGCGGGCCAAAGTCCGATCATTTGGGTTATGACGACCTTGCGCAGGCGGCAACGGGTGTCATGGTGCGATTTGGCGGTGGCATGGAGACACCTGAAGAGCATGCACATTTTGGCACGATTGATGTGCTGACTGGCTTTTGCGCCTGCGTGGCACTGGGCGCGGCCCTTGAGCGGCGCAACCAGACGGGGCGCGGCGGTATCGCCCGTGCGGCCCTTGCCGCCGCAGGGAACTTGATTCAGGCCCAGTTCATGTATGACTACGATGACCGTGCGCCCTTTGACGAGCCCGCCGGTCGGCAGGCGCATGGTTGGGGCCCATTTTATCACTGCTATGAGGCGGCGGACGGCTGGATGTTCTTTGCCGCCCCCAAAGACCAGCACAAGGCGCTATGCGATGTCGCCGAACTGGCTGATCTTGCCGACCTGCGCGACGACGCCCTATCTGCGGCTCTTGCCGCGCGGTTTGCCAGCCGCCCCTTTGAGTATTGGTCAACGGCTTTCGGTGACACTTCTTCCACAGTCGTTCGACTCGGCTCGCTTCACGCCACCCGAGATGCGTCATTGCGGTATGAAAGTGCAGGAGAGAGTGACATAAAACAGGCCACCTTTCGAACAATCCGCCACGATCAGCATCCGATGGGGCGATGGGTTGATCTCGTCGCGCCTAACGCCGTTCGGCCCGAGCGCAGCCGCATCGTGCTTCCGGGTCCAATGCCAAAATACGGTGAACAGACACGCGAGATCCTGTTAAGGCTCGGCTATTCCATAAGCCACATTGACACCATGGTTACTTCCGGTGCTGCGGG
>JAHEBX010000235.1 GCA_024642045.1 Pseudorhodobacter sp. | reverse complement strand
GCCGTGTGATGCAGAACGGCGCTGACGGGCGATCGCACAGTGTTGGAGCTTCCGGCGGCCAATAAGGAACTTACGATGATGATCCATCAATGGAAGAAAGTATTGCTTAGACGAGGCGCCTGCACATTCTTGAACAAGGTGGTAACTTGAAGGCTCCGGCCGGGATAGCCGCGGACAGGGTCCTTGATCTACGCGCCAAAATCGCAGAACTGGCTGTCGCCGAAGTATGAATGGGTCCACCCGCACGCATAGCAAGCCTGACGACCGTGAAGGGCGGGTGTCGGGCGCAGGATCAGGTTTGATAACCACCTGCGGCCCCGCGCCGCGCTTTGCGGTCGACCTCCCGCCGTGGTTATCTTCAATGCAATCGAACCCGGTCAAAAGGCGCAGGCTGTGGCACAAATCACCCGGAGCTCTGTCCAAGACTTTGGGGTTGGCTCAAACCTTCCGTTTTGTTATCCGCCGCCGCCCATCACCACCGACATGAACGCACGGAACACGGTAGCCGTTGGGGCAAGCTTGCGTGAATTCGGCCATGCAATGCCAACATCCATGCTGGGGATGGTGTCGGAAACCGAGCGCAACTCGATGCGTTGCCCTTCCAGCGACCACGGCCGGTAGACCATGTCTGACAGAATCGTGACACCCATTCCGCTGGCGACCATTGATCGCACGGCCTCTACGGAACTGGTGGTGAAAATGGCTTTCGGGGACAGACCAGCCTTGGCCCAATACCGGCCAGCGGTCTCTTTCGCTTCATCCACGGTCAGCATGACATAGGGCTGATGTGCAACGTCAGCCAGCGTGATGCGTTCGGCCGACAGCAGCGGGTGCTCGGCAGGAAGCCACAGCCTGCGCTGCGACCGCAGCAGGGTTTCATGCGAAAGCCCCGCAGAATTCGCGATATTCGAGACCAACATCACCGCCAAATCGAGGTTGCCATCGGCGAGCCCTTCTTCCACCGCGAGCCGGGGCAGTTCGACCATTTCGAGCTGAATGTCAGGATATGCCCGGCGAAAGCGGGCGTAGTGGCGGGACATGAAATAGCCCGCGACAGTATAGGTGGTGCCCAATCGCAACCTGCCTGTGACCTGCCGCCCCTCGCCCAACGGCAAACGCTCGGCATCGTCAACGGCGGCCAAGATGTTGCGGGCATGGTTCAGAAACCGGGCGCCTTCAATTGTCGGCACCACGCCTTGCGCCGAACGATCCAACAAGCGAACGCCAAGCTGCACTTCAAGCGCCTGTATCGCAGTTGTAATCGCGGATTGCGAGATATTCAGCTCCATCGCCGCATGGCTGATTTGCCCGGTTTGTGCTGCTGCGATGAAATAGCGCAACTGTTTCAAGGTCAAAGCCATCCAAGCCTCCGAGGTATCTGAATTTGCGATACGATGGCGCACAAAATGATATTTTACAATGAAGCCGACTCATCTCACTCTTTCTTCACACGTGGGTGCGGAGGGAAGAATGTCCGTCACAATCAATTGCGATATGGGCGAAAGCTTTGGGTTGTATCGCATGGGCGATGATGTCGGCATGATGCCTCTTATCGACATTGCCAATGTTGCTTGTGGTTTTCATGCCAGCGATTTCAATCACATGCGCGCCACTGTCCGGCTTGCCAAGACACATGGCGTCAAGGTGGGGGCGCATCCGTCACTGCCCGATCTGCAAGGATTTGGGCGGCGCGAGATGAAGATGGGCCGCGAAGAAATGGCCAACTGTATCATCTATCAGATTGGTGCATTGGTTGGATTTCTGCGCGCCGAAGGAATGGAGCTAAATCATATCAAACCGCACGGCAGCCTCTATGGCATGGCCGCGCGGCAAGACGATATCGCGGCGGCTGTCTGCGATGCTGCGGACATCTTCAAAGTGCCGCTGCTGGGGATGACCGGTACATTGCACGAAACGGTATATCCCTCACGCGGCCACAGCTTTATCGCAGAATTTTATGCTGACTTGGAGTATACTGCCCAAGGCAGCCTGATCGTGACCCGCGAACACGAGGCCAAAGACCCGGCCGTGATGGCCGCACGCGTGGTTCGCGCCATTAAAGAAGGCGTTGGAACCGCAACGGACGGCAGCGACATTCCGGTGCGCTGTGAGACGGTTTGCATCCATTCAGACACGCCCAACGCGCTTGATATTGCCCGCGCTGTTCGCGCCGCCCTCAGCTAAGGAGCCCAAAATGCCCTCAATCCACTCTCCGCTGCCCGGAACGTTTTACAGAAGTTCTGCGCCCGACAAACCACCCTTCAAAGCCGATGGCGACATGGTCGCTGTCGGTGATGTAATCGGTCTGATCGAGGTGATGAAATCCTTTCACGAGGTGAAATCTGAGGTCGCGGGCGCGTCGATTGCCTTTGTCACCGACAATGAAGAACCGGTGATGGCGGGGGCGGTTTTGGCGGAAGTATCCTGATGCTAACCAAGCTGCTCATTGCCAATCGTGGTGAAATCGCAGTGCGGATCATTCGCGCGGCCCGCGATCTTGGGATTGCGACGGTTGCGGTCTATTCGGACGCTGACGCCACTTCGCTGCATGTGCAACTGGCGGACGAGGCGGTGAACATCGGGCCACCCGCGGCAAAGAAAAGCTATCTGAACGTTGACGCCATCCTCAAGGCCGCAACCGAAACCAGCTGCGACAGCATCCATCCCGGTTATGGTTTTCTGGCTGAGAACGCGGCGTTTTCCGATGCAGTAACGGCGGCCGGTTTGGTTTTTGTCGGGCCCTCGGGGGATGCGATCCGCCTGATGGGGGACAAGGTTTCTGCGCGCTCGGCTGCCCATGCCGCAGGGGTTCCGATTGTGCCGGGCTCGCTGGGGCGGGTCGATGGCGTCGAGGCGGCGCGCCACATCCTGATGGATACAGGCTTTCCGGTGATGATCAAAGCGGCGGCGGGCGGCGGAGGGCGCGGCATCCGCATTGCGAACAATCTGATCGAGTTCGAGCAGGCCTTCCCTCAGGCCGAGGCCGAGGCGCTTGCGGCCTTTGGTGACGGCGGCCTTTATATGGAAAAGGTCATTACAAAGGCGCGCCATATCGAGGTGCAAGTCCTTGCCGATGGCAACGATGCCATCCACTGTTTCGAGCGCGAATGCAGCCTGCAACGCCGCCGTCAAAAGGTATGGGAAGAGGCGCCATCGCGGGCACTTTCGGCCAAACTGCGCGACGAGCTGTGTTCAAGCGCGGTTCGTCTTGCCCGTGCGGTCAATTATTCCGGCGCCGGAACGGTCGAATATCTTTACGACGAAGACGCCGACAAGTTCTATTTTATCGAGATGAACACCCGTATTCAGGTTGAGCATCCGGTGACAGAGATGATCACCGGCGTCGATCTGGTGGCCGAAATGCTGCGCATCGCCGGAGGAGAACCGCTGCGG
>JAHEBX010000234.1 GCA_024642045.1 Pseudorhodobacter sp. | reverse complement strand
GGTCTATGCGATTGGTAACAATGCCACCGCTGCGCTGTTTTCGGGCATTCGTGTCGGGCGGGTGAAGTTCATTCTGTTCCTGCTGACGGGTCTGATGTCGGGGGTTGCCTCGATCTGTTTGACCTCGCGTCTTGGCTCGACACGCCCGTCAATCGGCTTTGGGATGGAGTTGGAGGTGGTCACAATGGTGGTGCTGGGCGGGGTGAATATCCTTGGCGGATCGGGCAGTATTCCGGGTGTGGTGATTGCGGCCTTTGTGATGGGGCTGGTCACCTTTGGGCTGGGGTTGCTGAATGTGCCGGGGATCGTGATGTCGATCGTGATCGGTGCGCTGCTGATCGGGGTGATCGCGCTGCCGCGGCTTTGGGCGATGAGGAAGTGATGGAAAAATACGCCTTCAAGATGCAGCTGAATGCGGGGCAAAAGGATGAATACATTCGCCGCCATGATGCGATCTGGCCCGAGCTTTCGGCGCTGCTGCACGAGGCGGGCGTGAGCGATTATTCGATCCATCTGGATGAAGAAACCAACCTGCTGTTTGGCGTGCTGTGGCGGACGCAAGGGCATGGAATGGCCGATTTGCCAAACCATCCGGTGATGCAGAAATGGTGGGCCTATATGGCCGACATCATGGTCACCAAACCCGACAACGAGCCTGTGGCCACGCCGCTGACGCTTGTGTTTCAGATGACATGAAGCGGCACATCGCGGTCATTGATGTGGGCAAGACCAACGCCAAGCTGGCGCTGGTGGAACTGCCATCGCTGCGCGAGATAGCGGTGCGCACGCGGCCCAATCGGGTTTTGCCGGGGCCACCCTATCCGCAGTATGACCTTGAAGGGCATTGGGCATTTTTCTGCGACGGCCTGCGCGAGATGCAGGCCGCGCATGGCATCGACGGCGTGTCGGTGACCACCCATGGCGCGGCGGTGACGCTGATCGGGCAGGACGGGCGGGCGCTGCCGATGCTGGACTATGAATGTGGCGGACCGGATGAGGTTGCCCGCGATTATGACGCGCTGCGGCCCGATTTTGCACTGACGGGGTCAGCGCGCCTGCCAATGGGGTTGAACATCGGGGCGCAGTTGCACTGGCAGTTTGCGCGCGACCCTGATCTGCGTGCGCGCGTGCGCCATATCGTCACCTATCCGCAATATTGGGGCTATCTGCTGACAGGTGCGCTTGCCTGCGACATTTGCAGCCTTGGCTGCCACACTGATTTGTGGCTGCCCGAGTCCGGCGCATTTTCTGCTTTGGTCGATACCTTGGGTATACGGGCTATGATGGCCGCGCCGCGCCGCCCCTCTGAACGGCTGGGAGTGATTTCACCCGCAGCGGCGGCAGCCACGGGTCTGCCCGAAGGACTGCCGGTCGCGGTCGGCATCCACGATAGCAATGCCTCGCTCTTGCCGCATATGCTGGCGCGCGAGGCGGCGTTTTCAGTTGTCTCGACAGGGACTTGGGTGATCATGATGGCGATGCGAGGCGCAGAGGTGCGCCTTGACCCTGCGCGCGACACGCTGATCAACGTGAATGCCGCGGGTGAGGCCGTGCCCTCGGCGCGCTTTATGGGGGGGCGCGAGTTTGACCAGATCAATCAGGGCTGGACAGGCGAGGCGACGCCAGTAGATCGGGCGGCAGTGCTGGCCCGCGGCGTGATGCTGCTGCCTGCCGTAGAGCCCAGCTCTGGCCCGTTTCAGGGGCGCAAAATGCGCTGGACGGCAGACCCTGCGACCGAGGGCGAGCGGTTGGTGGCGCTGTCCTATTACCTTGCGTTGATGACCGAGGTGGGTTTGAGGATGATCGGGGCCAAGGGCGTTTGTGTGGTCGAAGGGCCGTTTGCGCGCAATGCCGATTATCTGGCGATGCTGGCGACGCTGCGACCTGAGGGGGTCGAGGCGAAAACCTCTGCCACCGGCACGAGCGCGGGCGCGGCCTTGCTGTTGTCAGATGCCCCGCCGCCCGCCGAAGCGTTACCGCGCGCGACAGCCCAAGACGGCTTGGCCGCCTATGCGCGCGCCTGGCAAGGATTGCTGGCCTAGTGGGTCCACACACCGCGGCGGTTGGTGGCGAAGTTTTCGCCATAGCCGCCCGCACGGATCACCGGTTTGCGCTTGTTCGGCTCGAGCACATCATAGGGGATATTGTTTTCGGTCGCATAGGCCTCTGCCGCAGCACGCGATTCAAAGCGCAGTTTGACCTGCGCCTGAGTGTCCGAACTGCTGGTCCAGCCCATCAAAGGGTCAACCGAACGCGCAGAGGCAGGCACAAATTCCAGCACCCATGTGGTGGTCTTGGCGGTGCCCGACTGCATCGCAGTCTTGGCTGGCTGATAGATACGCGCGCGCATGGCGAAACTCCTGCAGTGGTGCAGCGGTTATTCCGAAAAAGCGATGAAAGTGCAAGCCTGCTTTCGTGTCGGAACGGGTGCTGCCGGTTGTCCCTGGGGTGTGGGTGGGGTGTGTGGTGAGGCCAACCGGCAGCGGTCGTAGCTGCTTGCATCCCCAATCTGCGTCAGCTTCCCGACAAATACAACTAAAAATTGCAATCCCGCATCGCGGTTTCCTTAAAATTGTGCCCATTCTGTTCAGACTTGCTTAAGAGAGGTTAACGGCCCCCTTTTCCGTGAACAAAAACAGAATAGATTAACTCGAGAAGGGAATCACCATGCCCCATAACAACACCAATGCCCTGTCCGAGCGCCCCGATGTGCTGACCCGCCCCAAGTTGGAGGGGGGCAAACGCTTTGTGCTGAAGACTGCGTTTGAGCCCGCAGGCGACCAGCCGGTGGCAATTGCGGAATTGTCCAAAGGGGTGATGGGTGGCGACCGCGATCAGGTGCTGCTGGGGGCGACTGGCACCGGCAAGACCTTTACGATGGCAAAAATCATCGAAGAAACCCAACGCCCTGCGATCATCCTAGCGCCGAACAAGACACTCGCCGCGCAGTTATACGGCGAGTTCAAAGGCTTTTTCCCTAATAACGCGGTGGAATACTTCGTTTCCTACTATGACTATTATCAGCCCGAGGCCTATGTGGCGCGCACGGATACCTTTATCGAAAAGGAATCCCAGATCAACGAACAGATCGACCGGATGCGCCACTCGGCCACGCGCGCGCTGCTCGAGCGCGACGATGTGATCATCGTGGCCTCGGTTTCCTGCATCTATGGTATCGGCTCGGTCGAGACCTATTCGGCGATGACGCAGGATCTGGTGGTGGGCAACAGTTATGACCAGCGGCAGGTGTTGGGTGAGTTGGTGGCGCAGGCCTACCGGCGCAACGATCAGGCGTTTCAGCGCGGCTCTTTCCGCGTGCGCGGCGATAGCCTCGAGGTCTGGCCCGCCCACCTTGAAGATCGCGCGTGGCGGTTTTCGTTTTTCGGCGAGGAACTGG
>JAHEBX010000099.1 GCA_024642045.1 Pseudorhodobacter sp. | reverse complement strand
GCGTAGATCAAGGACCCTGTCCGCGGCTATCCCGGCCGGAGTATTCAAGTTACCTCCCTTGTTCAAGAATGTGCAGGCGCCTCGTCTAAGCAATACTTTCTTCCATTGATGGATCATCGTCGTAAGTCCCTTATTGGCCGCCGGAAGCTCCAACACTGTGCGATCGCCCGTCAGCGCCGTTCTGCATCACACGGCAAAATCAGGCCTGAAACTTCACGTCTTTGCCCGCAAGCGGCGAGGCCCAAACCATATCACCCTCGCAAATCTCGCTGTCGCCAGCGGTCCTCGCGAGGATGGGGCCGACACCCTCGGCCTCTAAATGAACAATTGCATCGGCACCCAGCCGCTCTATGTGGCGGACCTTGCCGTGCCAAAGCCCCTTGGCTTTATCGAGCCATACGTGCTCGGGCCGAATGCCATAAGTGGCGCAACCCATCGATTTGGCGACCTCGCCTTGGAACAAATTCATCTTTGGGCTGCCGATAAAGCCCGCAACAAAGGGGGTGGCGGGGGTGTTATAAAGCTGCATCGGGGTGCCGACCTGCTCGATCTGGCCCCCACGCAGCACGACGATTTTATCGGCCATCGTCATCGCTTCGACCTGATCATGGGTGACATAGATCATCGTTGTTTTCAGATCGGCATGCAGATCGGTGAGCTCTAGCCGCATCTGGCTGCGAAGCGCGGCGTCAAGGTTAGAGAGCGGCTCGTCAAACAGAAAGACTTGCGGGTTGCGCACAATGGCACGACCAATGGCGACGCGTTGACGCTGACCACCCGAGAGAGCTTTGGGTTTGCGGTCAAGCAACTCGGTCAGTTGCAAAGTGGCCGCCGCCGCCTCGACCTGCTGCGCGATTTCGGCTTTTGGCAGTTTGGCCAGGCTTAGGCCAAAACCGATGTTATCGCGCACACTAAGATGCGGATACAACGCATAGGATTGGAACACCATGGCGATGCCGCGCTGAGACGGTTCAGCGTTACTGACATCGGCACCGTCGATTTCAATCTGGCCAGAGGTCGCCAGCTCCAGCCCCGAGATAATGCGCAACAGCGTGGATTTGCCACAACCCGAAGGGCCAACAAAGACGCAAAACTCGCCATCTTCAATGGTCAGATCAATACCCTTGATCACATCGACCGCGCCAAAGCTCTTGCGCAGATTTTTCAGCACAACACGCGCCATGGTTTATCCTTTCACAGCGCCAGCGGTCATGCCCGCGACGATCTGACGATTGAAGAAAATGAACACGATCAGCGGCGGAATCGTCACCAAAAGAATGTTCATAAACAATAGGTTGAATTGGCTCTGAAACTGGCTCTGGAAATTGAACAACGTAAGCTGCACGGTGACATTTTCCTTGCCAGGCAGATAGTAAAGCGGGTTGGTGAAATCGTTGAAAATGGCGATGGATTGCACCACAATCAATGTGACGGTGACGGGTTTTAGCAGTGGCAAGACGACGCGATAAAAGATTTGCCACGGTTTTGCGCCGTCGATCAGCGCCGCCTCGTCCAGATCGCGCGGCACGGTGGCGATGAAAGAGCGAAACAACAGTACCGAGAAGGAAAGCCCATAGGCGACCTGAATCAAGATCATGCCCGTCAGAGTTTTGAACAGGCCCAGCCCTTGCAGCACCCAGATCGTTGGCACCACGGCGGGCGGGATCATCAGCCCGGCGATGACAAAACCGAACACCAGCCGCGATGCCGCCGATGGCCGGCGTTGCAGCACATAGCCAACCATTGCGCCAAACAACACAAGCAGAGTCACCGCGCCGACCGTGATCACAGTGGAGTTGAAATATGCAAGCAAAAGCATATAGTTGCGGGTTTGAACGACCTCAACGAGGTTTGCCCAGAAATGCCATTCCTGTGGCCAGGAAAAATCGAGAGTCGAGGCTTGTTGTTTGGTCTTTGCCGCCATCAAAAAGATATAGACGAACGGCACGATGAAAATCACGCTGGCCACGGCAAGCGCCATCAGCCCGTTGATATATTGGCGCTGTTTCATTGGTCGGCCTCGGTACGGTTCATCCAAAGGGTCAGGGGCAGCACCAGCACTGCTATCAACAGAAACAAGATCACGTTGCCAGCGGTTGAAAGCCCGTAAAACCCGGCTTGGTATTGTTTATAGATCACGCTGGCCAAAACATCCGATGAAAAACCGGGCCCGCCTTTGGTGGTGGCCCAGATCAGATCAAAGCTGCGCAAACCGCTGATCAATGACAAGGTAACCACGGTGATGGTGGCGGGGCGCACCAAGGGCACAGTGATGCGGCGGAATTGCTGAATTCGGGTTGCGCCATCAATCCGCGCCGCCTCGTAGTAATCGGGGCTGATCGACGCCAGTCCGGCAATATAGATCAACGTGGCAAGACCTACGCCCTTCCACAGATCGATCAGCGCGACGGAATAGAGCGCGAGGCTTGGCGAGGTCAGCCAGCCGACTTTGGGCAGGCCAATGGCAGCTAGGCCAAGGTTAAGGGCGCCCTTTGTCGGGTGCATCAGTTCAAAAAACGTAATGCCGACACCGATGGTCGAGACAAGCACTGGAAAGAAAATCACCGTGCGCAAAAAGCCCTGGGCGTAGAGGCCCGAGGTCAAAAGCACTGCAAGCAGCAACCCGATCACGGTTTTAGTGCCTGAGGTCAGCACAGCGTAAATCACCGTGTTGACCAAACCATTGATCAATTGCGGCTCTTTGAGAAACTGGCGAAAGTTTTCCATGCCGATGAACTCGGTGGTGAACAGATCCCAGCGGGTCAGTGAGAACCAGAACGAGGCAATCGTCGGCACCAAAAACAGAGCGATATAGATCGCAGCCGCTGGCGCAATGAACCAATAGGGATAGGGAGATCGCTGACGGGCGGACATGGTGTTTCCTTTGTCATTGAAACCCGCCACTTTGAAAGTGGCGGGTTCACTGTCAAGCCGGCGGGAGGTTACCAGTTTGGCAGGCCGAGCTGTTTCGCTTGCTTTTCAACGTCCTGGTCGTAAAGGGCTGCCGCATCGGCGGCAGAACGGATCCCGGTGCCAACCTCGACCGTGATCTGTTCAAGGCTTGGCCCTTTGATCGGGGACAGGAATTCCAACGCGGGGGCGGTCAGGCCTGCGGTCTGGAAATAGGGCAGCATGTCGGCCACCGAGGGCGGCACATCGGCGGGCAATTCGCAGCCTTTGATCAAATAAGGGCCGGTCGCGCCAATCGCTTTGATCATCACATTACAGCCGTCAACCGAGGCGATAAAGTCAAGAAAGCCCTTGGCTTCGTCCATATGCTTAGATGATGCCGGAACATAGATGGCGCTTGGCATCCAGACAGTCAGGCCGTTGTGCGCTGCATCTTCGCCTGGTTGCGCAAAAAAGCCGATGTCGTTGACCAGATCGGGATAGTTTTGCTTGATCGTGCCAAGGCCGAAAGTCAGCATCGGGTAATGCGCCGCCTCGCCCGAGGCCACCATATGCATCCCGTCATCAAACTTGGCCGCGCCAAAGTCGGGGTTCAGCAGATTGCCCGCCTTAAACACCTCTTCCAGATGCGCGAAACCCTGCATCGCGGCGGGGGTGGTGGCGTATTTTGCCTTGTTGGCGGTATAATCGGCGGCAAAATTCGGATCAGCTTGCAGCACGTTATAGAAATCAGCCAACACGAAAAGCTGTGACGACCAAGTGTCGCCATAGGTCTGGGCCACGGCCACCTTGCCGGCCGCTGCGACCTTGGCATTATTGGCCATGAATTCCGCCCAAGTGTGCGGGACGCTTAGGCCAAGTTCCTTGTACAGCGGAATGTTATAATAGATGCCGCCGCCCATCGCCGCGCCAAAGGGAATGCCACGCACGGCGCCGTCTTGGCTGGTCACGACAGGCTTGAAACTGTCAACGACATTGGCTTGCGACGCGAGCGCGCTCAGATCCGCAAGCGTTTGTTCGGGTTTTAGGGCCTGAAACAGAGAGCCGGAATTGTAGACGAACACATCGGCCATCTCGCCGGTGGCCAGGCGGGTTTTGATGATATTGTCGCCGTCTGCGCCGCCCGGACGCTGTTCGGTCTCGAAGGTGACGTCAGGGTGGGCCGCGGTATAGGCGGCGGTAAGAGCGTCAAACGCCGTGATGGTTTCGGCGTTGTTGTCGATCAAAACGCTGAGCGTGACATCAGCGGCAGCAAGGTTGCCAACAAGCGCCATCGCGGACGCCAAGGCAAGGCTGTGGATAGGTTTGGTCATGGTGTCTCCTCCCAGAAACGTAGGTGTTGGTGATGGTTTAGGGCAGCGTAAAGGTGATTTCGTGGTGACCTGCTGGCAGCAAAAAACCCGCTTGGCCGATCGTTATGGGCAGGCCACCGAGATGCGGGTTAAGATGGTTCGGATTGGCGCAAAGCAGCGCCTCGCTGCCTTGCGGGATGGTAACGCTGTAGGCCACATTTTTGCCCGTCAGCACCCATTGCGCCTCGATCCGGCCATGGCGGCAGTCATGCCAGGCCACCACCGGCGAAAGCGCGGGCAGGATTTGTGGATCAAGGATGATGCGATCAAAACCAGCTGCCTCGGCGCAGGGCGCGATGCCCGCGACGGATTCAAAAAGCCATTGGCAGACGGCGCCGTAGGCATAGTGATTATAGCTGTTCATGTCAGGATCATAGATCGACCCATCCGGCGCCATCGCATCCCAACGTTCCCAAATGCTCGTGGCCCCCAGTTCGACCTGATAGAGCCAACCCGGAACCTTGCGGTTGAGAAAGACCTTTTCGGCAAGATCGGTCATGCCGAGCTTGGTCAGCGCGGGCAGCAGCGCGGGCGTGCCAATAAAGCCCGTGCCAATAACGCAATCGGCATCCTCAATCACCCGGCGGAAATAGGCTTTGGCGGCGCCAAAATGCGTGTCGGGCACAAGGCCGTACAGGAACGCCAGCGCATATGAGGTTTGGTCGTTATGGGCGAGGCGGCCAGAGGGGCTGAAATATTCGCGCGCAAAGGCGGCTTTGATCTCGATTGCGCGGGCGATTAGGGCTGCCGCAGCGGTCTCCTCGCCCAGTACAACAGCAACTTTGGCGGCAAGCTCGGTCGAGATGAAATGATACAGCGTCGCGGCGCAATCATCGGCGATTGTAGGGCGCGGTTTTCGGTTGTCCCCCACCGGCTGAAGCCAGTCGCCAAAGGTAAAGCCGTGGCTTCCCCAATGGCTGTTGGGCTGAATGATCGGGCCGTTCGAGATGCTCCAGAGATAATCGAGCCAGCGCAGCATCGCGGGAAAGGTTTCGCGCAGCACATCGCGATTGCCGTAGTGCAGATAAAGCTGCCACGGCATCACGGTGATCACATCCCCCCAGCCGGTCGAGCCCGCCCAATCGCCGGGGGTCTTATTGGGGTGCAGCCGCGTCGGGTCTGGCGAGAAATGCGGAACCGCACCATCCGCGCGTTGATCGTGCATTACATCCCGGAGGTATTTTTTCAGGAAGCTTTCAACATCGGCAAGCCAAGCGGCTGTTCCGGCAAAGACCTGTGCATCGCCAGTCCAGCCAAGACGCTCATCCCGCTGCGGGCAGTCGGTTGGAATTTCAATGAAATTGGCGCGCTGCGACCAGATGGTATTTTGGACCAACCGATTTACTGCAGCATCGCCGGTGGTAATGTTGCCGCCCAGATTTGGCACCGAGGTGATCGGCACCGACAACACCTGCACCAGCCTGGCCGCCCCCGCAATACGGATGCGGGCATAGCGATAGCCCATGAAAGTGAAGGCAGGCTGCCAGGTTTCAAGCACGCCTCCTTTGAGCGTATACTGTGCCGCCCCCCGCGCGCCGCGATAATTGCGGTTGTCAAAATACCGATTGGGGCCAAGCACTTCGGAATGTTCGATCAACAGGCTTGTGCCCGCATCGCCTTCAACGCAAATGCGTACAACACCGGCAAGGTTTTGGCCAAAATCAAACACATGCCGGCCCTCGGCGTCGATCCAACTCTCGATAGGCGAGAGCGGCGTCATTTCGCGTGCTGGCGCGGTTTCATGCGGCACCAAAAGTTCTGGCGCGAAAGCCAGAACCTCGACGCCGTGGCTGTCGGTCAGGGTTTCAAGCCGCGCGTCATAGTCTTCTCCGTAATAGATACCTGTGCGGGTGACCGCGAGCAGGCCGCTTTTCCAACCCGCATCGCTGGCAAGCAGCACCTCTCCACCGGCGGTAATTTCGGCAATCGCTGCGATCCGGTCGCCCCAGCAATTGGTGATTTCTGTTGCACGCCACATGATCGCCGAGCGATACCAGCCATCGGCAAGCCAGATCTCAATCCGGTTTTTTCCCAACTTCAATAGCGCGGAAACATCATAGCTTTGATAGGCAATGCGGTCGTCATAGCAGGTCAGTCCAGGGGTCAGCTCGTCTTGACCAACGCGCGTGCCGTTGATGAAGGCACGATAAAGCCCCTGCGCCGAGATGTGCAGCACTGGATCCGCCGCGCCGTCATAGGTGAATTCTCGGGCGACAAAGCTTGCTTGGCTGTTGACCCCTGTATCCGCCAGTGGCGCAATCATTTTTGCGGTCCAAGCGCGGCAGGCATGACTTCTTTGGTCAAGGGCTACGCCCTTGAGTGTGCCAAGCAGACTCATTTTATCTTCCTCCCAGAAATTTACGCGGCTGGTCCCGATTCGGCCAAAACGTAAACCGTTCTACATAGAACATTCTACAGATCGGATTGTGGTGCAAGAAATTTCTGCTTAAGGTGGTGAAATTCAGAGTCTGCAGGTTTGAAGGCGCGCGTTGAAAGATACAAAACACCCCCTTGCAGCCAAGGTGACGATCCGTACTGTTGCCGCAGATGCCGGCGTTTCCGTGGCTGCGGTGTCTAAGGTGCTTCGGAATGCTTATGGCGTCAGCACGACGTTGCGCGATAAGGTGCAGGCCTCGATTGAGCGGCTTGGCTATCGGCCTTCAAAGGCTGCGCGGGCGATGCGCGGGCAGACCTATATGATTGGTATCCTATTGGTCGAAATGGAAAACCCGTTTCTTGCGCCGGTGATCAACAGCATCAACGCCGTGCTTGCGCCGTCGAATTACAAAGCGCTGATTGGTGTGGGCCATGCGACGACGCATATCGAAAGCTCTCTGATCGAATCTATGCTGGATAGCCGGATGGATGGGTTGATCCTGATTGCGCCGCGCATTTCGGGGGCGACATTGGCGAAATATGCACGCCAAGCGCCGATGGTTGTGATCGGTCACCATGAGGCGACAGCGCAGGCCTATGATACGGTGAACTCAGACGATCTGGAAGGGGCGCAGCTTGCGGTGCGGGCGTTGATTGACGCCGGACACCGCCGGATTCACATGGTCAGCCTGACCCATCTGCGGGAATCCGGCATTGATGTCTATGAGCGGCGCGAAGACGGCTATCGGCAGGCGATGTTGGACGCGGGCCTGTCAGAGCACATTGAAATCGTCAAATCGGATATCAACAGCGAGTCCATTGCGGCCGACATGCGCGCGATTTTGCAGAATGAAAATCGGCCCAGTGCCTATTTCTGTTGGTCAGATTTGCACGCGATTCCATTGCTCAATGAGGCGAAACAGATGGGCCTGCGGGTGCCGCAAGACCTTGCCATTGTCGGTTACGACAATTCGCCTGTTGCAGCCTTGCCGCTGATAAACCTAGCGAGCATTGATCAATCCACGCAGGTTTTGGGTGAGTTTGCGGCCAATTACCTGCTCAGCCGGATCAAAGGCCGAAGCGTTAGCCAACATATGCTGGTGGCCCCAACACTGATGAGGCGCGACAGCATCTGATAGCGATTTCATACTCAATAAATGCCGCAACGGGCAGGTCTCCCATTCCCAGACAGAGCCCCGTCCCGCGATCTCTGTGACGTCGATGCCGAGCGCGGTTTGGCCGTTCCATACGGCAACACTGAGTTGGAACTTTGCAACCTTTCGTCCAAAGTCCCACGCCCTTTGGCGCCGGCCCAGTCGTGTCACACAAGGCATCTTGATTTCGATGCGGCTTCGGCGGAACTATGCGCGCCCACTGCGGCAGAGCGCACCCATCAGATATTTCTTCGACAGAAGGGCTCTGTTGCGGGCGTTTGCCGGCAAAGCTTCGGCGTTCTGAGAATGAGCATTCTGAGGGGTGGAATGCCGGCAGCAGCACGCGCGGCGATGACATCGTGACGCTCGTTCAGACCCTGAGCGCCATCGTCAGGGACGCTGACGACTATCTGATGGCGTATCGGGCAGCTTGGGGGCATCTCCCACGTCGCCGCTGATGAATTCGGCGCACTCCGTCAAGCCTAATCAGGCAAGACCGGCTCTCGACGAGGTCGAGTCATCCACCGCAGCACTTTGCCGAAAAATGGCCACTATCCCCTTTCGGGCCATTCTTGCGCGATGCCCCGCCAAGCCGGGGACAGGCCGTTCCAAGCCAAGTTCCGCTGGCACATCGAGGATCCAGCCAGACGCCACGCCCGCACAAAACGCGGCATACCACAGCAAACGGCAAGGTTGAGAGATCGAGCCGTTCAAAGGGCCAATAGTATTGCCAACCCGCTCAGCCACAAAAGCGATGCGAATCTCGAAGCAAAACGAAGAGCGTGCGAGCGGCGTCATAAGGTCTAAAACATTTACACCAGGCGGTGCGGTGGGAAGATCCGAAGCCTCTTGTCCCTGGCTCTTTCGGGTTAGCCCGTCATTCGCCGTCGCAGTCGCAGCTGCGGAACTTTGTCTGATATCGAGAGGAATCAGATATGGGCTAAGCGCGCTTTGGCCAATCCAACACCCCACTGCGCGCGCAAGGCCGCGCGATCGGGCTGCGGCAGTGCGGGAACGAAGGATGTTGCTGCCATGGTCGTGTTTAGCGCTGTGCCAAAGGCCATCGCCGCGACGCCCAAAGCCCCGATCTCCGGCACTTCGGCGCGCAAAACCTCCGCCCCCAGAATATCAGCCTGAAGTTGCATCAGAAACGCGTTGGCCGAGGCTCCGCCATCTGCGCGCAGGGCTTTGAGCCTGTGGCCGATGTCTTGTTCCATCGCCGCAAACACATCAGCGATTTGATGCGCGATGGCCTCGAAGGTGGCGCGCGCCAGATGCGCAGGCGTGGTGGCATGGGTCATGCCGGTAATCAGGCCGGTCGCATGGTCATCCCAATGCGGCGCGCCCAATCCCGACAGCGCGGGCACAAAGGTAACGCCGCCACTGCCAGCCACGCTTTGCGCCAAATCCGACAACGCGCTGGCATCTTGCTTGCCCAAAAGCTGTGCCATAAACGCCGCAGCCTGTGCAGAAACCGTGATATTGCCCTCTAAAGCATAAGCCGTGCCCTGAGCGTTGGTCCAAGCGATCGTGCCCGAAAGCCCAAAATTCGAGGCAACGCGCGCGGGCGTCAGCGTCATCAGCGACGAGCCCGTGCCGAAGGTCGCCTTGACCGTGCCGGGTTCACGGACGCCGTGGCCGTAAAGAGCGGCATGGCTGTCGCCCATCATGGCCGCAATCGGCACGCCAGCGGGCAAAGCGGTGGCCCGCGCGACGGTCTGGCCAAAGGGACTGTCCGAGGCCAAAGGCTGTGGCAAACAATCCAGCGGAACGCCGTAAATCGCGCAAAGCTCGGCGCTAAAGGTCAGCGTTCGGGTGTCAAAGAGCTGCGTGCGCGAGGCGTTGGAATGATCGGTTGCAAAAGACGCGCCGCCTGTCAGGTTCCACAAAAGCCAAGCATCCACCGTCCCCGCGCGCAAATGACCCGCCGCCGCAAGATCCGCCGCCCCAACAACATTTTCCAACGCCCACGCCAGCTTTGATGCCGGAAACAATGGGTTGATCGCAAGGCCGGTCGCGGCCACGACGGCCTCATTCTTTCCTTGCATCACAAGGGTTTCGCAAGCCGCAGCGGTGCGCCGGCATTGCCAAAGGATCGCGGGGCAAAGCGGGCGAGACGTGCGCGCATCCCAAACCACCAATGTCTCGCGCTGGTTGGCAATCGCAATCGCTTCGATCCCGGCCTGAGTTTGGTCACAGATTTTGGCGATGACGGTCTGGACCGAGGCCCAGATCGCATCCGCAGATTGCTCTGCCCAGCCCGGCTTGGGATAGGTCGTGGTCAGCGGGCACGAGGCGCGGGCAAGCACCTCGCCCGTCTCGCTGACCAAAAGCGCCTTTGTGTTGGTGGTGCCTTGGTCAATCGCCAGGACATGGCGCTGGGTCATGCTTTGGCCCGCTTTAGCGCGCGATGTGCGGCGGCAGCAATGCCCGCAGCCGAAAGCCCGAACTCGTTGAAAAGCCACTCAACCGAGCCGGTCGGCACAAAGCCAGGAAAGCCGACGCGCTCGACCGGAACCGGACGGTTGGCCGCCGTAAGTTCGGCTACAGCACCGCCAAGACCGCCACGGATCGAAGCCTCTTCAACAGTCACAATCGCGCGGGTCTCATCGGCTGCGGCCAAAATGGCCGCCTCGTCCAGCGGGTTGATCGTTGCCATGTTCAGCACGCGAGCGCCGATGCCCTCGGCCTGCAAAGCTTCGGCTGCGGCGACAGCCAGATGCACTGTGGTGCCGCAAGCCACGATCGTCACGTCGCCGCCCTTGCGCACAAGTTCGGCTTGCCCGACGCGGAACACGCGGTTCGGCACATCCAATTCCGGCACCGCCATCCGCGACAGCCGCAGATAAACGGGCCCTTCATGGGTTGCCGCCCATTTCACCGCCTCGGCGGTTTCCCAGGCGTCAGAAGGCGCGATCACGGTCAGCGTGTTGAACAGTCGCAACCAAGCGAAATCCTCGATCGAATGGTGCGTCGGCCCCAGCTCGCCATAGGCCACGCCCGACGATTGCCCCACCAGTTTGACGTTGAAATTGGCATAGACGATATCGGCCTTGACCTGTTCCAACGAACGCCCGGTCAGGAAGCAACCTGCCGCCGAAACGAACGGAATGCGCCCGCCATTGGCAAGACCTGCACCGACGCCGACCATACATTGCTCGGCAATGCCGACGTTGATCAAACGGTCGGGGAACTTCTTTTGAAAGCCGCCCAACTTGGACGAGCCGACAGAGTCGTTCACCACAGCGACGATGCGATCGTCATCTTGGGCCAGCGCCTCCAGGGCTTTAACCCAGGCTTCACGGCAATCAGACAGGCCTTGCGCGGCAGGAGCATGGGCGGACATCAGATCAGTTCCTTCATCGCGGTGGCAAATTGGTCGTCGTTTGGCACGCCGTGGTGCCAGCTTGCCTTGTTTTCCATGAACGAGACGCCTTTGCCTTTGGTTGTATTGGCAATAATCGCGCGCGGCTTGCCGGTGGGGGCAGCTGAAAGCGCGGCAAGCAAAGCCTCGGCGTCATGGCCGTCGACCATCGAGACGTCCCAGCCAAAGGCCTCGAACTTCTTGTCCAGCGGATCAAGCCCGTTGGTTTCCTCGGTGCCTGCACCTTGCTGTAGACGATTGCGATCAACGATCCAGGTCAGGTTTTCCAGCTTGCGGTTGCCGGCGGTCATCGCGGCCTCCCAGTTGGAACCCTCCTGCATCTCGCCATCGCCGGTCAGCACGAAGGTGCGATAGCTGGCGCCAGTGATCTGCCCCGCAATCGCAATGCCGGTCGCCACCGGCAAACCATGCCCCAAGGGGCCAGTGTTGGTTTCCACACCCGGCAGATAGTTGCGGTTGGGGTGGCCATTCAACATTGAGCGCGGCTGCATATACGTCGCAAGCCAATCCTCGGGGAAATAGCCCGCCGCACAAAGCACGGTATAAAGCGCGCCGGTCGCATGGCCTTTGGACATGATAAAGCGGTCACGACCGGGCAGGTTGGGCTTTGCCGCATCGTAATTCATGACGCCGAAATACAGCGTCGCAATGATGTCAGTGGCCGAAAAGTCGCCCCCGGGATGGCCAAGCTGGGCATCATAAACCATTTTAAACGCCCGGCGGCGCATCCACAGCGCCTTTTCCTTGATCCGAGCGACGGTATCGTTTTGCAAGCTCATCTTCATTTCCTCAATACCGGTTCGGCAGGATCAGCTGCGGCTCAACCGGCGCATTGTGATGGTAATAGGGCCATTTCAGATAGCGGGTGACCGCTTCGGCCACGACATTGGCATGATGCCCACGCACCATCGCGACGTGATGTTCAAAACCGTTTTGGGTGACAAAGCGCATCAACTCGCGCAGCCGCGCCACTTTCGCCACAGCAATGCCGCCATCCATGCCAAAGGGGTCGTCGGTAAAGGCGCCCTCGCCCAGATAACATTTGAGCGTGCCCGCCCGATCATCCGAAGACAGGCGGAAGTATGTCATCTCACCCGCCTTGACCTTCCCCTTGACCGCGCCAAAGCATTTAGAGCGGCCAATGCTTTCGCCCAACACGTCCAGCTCGCCAATCTCAGGCGTGTCGCCAATGAACGACTTGGGAAAGTTACCGCAATGGGTGGCCACGCATTTGTCGGCCTCATAGCCGTAATTGTTGTTCCAATCCAAAATCGCCGGAGGCGCCCCCGAGGCCAGCGCCAGCGCATACATCGACAGAGCGCCCATGATGTCGACCTCGCAGGCCGAGGGCATCAACTCTTCACCCATCATCGACATGGTGACGCAGGTGGCGCAGCCGAAATTGTCCTGCAAGGAGCGCCAGCATTGAATGGCGCTGGCGTCGCATTCGTTTTCCTCGATCCAACGGTTGACCGCGAGGGTCCATTTCGCTTGGGTCAGGATTTGCTGCGGTTTGATATGGGCGGCGATGGTGCCATAGGCCTTGATCTTTTCCATTTTGGCCAGGAGGTCAGGGTCATCATCGCGGATCTTGCCTGCAGCACCCATCATCTCGGACAAATCGACGGTAACGACCGTGATGCCAGACGCCTGCAACAGCTTTTCCGAATAGCGCATCGTTTGAAACGCCCCCGTGCGCGCTCCAATTGCCCCAAGTCTTGCGCCCGAAAGCCCACGTACTGTGCGGCAAACGCGGCTAAACCGCTCCAGGTCCGCACCAAATTCTGCCCCGCCGACATCGCAAGTATGCGACGTGGTTTCGGTGAACGGCACGCCATAT
>JAHEBX010000098.1 GCA_024642045.1 Pseudorhodobacter sp. | reverse complement strand
AAGAAGGTGGCGCAGCGGAAGGCGCGGTTGCGGGAAAATATGATGTGAAGTGGGAATGAGGGGATAGATCTTGCTCCTTGGAGACTCCTGTGAGATTTGTTTGCTTGAGGGCTGGCTAGGCCAAATCGGGATTCAACGAAAAGTTTCTGGCGAGTAATCTTTCAATTTTGATCAAATGCGAGAAATGTAGTGAATTTTCTGAAATTTTTATTCCCGAAACCAAAGCCGCTAACGAAGATTATTTCAAAAGCAGCGATATCTTCACTGAAGGCTGGAGAGGGAAAGACCGAGCCGAAATCATCGACAAGACTGGCCCAACAAATATCAAAATCTTGCCGTTTCGAATATGCTGGCGATCTTCTCGACGTTAATGGCGAGGGCCATTTCATCGAACCGGAAGGGTCCTACGACCTCAATATCGTAGGTGAAGCATCTTATCAAAAGGAACTTGAAGTCATTTCAGGTCCACGAAGCGACGCTGGTGCGGCGTTTGAATGTAAAGCTGTTCTCAAGTGCGAAAATGACAATAAGTTTGATAAGAATGCGGTATGCGTGAAAATTGAGGGTATGACGGTTGGTTACCTTTCCAAAACTGATGCGAAACATTGGCGCCAGATGCTTAAGAAGCAAAAAGTAGTCGAACTCGATGTTCGCGTGAACGCGCTTATTGTTGGCGGATGGAAAGCAAGCAAAAAAAAGGACGTTGACCAAGGCCATTTTGGGGTCAAATTAGACGTGCCTGTTGATGAGAATTAATTGACCCTTACCCCTGCAGCGTCCTTACCCCATAGCCTTCACCGCGGGCTTTCATCGCTTCGACCACGGCAATCGAGGCCGCGATGGTGGTGAAGTAGGGGATCTTGTCCATCAGGGCGACGCGGCGGATGTCGCGGCTGTCGGCGATGGCTTGGGTGCCTTCGGTGGTGTTCATCACCATGGCGATGTCGTTGTTTTTCAAACGATCCACGATGTTCGGGCGGCCTTCGTAGACCTTGCTGACGAGGGTGGCTTTGACGCCCTCGGCCTGCAGCCAGTCGGCGGTGCCTTTGGTGGCGACGATCTCGAAGCCCATCTGGAGCAACCCGCGCGCGGCTGTGGCGAAGGCGGCGGTTTTGTCCATGTCTTTGATCGAGACGAAGACGCGGCCCGCTTCGGGCAGGGTGACGCCTGCGCCCATTTGCGCCTTGAGGAAAGCGAGCGCAAAGGTGCGGTCCCAGCCCATCACCTCGCCAGTCGAGCGCATTTCCGGCCCCAAAACCGGGTCGACGCCGGGGAAGCGGGCGAAGGGCAGCACCGCCTCTTTCACCGAAAACCACGGCGTGATCGGGTCGGCGAGGGTGAAGGCGTCGGCGAGCGGCAGGGCCGTGTCGGGGCCTACCCCTGCGGCATAGGGCGCGCGCAGCGGGAAGTTCGACATCGGCTCGCCTGCCATCAGGCGGGCGGCGATTGCGGCGATGGCGCTATCGGTGGCTTTGGCGACGAAGGGGACGGTGCGCGAGGCGCGCGGGTTGACTTCGAGCACAAAGATCACGCCGTCCTTGATCGCGAATTGCACGTTCATCAGGCCCACGACATTGAGGGCAAGCGCCATCTGCACGGTCTGCTTTTTCAGCTCGGCGATGGTCTCAGCGGACAGCGAATGTGGCGGCAGACAGCAAGCGCTATCGCCCGAATGTACGCCAGCCTCTTCGATATGTTCCATGATTCCAGCGACATGCACGGTTTTGCCATCACTTAGCGCATCGACGTCAACTTCGATTGCGCCCGACAGATAGCTGTCGAGCAGGACGGGATTGTTGCCCGAAACCTGCACGGCCTCGCGGATGTAACGCTCTAACTGCGCGTCGTCACGGATGATCTCCATCGCGCGTCCGCCCAGCACGAAGGAGGGGCGGATAACCAGCGGATAGCCCACGTCTTTGGCCACCGCAAAAGCCTCGTCGCGCGAGCGGGCGGTGCCGTTATGGGGTTGTTTCAAGGCCAGTTTTTGCAGCAGTTGCTGGAACCGCTCGCGGTCCTCGGCCAGATCAATGGCGTCGGGGGTGGTGCCGAGGATCGGGATGCCTTCTTCGTAAAGCGCATTGGCGAGTTTGAGCGGGGTCTGGCCGCCGAACTGCACGATGACGCCGTGCAGCGTGCCGTTTTCCTGCTCGACCCGCAGGATTTCCAGCACGTGTTCCAGCGTCAGCGGCTCAAAGTAGAGGCGGTCCGAGGTGTCGTAATCGGTCGAAACCGTCTCGGGGTTGCAGTTGACCATGATCGTCTCGTAGCCCGCCGCGGTCAGCGCATAGCAGGCGTGGCAGCAGCAATAGTCGAACTCGATCCCCTGACCGATGCGGTTCGGGCCACCGCCGAGGATAACGACCTTTTTGGCGGCCGAGGGGCGGGCTTCGCATTCCACATCGCCCATCGCGGGGGCCTCGTAGGTGGAATACATGTAGGGGGTTTGCGCCTCGAATTCTGCGGCACAGGTGTCGATGCGTTTGAACACGGCCGTCACACCCAGATTGCGGCGGGCGCGGCGGATCTGGGCTTCGTCGCGACCCGTAAGGGTGGCGAGGCGGGCGTCGGTGAAGCCCATCATTTTCAGGCGGCGCAGGCCGTTGGCCTCGACTGGCAGCCCCTCGCGGCGAATATCGGCTTCCATGTCGATGATCTCGCGGATGCGGGCCAGAAACCACGGATCAAACATGGTGATGCGGTTGATCTCGTCATTGGAAAGCCCGTGACGCATGGCTTGGGCGATGACACGCAAACGGTCGGGGGTTTGCTTGGCCAGCGCCTTGGTGATCGCGGCGCGGTCGGGTGCCCCCTCGATGGTGATTTCGTCAAAGCCCGAAAGACCGGTTTCCAGCGACGCGAGGGCTTTTTGCATCGATTCGTGGATGGTGCGGCCAATCGCCATCACCTCGCCCACCGATTTCATGGCGGTGGTCAGATTGGGTTCCGAGCCTGGGAATTTTTCAAAGGCAAAGCGCGGGATCTTGGTGACGACATAGTCGATCGAGGGTTCAAAAGACGCAGGGGTCACTTTGGTGATGTCGTTGTCCAGCTCGTCCAGCGTGTAGCCGACAGCAAGTTTGGCCGCGACCTTGGCGATGGGAAAACCCGTGGCCTTGGAGGCCAGCGCCGAGGAGCGGCTGACGCGCGGGTTCATCTCGATCACCACCATGCGCCCGTCCGCCGGGTTGATCGCCCATTGCACGTTGGAGCCACCGGTCTCGACCCCGATCTCGCGCAGCACGGCAATCGAGCCGTTGCGCATGATCTGATATTCTTTGTCAGTCAGGGTCAGGGCAGGGGCCACGGTGATCGAATCGCCCGTGTGCACGCCCATCGGGTCGATGTTTTCAATCGCGCAGATGATGATGGCATTGTCGGCGGTGTCGCGCACCACCTCCATCTCGAATTCTTTCCAGCCAAGCAGGGATTCGTCGACAAGGATCTGGGCGACGGGCGAGGCCTCGAGCCCCGAGCGGCAGATCGCTTCGTAGTCGTCGCGGTTGTAGGCGACACCGCCGCCGGTGCCGCCAAGAGTAAAGGCGGGGCGGATGATGGCCGGAAGGCCCACGTATTCGATAGCGTCAAGCGCCTCACGCACACCTGCGGTAATGTCGTATTTGCCTGTCGGCAGTTTGGGCGCTGCGATGATGGTGGCCTTGGGGTTTTCCAGCCCGATGCGGTCCATCGCCTCGCGGAAGAGCTTGCGATCTTCTGCCATCTCAATGGCTTCGCGTTTCGCGCCGATCAGCTCGACATTGAATTTTTCCAGCACGCCGAGGTCGGCGAGTGCCAGGGCCGTATTCAGACCCGTTTGCCCGCCCATCGTCGGCAAGAGCGCGTCGGGGCGTTCTTTTTCAATGATTTTGGCGACGACTTCGGGGGTGATCGGCTCGATATAGGTGGCATCGGCCAACCCCGGGTCGGTCATGATGGTGGCGGGGTTCGAGTTGACGAGGATGACGCGGTAGCCTTCCTCGCGCAAAGCCTTACACGCTTGGGCGCCCGAGTAGTCAAACTCGCAGGCTTGGCCAATCACGATAGGACCGGCGCCGATGATCATAATGGATTTGATATCGGTTCTTTTTGGCATGGTCGGCCCCCATCTTGCGCAAAACTCTCGGGGTTATAGCCAGCACGCGTTTGGGCGCAAGGGGCTGCGGCGGGGAAATCTGCTAAAGCGGGATGCCCCAGCGCCGCGCCATCAAAACCATTGCCAGATAGAGGGCGAAAGTCAGCGCACAGCCGGACCCAAGCGCGGGCCAGAACGCCCAGCCGTGACGCAGCGCCCAAGGCACCAGCACGAACATTGGCAGTGAGGGGGCGATATACCAAAGCGTGGCGGCCATGTGATCGGCGATGCGGGCGGGGTCCGACGTGTCGCGCCACAGCCAGATCACGCCAAGAATCGAGATCAGCGGCAGCGAAGCGATCAGCGCGCCAAAGGCCGCGTTGCGCCGTGCGATCTCTGAGGCAAGCGCAATCAGGATGCCCGAAATCGCGGCTTTGAACAGCAGGTAGGCCATGTAGGTTTCCCATCAAAAAGGGCGGCCAGAAGGTTCTGGCCGCCCCTTTATGGTGTCAGAGATCAGGCGCGTTCGCCAACAGCCTTTTCGGCCGCAGCAATCGCTGAGCGACGCTTTTCGATCCGGTCGCCTGTTGGCGGGCCTTCAAAGCGGCGGTTTTCGACGGTGAACCAAAGGATCAGCGCCAGCACGATAAAGCCGATCACGATATAGAGCACGCGCTCGTTCGGTGGGGCGACGGCGATGAACAAGATCACGCCCATGCCGATAACGGACAGCAAGGTGACCAGCTTGTAGACGCCACCCGACATTGCCCATGGGCCCGGATTTGGCCACTTTGGCCCGCCGTAGGCCATCAAGGCCGCAATCAGCGGGATGGTGAACGACAAGAACAGGAAGACGAGCGTCGAGTTCACCACGATCACATAGATCGACTGGCCCCCGACCTTCATCGAAAGTGCCAGCAACACATAGAGGATGCAAAGCACAGTCGCGGTCCAGATGGCGTTTACTGGTGTGCGGTATTTCGGCGAGACGGTGGCCAGCGCCTTGGAGCCGAACGGCATGCCATCGTCGCGCGAAAAGGCAAACAGCATCCGGCTGGCCGAGGTTACGGTGGCCAGACCGCACAGGAACTGCGCGATCAGGATACCGAGGTAGATCAGGGTTTTCAGACCTGCGGGCAGGATCTGGTCCATCGTCCAGAAGAACACGTTAAAGCCTTGGGCCGCGCCTTCGTCCATGTTCGGGATGGCCAGCATGATCACGCAGATCATCACCCAGCCGATCAGCGACGACCAGATCACCGCCGAGACGATGCCTTGTGGCACCGAAGTGGCGGCGTTCTTGGTTTCCTCGGAGGTATGGGCCGAGGCATCGTAGCCCGTAATGGTATAAACCGGCAGCAAGAGGCACAGCAGGAACAGATAGCCCATATTGTCAGACTGCGGGAAGGTGCCGGCCCCCGCATCGCCTGAATAGTTGTGGAAGGTCCAGAGCCGCGAAATCTCAAGGCTTGGCGCGTAGTAAAGGCAGGCCAGCACCAGCACGGCGGTGGTCACAAAGATGATATAGCCCGAGATATCGGTCAGAAAGGTGGTCAGTTTGATGCCAAGGTGGTTGAACAGGGCCTGCACAGCCGTGATCAGCGCCACAAACATCACCACCTCGGTATCCGTGCCGGTAAAGCCGAACATCGACCCGAAGGTGCCCGCGAAGTAATACGCGGTGCCGATGTTGATGGCACCCAGCACGGTGATCAGACCAAGCAGGTTTAGCCAAGCCGTCAGCCAGCCCCAGAACCGCCCGCCAAGGATCGAGCCCCAGTGGTAAAGCCCGCCCGCCGTCGGAAAGGCCGAGGCGATCTGCGCCATCGACAGCGCAAACATACCCGAAATGGCGCAGCCAAAGATCCAGCCAAGCCCTGCACCCGCCCCGCCGACAGACCCGAGCGCCTGCGCAAACGAGTTGATGCCCCCCGAGAGGATACAAATGATCGAGAAAGAGATCGCAAAGTTGGAGAATTTCGACATTGAGCGCGATAGCTCTTGGGCATAGCCCATACCATGCAGGACTTTGACATCCTCATGGTGGTCCTTGTCGGTATAGTCGTCCGAAGCCATGATTGATTTCCCTTTGAACCGTGTCTGGTCGTTTCTTATTCGAGGCTGCGACAATTTGCCTTGCCTGAGCGCAGCAGGCACCTATTTTTTCAGTCTGGCAAGCAGTGAATAAATAATTTCAGAGTTAGTACAGAACCGCATGGCCGCTCTGCGCCGTTTCCGTCGCAAACGCCGAATTTCAGGGCGGATTGGGTCTGGCGAAGCGGGCAGGGCTGGTCTTATGTGGAGGCCTAGCAAGGGGGCGGACGGCGTGATCCTGATCGAAGACGGACCAGAGGGGCGGCCTGCGCTGTTTGAGGGCGCAGAGCGGTTGATCGTGGCGCACCGGGCCGAGGATGTCGGGCCCGCGATGGATGCGCTGGATGCGGCGCGTGCGGATGGGAAATGGATCGCGGGCACAATCGCCTACGAGGCGGGCTATGCAACAGAGCCTGCACTGGAGGCATTGATGCCCGAGGCAGCAGGGCCGCTCGTGGTCTTTGGCATCTTTGCCGCGCCACATGAGGCGGAGTCTGTTCTGGCGCAGGCAGCCACGGCGGCGAAAGGTGTGAGCGTGGCGCCCTTGCAGCCGCAGATCAGCCGCGCGGCCTATGGCACAGCGATGGACAAGGTGATGGACTATATCGCGGCGGGGGATTGTTATCAGATCAACCTGACCTTTCCGATGACCTCGCAGCTTGTGGCGGGGACGCCGCTGGGGCTTTATGGCGCGCTTCGGGCGCGTCAAACGGTCGGCCACGGCGCCTTTGTCGATCTGGGCGTGGGGCCGGTGTTGGTTTCGCGCAGCCCCGAGTTGTTCCTGAAAACCGATGCGGCAGGCCGGATCGAGGCGCGCCCGATGAAGGGGACAGCCCCGCGCGACCCCGACCCCGTGCGCGATGCCGAACTGGCCGAAGAGCTGCGTGCAAGCGCCAAGGGGCAGGCGGAAAACCTGATGATCGTTGACCTTTTGCGCAATGATATCAGCAGGGTGTCGCGCATAGGATCGGTCAAGGTGCCCGAGTTGTTCGCGGTTGAACACTATGCCACGCTGCACCAGATGGTCAGCCGCGTGGTGGGCCAGTTGATCGAGGCGCCCTCGATGGCGGGCATCATGGCGGCACTGTTTCCTTGCGGCTCGATCACAGGCGCGCCCAAAATCCGCGCCATGCAGATCATCCGCGAGGTCGAGCCGCATCCGCGCCGCGCCTATTGTGGTGCAATCGGCTGGATGGCCCCCGATGGCAGGTCCAGCTTTTCAGTAGCGATCCGCACCTTGCAAGTGACGGGCGCGCAGATTGTGCTGAACGTGGGCGGCGGTGTCGTGCAGGACAGCACAGCGGATGGCGAATGGGAGGAGGCGCTGTGGAAAGCACGCTATCTGCAGGGGCTGGTGCGCCGGACCTGAGACTGATCGAGACTTTGGCCTGGGATGGCACCTCGCTGGTGCGGCTGCCGCTGCATCTGGCGCGGCTGGTGGCTTCAGCGGCGCGGCTGGGCTGGACGTGCGACGCGCGCGCGGCCGAGGCGGCATTGCACGCGGCAGGTGCCGGGGCGCCGGCACGGCTGCGCCTGACGCTGGATGCGGCAGGGCGGATCGAAGTGCAAACGCATTCCATGCCGGCGCGGGCCGAGGTTTGGCGTCTTGGGGTTTCGAGCCAAAGGCTGCAGTCGACGGATGCCTGGTTGCAGGTAAAATCCAGTCGTCGCATCACTTATGACACGGCGCGGGCCCAAATGCCTCCGGGGCTGGATGAGGTGATTTTGCTCAACGAGCGCGGCGAGGTTTGCGATGGCAGCATTACCTCGGTCTTCTTTGATCGCGGGCAAGGAATGCGAACGCCGCCGCTGCGTTGCGGGCTCTTGCCGGGCGTTTTGCGGGCGCAAATGGCGGTTCACGAAGAGGTGCTTCTCGCGCAAGATCTGCCCCGAGTGCGCCTCTGGGTCGGCAATTCGTTGCGGGGTTTGATGCGGGGCGTGATCCCGTCTTAGCGGCCACGGCTTTCATACTGGTCCAAATATCCCCGCCGGAGGCAGCTGCCGCAAATCCAGGGAGCCTCCGGCGGGGATATTTGAGCCAGTATGAAAGCGGTAAGGGGTGCTTGGGCTTGACTTCGCGTCTGCGGCGGGGTGTATCGGGGCCAAACCGTTAGCGCCTCGAAAAGGGGAAAAGAATGCACGCCTATCGCAGCCATACTTGCGCCGATCTGAACACCGCTCATGTGGGGAATGAGGTCCGTCTTTCGGGCTGGGTTCACCGTGTGCGCGATCATGGCGGAGTGTTGTTCATCGATTTGCGCGACCATTATGGCATCACTCAGGTGCTGGCTGACAGCGACTCGGCGGCGTTCAAGGATATCGAAAAGGTCCGCGCTGAATGGGTGGTGCAGATCGAGGGGCGTGTGAAGGCGCGCGATGCGAGCCTTGTGAACCCCAAGTTGCCGACCGGCGAGATCGAGGTCTATGCCATGGGGCTCAGGGTGTTGGGTGAGGCGGCGGAACTGCCGATGCCGGTGTTTGGCGATGTCGACTACCCCGAAGAAACCCGTCTGACCTATCGCTTTTTGGACCTGCGTCGCGAAAAGCTGCACCGCAATATGATGTTGCGCTCGAACGTGGTGCGTTCGATGCGCAAGCGGATGTGGGATCAGGGGTTCAACGAATTTCAAACGCCGATCATCACGGCCTCGTCGCCTGAAGGTGCGCGCGATTTCCTGGTGCCGTCGCGGCTGCATCCGGGCAAGTTCTATGCGCTGCCGCAGGCTCCACAGCAGTTCAAGCAGCTGATCATGGTGGCGGGGTTTGATCGCTATTTCCAGATAGCACCTTGTTTCCGTGACGAAGATCCGCGCGCCGACCGCTCGCCCACGGACTTCTATCAGCTGGATATCGAGATGTCTTTCGTTGAGCAGGAAGACGTCTTTGCCGCAGTTCAGCCTGTTGTTCAGGGCATTTTCGAGGAATTCGCGCCCGAGAAGAAGACCTATGCCGATTGGCCGCTGATCGCCTATCGCGACAGCTTGAAGTGGTATGGCTCTGACAAGCCCGACCTGCGCAACCCGATCAAGATGCAGGACGTTTCCGAACATTTTGCCGGCTCTGGCTTTGCGATTTTCGCCAAACTGCTGGAGCAACCCGGCAACGAGGTCCGCGCTATTCCTGCGCCGACGGGGGGCTCGCGCAAGTTCTGTGACCGGATGAACGCCTTTGCGCAGAAGGAAGGCTTGCCGGGCATGGGCTATATCTTTTGGCGTAAGGCTGAAGATGGGTCGGGCATGGAAGCCGCCGGGCCTTTGGCCAAGAACATCGGGCCAGAGCGGACCGAGGCGATCCGGGTGCAACTGGGTCTGGGCGAGGGCGATGCCGCGTTTTTCCTTGGCGGCAAGCCCGAGGCCTTTGAGGCCACGGCGGGGCGCGCGCGCAATGAGATCGGGCGCGAGTTGGGGCTGACCGAACAAAATTGCTTCAAATTCGCCTGGATCGTCGATTTCCCGATGTATGAGAAAACCGACGAGGGCAAGATTGATTTCAGCCACAACCCGTTCTCGATGCCGCAAGGTGGCATGGACGCGTTGAACGGCGATCCGCTGAAAGTCTATGCTTATCAATATGATCTGGCGTGTAATGGATATGAATTGATCTCTGGCGGCATTCGCAACCACAAGCCCGAGATCATGTTCAAGGCGTTTGAACTGGCGGGCTATCCGCACTCGGAAGTCGAAAAGCGCTTTGGCGGCATGGTCAAGGCTTTCAAATACGGAGCCCCTCCGCACGGTGGTTGCGCGGCGGGGATCGACCGGATCGTCATGCTGCTGGCCGATGAGGCCAACATCCGCGAGGTCATCATGTTCCCGATGAACCAGCGCGCCGAGGATCTGCTGATGGGGGCGCCCTCGGAGCCGATGAACGCGCAGCTGCGCGAGCTGAGCTTGCGGGTTGTTCCCAAGGAATAGAGCGGCTTTCCGCCAATCCGCCGCGTGTGGGCTGAAATCGCGCGGCGGCGGCCATCGGGACGCGTGACCTTGCCGCTTTGCAGGCCTATCTTGGCCTGAGAAGAGGTGCGCGATGATACTGGCCAGTACGATGTTTGCCACGCGTTTCGGCTATGGCCTGCCGTCGCCTGCGGGTGCGCCTGCCACGGCGCAAGAGGTGATGGCGCGGCTGATGGGGCCTGATCTGATCGCGGCGCGCTGGCCGATTGCGGGGCAGGCGGCGCTGTTCCCACTGATTGCCGAGCTGCGCGGCATCAAGCGCGAGGCGGGCACGCCCGAGCAAAAGCAGGCGCATCAGGACCGTTTGCGTACAGATATCAGCACGATGCTGTTGCAGGCGCAAAAGCGCACTTTTGCACGTGCGGTTGACAGCCCTGACGGGTTTCGCGAAAGGTTGGTGGCCTTTTGGGCTGATCACTTTTCGGTTGTGGCGCGCTCTGGGTTTGATCTGCCCTTGCCGTTTTGCATGGTCGAGGATGCAATCCGCCCCCATCTTGCGGGATCCTTTGCCGATTTACTGACAGCGGTGACGTTGCATCCTGCGATGCTGGCCTATCTGGATCAGGTCAATGCCTTTGGTCCAAACTCGCCTGCGGCACTCAAGGGAAATAAAGGTAAGCCAGGCAAGGGGTTGAACGAAAATCTTGCGCGCGAGTTGATCGAATTGCACACTTTGGGAGTCGGTGCTGGCTACGCCCAAGGCGACGTCACGCAGATGGCCAAGCTGTTGACCGGCGTGACCTATACCGTCGAAAAAGGCATGGTGTTTGAGCCGCGGCGGGCCGAGCCGGGGGCCAAGACGGTGCTGGGGGTGCGCTATGACGGCGAGGGGCTGGCGCCGGTGATCGCAGCGCTGCACGATCTGGCGCTTCGGCCCGAGACGGCGGCGCATCTTGCGCGCAAACTGGCGGTGCATTTCGTCGCAGACACACCTGACCCCGATCTGGTGGCGGTGCTGACGCAGGCCTTTGCCCAGAGCGCAGGCGATCTGAGCGCGGTCTACACCGCGCTTCTGACTCATCCTGCAGCGCAGGATCAGCAGATGAAGAAGGTCAGGCAACCCTATGATTTCCTTGTCGCTTCAGGCCGTGCCATCGGGCTGACGGGGCAGGATTTCGAGGCTATGGACGCCAAGCCGTTTCTGCGCGCGTTTCCGGATGCCATGGGCAGCATGGGCCAGCGATTGAAGCATCCCGACGGGCCGAACGGCTTTCCCGAAGAGGCCTCGGCTTGGGTGACGCCGATGGGTTTGGCGCATCGGATTGCTTGGGCCATGCGCCAACCGCGTCTGCTGCTGGGCCCGTTGCCCAATCCGGTCGATCTGGTGCAAAGCTGTCTTGCCGAACGCGCAAGTCCCGCGCTGATACAGGCGGCCGCGCGGGCCGAAGATGAAACGCAGGGTGTGGCGCTGATCCTGGCGTCGGCCGAATTCAACCGCAGATGAGGCAAGACATGGACCGTCGGATGTTTCTGCGTGGCTTGGGGGTGCTGGGCTGTTCGGCTGCGGCGCATCCGCTGATGACCACGGTGACCTTGGCGGGGTCAGATGGCAGCAGGGTCTTGGGTGATCATCGGTTGATTGTGGTGATCTTGCGCGGAGCAATGGATGGGCTGGATGTGGTTCAGCCCTATCGCGCGCCGGAATGGGCTGGGCTGCGTCCTAGCTTGAGCACCGGCGAAGGCCATGATCTGGATGGTTTTTTTCGCCTTCATTCTGGATTGAGCGCTTTGAAACCGATGTGGGACGCGCAGGCGCTGGGTTTTGTGCATGCCACGGCGACCCCGTACCGCAACAAGCGCAGCCACTTTGAAGGGCAAGACTTGCTGGAGGCAGGAACCGGCATGGACCTGCCGGCCCACCAGATCAAGAGCGGCTGGCTGAACCGGTTGCTGACCACGCAAAGTGGGCTGACCTCGGAGACGGCCTATTCGATCGGGCGCGAGGCAATGCCGCTGTTGGAAGGGGCTGCGGATGTGCGCAACTGGTCGCCCGAGACCAAACTGATGTTGACCGCGCAAAGCAAGCTGTTGCTCGAGCAGATCTACCACGACGATCCGTTGTTTCAGGCCGCGGCGGCCGAGGCAATACTGCTGGCCGAACGGGGCGATCCGGCCAAGGCGATGATGCAGGCTGACGAGCTGAAACCAAACGAGATCGAACGGCTGGTCGATTACGCGGCGGGGCGGCTGCGCGAGGACACGCGGATTGCCGCCTTTTCGATCTCGGGCTGGGATACACATCGTGGTCAGAGCGGACCTCTGACGCGCAATCTGCAGCAGTTACAAAGCGGCATCTTGCGGCTGCAACAGCGTCTGGGCCCGCAGGTCTGGGGCAAGACAGTGCTTTTGGCCATGACCGAATTTGGCCGCACGGCGCGCGAGAATGGCAGTCAGGGCACCGATCATGGCACAGGGGGCGCAATGTTGATGGCCGGAGGCGCGCTGCGCGGTGGCAAGGTCTATGGCCAGTGGCCGGGGCTGGCCGAGGCCGATCTGTTCGAGCGGCGCGATCTGATGCCGACCTCGGATGTGCGGGCCTGGGCTGCGCATGTGATGCGCGGCTTTTACGGACTTGACCGGCAAGTCTTGGAAAACGTTGTGTTTCCGGGTTTGCAAATGGGCGATGACCCTGGAGTTTTGCTGTAGCTTAGCCCTGGGCGATCTCTGCGGGATCTTGCACAGAGGCCAGCGCGCCTTGGCGCGCAGCCGTGACACCCATGATACACAACGTCGCCAGCATCACCGCCAAGAGCACCCATTCGGCAAGCCACGTTCCGGCCTCATCGGCGAGCAAGCGTTGTTTCAGCGTCATGGCGGCCCCTGTTTGTTTCGAACGTCTGCGATTGTTTTGACCACCGATTGCGGCAGATTCGCGCCCAGAGCGCAGCGGCCCGGCGAC
>JAHEBX010000233.1 GCA_024642045.1 Pseudorhodobacter sp. | reverse complement strand
AAAAAGCGCCGAAAGAAGGCTTTTCGCGACGGACCAGCTGATGTGGTTATCGTTGGCGTTGGTGCCCAGATAATAGCTCTCATGGCGCAACTGGCCGTGCTGCAGCACCACCAGCGCCGTGACAGAGCGCGAAGTGATCCAATCAGCTGCCGCCGCTGGCAGCACCATCGCGGGGCCAGCCGTAAGGGGCGAGACCGGGCCCTGCCCGCGCGACAGGCGGCGGGTCAGGAACAGATCGTCCATATGGCCAAAGTTGTGGACGATCTTGTCGGCGTGAAACAGGCTGTTCACGGCCAGCAGCCGCGTGATCTCTTCGCGTTTCCAGATGCCCAAGCCTGCGGCCACAACGGCCAGAACCAAAAGTCCCCTCAGGGCAAGACGAAGCCAGCGCATGACGCCTCCTGTTTTGCCGCAAGGGTTCATCGCGCCCTGTGGGTTTGGCAAGCAATATCCGCTGTGACCTAACGGAAGAAGTCTTTCAGCTTGGCCAGAGGGCTGCTGGGTTCAGCGGGTTCGACTGCGGTCACGACGGGTTTGGGCTCTTTTGGCAGTTTGGCGGGCTTTTCCGTGCCTGTTGAGGCCCGTGGCGGCGATGTGCGCAGGGCCACCGCATTCATAAAGCGCGCACCGTCGCCCTCGGCCAAGGCCTGCGCGCCGTCAGAGATGCCGCGCATCAGATCATCAAGCCAGTCTTGATCCGCCTTGGCGAAATCATGCAGGACATAGGCGGCCACGGCGTCTTTGTGGCCCGGATGACCGATCCCCAGTCGAACGCGGCCATAAGCGTCGCCCATGTGTTGATGGATCGAGCGCAGACCATTGTGGCCCGCATGCCCGCCGCCCTGTTTGACGCGGCATTTGCCGGGGGCGAGATCGAGCTCGTCGTGAAAAACGGTGATGTCGTCAAGCGTGACCTTGTAGAAATCCACCGCAGCGCGCACCGATTGGCCCGACAGGTTCATAAAGGTTTCCGGTTTGAGCAGCACAACCTTTTCCATGCCAAGCCTCCCCTCGGACACCTGCCCCTGATAGGCTCGCCGCCAAGGGCCAAAGCCGTGATCCGAAGCGATCCGGTCCAGCGCCATAAAACCGATGTTATGCCGGTTGCCCGCATATTTCGCGCCCGGATTGCCAAGGCCTACAAAGAGTTTCATGCTGTCTGTCGCCTCGCTGTTGCGCGCCTAAAATGCCCGCCGCGCGCTGCAAAGGCAAGCGCATGCCCAAGGGGGTTTACAGCGAATCCCCGATTGCAGATAACCCAGACACAACCAGCAACGAAAGGTCAGGTGTGCGGACAACAGTTTTGGCCTCTATGCGCAACGAAGGCCCCTTCATCGTGGAATGGGTGGCGTGGTATCGGATGCTGGGATTTGAGAGTGTCGCCGTTGTCACCAACAATTGCACCGACCATTCGCCGCAATTGCTGGACGCGCTGCAAGAGGCGGGCTGGGTGACGCATCTGCGCCATGATCTGCCCAAAGGGGCAAAGATCACCCGCGCAAAGCTGGCCGCCGCGATAGAGTTGCGCGAGGTGCGCCGCGCCGACTGGCTGCTGATCTGCGATGTTGATGAGTTTCTGGTGATCCACCGTGGCGAGGGCCTGTTGGCCGATCTGATCGACACCTCGGATGACCCCGCCTATCTGGGCATGTCGATCAATTGGCGGGTCTTTGGCACCTCGGGGCGCGCGGCGTTCGAGGACCGCCCCGTGCACCGCCAGTTCGTCTATGCCGCCGCGCGCAGCGATTATGTTTCGCGGTTTGTGAAGTCGATCTTTCGGTTGCCGCGGCGTTTTGGCAAGCTGACCGAGCACACGCCTTGCAAGCTCGACATCGCGAAATTCGACAAGGCTTGGGGCGAGCACGGGATGGTTTGGGTCAATAGCGCGGGTCGCAAAGTGACCCGCTGGGCGCCGACGCGCAACAATATGACCATGTTGCCGCCCAACCTCGTCACCCATAGCGTCGCGCAGATCAACCATTACAAACTGCGCTCGGCCGAGACCTTTAGCCTCAAGGCAGGCACGCTGTCGCCCGTGGCGTTGAGTGATCGCTATACGCAGGCTTATTTCGACGCAGCAGAGGCCGGAACTGAAAGCGATACCTCGGCCTTTCGCTATTCCGAACAGTTCGACACGATCTATGCCGAGGCGATGGCTCTGCCCAATGTCGCACGGCTGCATGCGTTATGCTGCGCTGATCACCTGAGGGCTATTGCCGAAACGGCAGGCAAAGCGGCCGAGGACGACCCGCGATACCTTGAGTTTCTGCGACAGGCCGAAGCGCTGGCTTAGGCCTTTGCCTCGAGGGCTGCGATGCGGGCGGCCAGAGCGATATTCTCTTCGCGCGCCTTTTGCGCCATGGTGCGCACGGCATCGAATTCCTCGCGGGTGACGAAATCACGGTCGGCCATCCAGCGGTCGATAAAGCCCTTCATCGCCGTCTCGGCCTCGGTTTTCGCCCCCTGTGCCACGCCCATCGCGTTGGTCATCAGCTTGGACATATCGTCAAAAATCTTGTTTCCGGCTGTCATTTTGGCCTCCATTTCGCTTTGATCTATATGGGGCGTGCCGGTCATGCGCGCAAGGTGGCCAAAGCGCGCGGGCTTTGTTGACAAGCCTTGCCCAAGCGCGGACAAGACGGGCGAAGCAAGCCGCGAGTGAATGATGTCTTATATCCCGTTTCCAGATATCTCGCCCGAGATTTTCAGCATCTCTCTGGGGCCGTTCACCTTTGCGTTGCGGTGGTATGCGTTGGCCTATATCGCGGGGCTGCTGTTGGGATGGCAGTTGATCGTGCGGATGCTAAAGACGCCGCGACTGTGGGCCAAAGCGCCGCCGATGGCGCCCGAGGCGGTCGAGAATCTGCTGACATGGGTGATCTTGGGCGTGATTTTGGGCGGGCGCTTGGGCTATGCGATCTTCTATCAGCCCGATCATTTTCTGTCAGACCCGCTGCAACTGCTGAAGGTCTGGGAAGGCGGCATGTCGTTTCACGGCGGCTTTATGGGCGTGGTGGTGGCGGGCATATGGTTTTGCAAACGCAACGGCATCGCAATGCTGCCGATGGCCGATCTGATGGCTGCGGTGGCGCCGATCGGGCTGTTGCTGGGGCGGATTGCCAATTTCATCAACGCCGAGCTTTGGGGTCGCCCGACCAATCTGCCTTGGGGCGTGGCCTTTCCGGGCGAGGCGGCGCAAACCTGTGCGGGCGTGCTGACGATCTGCGCGCGTCACCCCAGCCAGCTTTACGAGGCAGCGCTTGAGGGGTTGTTGTTGCTGGTCGCGTTGTCCTATCTGATCTGGCGCCGCGGTTGGTTCAAATGGCCGGGACGTATCGCGGGGTTGTTTTTCATCGGCTATGGTCTGTCGCGGTTCTTGGTGGAATTCGTCCGCCAGCCGGATGCGCAGTTTGTGTCTGACGGCAATCCGCTGGGATTGGCGTGGCACATGGGCGGCTATGGGCTGACGATG
>JAHEBX010000097.1 GCA_024642045.1 Pseudorhodobacter sp. | reverse complement strand
ATCAACCAGTCCAGCGCCTCGGGCGGCAGCAGAACCTCACAGGACGCGCCGGTGCCAAGGTTCAACCCCAGCGCCAACCCCTGCCCCGCCATTTGCTGCGCCACAATCCGACCCGGCAGCGCCGCATAGGGCACGGGCACGTCGCCCAGACTTCCCAGCCGCTCTTCACTGTCAAAGCACAACAGAACCGGCCCATCGTCCAGTTCGAACACCCGCGGCGCGATTACTTCGCCACTGGCTTCGCTTTCTAATACCAAAAACAGCGTCGCATCCGCCAGTTCACGGTAAAACCGAAGGCCGGCAGCCTCGTCGCCACCGGCCATCTGTTCATAGGCCTCATCCAGCTGGGTCATCGCGGTCTCCTTTCGATGTGGTTAGCCCGCGACGGCCCCTCCTTCAAGGCTCAGGCTTCAAGTCTCAGCCTTTCTTCACAGCCTTCAATTTGTTGATCCCCATCATCCCCATCGCGGCCTTCTCGTAATAAGGCTCCGACGTGCCTTTCTTGATCTTGCGCATGAAGTATTTCTCAAAGCCGATCTTGGCCAGATGCACCCATTTGCCCGACGATGACCAGTTCACATTGCGCGGCGGGATCTGTGGCTGGGCCACAAAGGCAATGCCACTGTCGCCAAAGTCGGCCAGGCAAACCGCATTCCATGTGCCAACATTGCTCGGCTCCTCGCCGCGCAGGATCTGCCCGATGTTATGCGCTGTGGCCGTCACCATCGACTCGATCATAAAGCCGGTTTTTGGCACGCCACAGGGAACGGGTGTCGGCCCCATCGGCGGGATAGCAACACAAACGCCCACGGCAAAAATGTTCTTGAACTTGGGGTTCTGCTGGTGCTGATCGACGATGGTAAACCCACGCGGGTTCGACAGACCCTCGATGCCCGACACCGGCTTGATGCCCCGAAATGCCGGCAACATCATCGAGAAAGCAAACGGCAGCACCTTTTCGCCCTTGCTTGACCCATCGTCATTGATCTCCTCGACCGTCATCTTGCCGTCTTCGACCTTTTTCACTTTGGTCGAGGTCATCCATTTGATGTGCTTGTTGCGCATCTCGGATTCCAGCAGGCCCTTGGTATCGCCGACCCCGTCCAGCCCCAGATGCCCGACATAGGGTTCCGAGGTGACAAAGGTCATCGGCACCTTGTCGCGGATTTTGGCTCTCCGCAGCGCGGTTTCCAGAATGAAGCAGAACTCATAGGCCGGCCCATAGCACGACGCCCCTTGCACGGCACCGATGATGACAGGTCCGGGGTTTTTCAGCAGCTCTTCAAATACGGCCTTGGCCTGTACGGCATGATCGACGTGGCAAACCGACTGGGTGAATCCGCCATGCGGGCCAAGCCCCTCAATCTCATCAAAGGCCAACTCCGGCCCCGTGGCGATCACGATATAGTCGTAGGAAATCGAGGTTCCATCGACCAGCTCCAGCCGGTTTTCCTCGGGGTGCAGACGCTCGGCCGCCGTTGTGACAAACTTGATGCCCTTTTTGGCCATCGTCGGCGCCAGATCAATACTGATGTCCTCCTTTTCACGCCAGCCGACGGCGATCCAGGGATTCGAAGGCACGAAGTGATACTTCGGGTCCTTGGTCACCACCGTAATCGTGTCACCTTTGCCAATCTCATCAGCAAGCTCATAGGCCATGATCGACCCGCCCAGCCCTGCCCCCAAAACAACGATATGCGCCATCTAGTCCTCCCTCAGGCCACGCAGGCCGATCCATTGCCGTTAATCATATACATAAATTCGCATGTGACAAATTGATTATTGTCGCATGTAACTTTCACGTTTTGAACACCCGATAGATCGCCGGAATGACCAGCACAGTCAGCAGCGTCGAGGTCAGCAGGCCGAACAGCAGCGAGATCGCCAGACCCTGAAAGATCGGGTCAGACAAGATCACCACGGCCCCGATCATTGCCGCAATCGCCGTCAGCAAGATCGGCTTGAAGCGGATTGCCCCTGCGGCCAGCAGAATCTCGACCGTGGCCTCTTTTCCGCTGGCACGGATGAAATCCACCAACAGGATCGAGTTTCGCACAATGATCCCTGCAAGGGCAATGAAACCGATCATTGACGTGGCCGAAAACGGCGCGCCAAAGATCCAATGGCCCGCCATGATGCCCAAAAACGTCAGCGGGATCGGTGTCAGGATCACCAGTGGCAGGCGGAACGAGCCGAACTGCGCCACCACAAGGATATAGATCCCCAGCAACGCAATCCCAAAGGCCGCCCCCATGTCGCGGAAAGTCACGTAAGTCACCTCCCACTCGCCATCCCACAAGAGCGTCGGCTTGCTCTCGTCGCTGGGCTGTCCATGCATCGAAACGGTCGGCTTGCCGCCTTCAGGCCAGTCCATTTTGTCCAGCGCATCCTGCACTGCCAACATGCCGTAAAGCGGCGCTTCAAACTCACCGGCAAGCTCGCCCGTCACCATCTCGGCGTCGCGACCATTGTGGCGGAAAATCGGGAAGGAGCTCTTCTCGCTGCCGATCTTTACAACATCGCCCAGCTCTACCACGCCCTTGGCCCCCGGCAGAACGTTGGCCGGGATCGGCGTGGTCAGGAACCGCTCGTCCATCACCTTGTCGCCCTTGTTGCGCGCCAGTTGCAGCGCAATCGGGTCACGCCCATCCCCGCGATGCGAATAGCCCACCACCTCGCCACCGTTCAGAATGCCCAGCGTGTCGAACACATCCTGTTCCTGCACACCAAAGAACTCCAGATCGTCAGCCGAGATTGTCGCCCGCAACCGCCGCGCCTGCACGCCATAGCTGTCATCCACATCAACGATAAACGGCACCGACTGGAACGCTTGACGGATCTTGGCCGCAGCCTCGCGCCGCGCTTCGGGCGTGGGGCCATAAACCTCGGCCAGCAGCGTCGAGATAACCGGCGGCCCCGGAGGCGGTTCCACCGTTTTCAGGCTGGTGCCTTCAGGAACCGAGAGCTTGGCAATTCTTGCACGGATGTCCAAAGCAATCGCATGGCTCTCGCGCGCCCGATCCGCCTTGGGCGTCAGGTTGATTGACACCTCACCCAGTTGCGGCTCGGCCCGCAGATAGTAATGGCGCACCAAGCCGTTGAAATTGAACGGTGCAGGCGTGCCCGAATGGGTCTGTACCGAAGTCACCTCGGGCATATCCATCACCACGCGCGCCACATCCTGCGCCACGCGGTCCGTCGCCTCGACGCTCGCGCCCTCGGGCAGATCGATCATCACCGAAAGCTCGGATTTATTGTCAAACGGCAGCAGTTTGACCGTCACATGCTTGGTGTAAAGCAGGCTCAGCGATCCAAACGACAGCGCCGCCGTGATCAGCAGAAACGCAAGACTGCGCCCCTTGGTTTGCAACAGTGGCCGTGCCACCGCTCTGAAACCCCGCTCCAGAATACCGCCGTCATGGCCGCCATAGGTGTCATCATGTCCATGCGCCGTCATATTGGCGCGTCCTGCCACCTTGACCATCAGCCAAGGCGTGATGATCACCGCCACAAAGAACGAAAAGATCATTGCCGCGCTGGCGTTGGCCGGGATCGGGCTCATATAAGGCCCCATCAATCCCGATACGAACAGCATCGGCAACAGCGCCGCCACCACGGTCAGCGTGGCTACGATGGTCGGGTTGCCCACCTCGGCCACCGCATCTACCGCCGCATCGACACGGCTGCGCCCGTCGCGCATCCCCCAGTGTCGGGCGATGTTCTCGATCACCACGATGGCATCATCAACCAATATCCCGATCGAGAAAATCAGAGCAAACAACGACACACGGTTCAACGTGTATCCCATAATCCAGCTGGCAAACAACGTCAGCAGAATCGTCACAGGGATCACCACCGCCACCACAATCGCCTCGCGCCAGCCAATCGCCAGCCAGACGAGGAGGATGATCGAAACGGTTGCAAGCCCCAGATGGAACAGCAGCTCGTTGGCCTTTTCATTGGCCGTCTCGCCATAGTCGCGCGTCACTGTGACATGCACGTTTTCGGGGATCAGCTTACCTTCCAACGCCTCGACGCGGTGCAGCACATCCTCGGCCACCACCACAGCATTGGCACCCGCGCGCTTGGCAATCGCCAGCGTGACCGCGGGAGAGCGGTTCAGGCTGCCATCCGTGCCGCGGCTGATATTGGAGACGATATGTTCGGTCGTATCAGGCACATAGCTGACGCTCGCCACGTCCGAGACGTAAACCGGTCGCCCGTCGCGCGTGGTCAGCAACAGTCCCGCAATCTCGGCAGGCGCAGTCAGGGTCTGCCCCGCCACCAGATCGATCATCTCGCCGCCATCACGCAGTTTGCCGGTGTTCAAGGTTCGATTGGCTTGTGAAACTTTGCCCGCAAGCTGTTGTAAAGTAACACCATATAGTGCAAGCTTGTCCGGGTCTGGCGCGATGCGGATCGCGTCCGTCGCATCGCCCACCAAATAGGTGATACCGACATTCTCGGTCTTGGCGACTTCGGTTTGCAGGCTGCGCGCCAGATGGGTCAGCGCGTTGGCATCCACCCCATCACCCGACAGCGTCAGCGTCAGGATCGCCACATCGTCAATGCCACGGCCCACGACCAGCGGCTCAGGGATGCCCAGAGGAATGCGGTCCATGTTCGCGCGCAGCTTGTCATGCACCCGCAAGATCGCATCATCCGCCGAGGTGCCCACCAAAAAGCGCGCGGTCACCATTGAAGCATCATCACGGGTCGAGCTGTAGACATGCTCTACCCCGTTGATTCCCTTGACGATCACCTCGAGGGGCTCTGTCACCAGCTTGACGCCATCCTCGGCCTTCAGCCCTTGTGCCTGCACATGGATATCCACCAAAGGCACCGAGATTTGCGGCTCTTCCTCGCGTGGCAGCGAGATCAGCGCGACAGAGCCTGCCGCAACCGCCGCCAGAATGAACAAAGGTGTCAGCGCCGAGTTGATGAAGCTTTTCGTCAACCCGCCTGCAATCCCCAGAGGCCCGCGCTTACTCATGCTTGGCCCCTTCGGTTTCGATCACATCTCCGGCTTGCAATCCGCTCAGGATCTCGACCATCTCGACCCCGCCGATCACCTCATGTGATCCGGGAACAACGACGCGCATGTCATTACCTACAGTCACAAAGTCCAAACCAGATCGCGTGCCGATTGCTGTGGCAGGCACCATCAACGCCTCGTGCACGCCAACCGGCAAGCGCACCAGAACCCGCGCATCGACAAAGCGGTCAGAAAGGTCCGCCACCTCGACATCGGCCACCACCCGTCCGTTTTCAATCAGCGGATAAACCCGCACCAGCTTGCCGGTCTGCGCGCCCGAACGGCCCTCGATTTCAATCGTGTCGCCTTCCTTAAGGCTGGCAGCGTGACGTTCGGGCACCGCCAGCCGCAAGAATATTCCGCCACCGCCCAGCGTCGCCACGGCCTCGCCCGGCATCACGACCGCGCCCTTGGCCACCGGCACCTGCAACACCCGGCCCGCAACCGGGGCAAGCACTTCGCCCTCAGCCGCCTGCTGTTCGATCACCTTGCGCTGCGCAGTGATCGAGGCAATCTGGCCGTCCAGTACATCCACTTGTGTGCGCAACCCATCCAGCCGCTGCACGGTCGTGACACCCTGTTTCAGCAGATCTTCTCCGCGCTTGAGCTCGACCCTGGCATTGTCCAGTTGTGCCTTGGCACCATCCAGCTGCGCATCGATGGCCGAAAGCTGAAATGCCAGTTTCTCATCGACAATCTTGGCCAGAACCTGCCCCTGCGTCACCATATCCCCTTCGGAGGCGGTTAATTCAACCAAGGTTCCGCCCAGACGCGCCCGCGCCGGAATGCGGTCGCGCGCCTCGATTCGCCCATAGACCGCCTTCCAATCCGTCACCTGCATCGGCGCAAGCGTCAGGGGCGCGCCAAGTGCAGGCACTGCCATCATCACAAGTACGGGAAAAAAGATTTGCAGCGGCGTCATATTGGCTTTCCTTCCGAGGTTTGATCGCTTATATTCATATCTGTGCATGTATTGTCAACCACTGCACCACGTCTTTGCGAAAGAAAAGGAACCGCCATGACCCTTGACCGCTCTGTTTTGATGTTTGCTGGCATCATGATCTTCATCTCCGTCGGGTTGACGCTTTGGGTGTCGCCGCTCTTTTACTGGTTCACCCTGTTTATCGGCGCGAATCTGCTGCAATCGAGCATCACCGGCTTTTGCCCAGCCGCGATGGTGTTCAAGCGTTTCGGCATCACTTCGGGCTGCGCGTTTAAATAAGACCGGGTTGCGACGGCTCGCCCTTGCATCGCCGCAACAGCAGCGGTTTTCTCTGCGCGGGCCGTTGTCGCGGCCCGTCGCACCAGATATTGAGGGGCATGCCCGTGATTTCTCCGGATTGCCCCAATGTATCGTGTCTCGCCCTTTGTTCGCCATTTCGCGATCTCTCTTGTCTCAGGGGTGATCGTGGCCACGCTTTGGGCCAACCTTTCGTCGGACTCATACTACGACTTTATTGAGTGGCGGCTCTTTGATCTGGATCTACCCGATGTGCTTAGTCCGATCACCGCAAGCTTTACCCCGGCCTCGCTGACCTCGCATGTGCTGATGCCGTTTTTCATGTTCTTCGTCGGCAAAGAGCTTTGGGAAGCGGTGATGCTGGAGCGCGGCGCTCTTTCAGGCGGCAAGGCGCTGGTGCCGCTGGGCGGTGCGATCGGCGCGCTTGTGGGGGCGGCTCTGGTCTGGGTCGCAGTCGGCTCTATGATCGAAGTCGCAGAAGAGGCGAGCTTTGGCGTCGGCTGGCAAGTGCCCTTGGGCAGCGATGTTGTGCTGTGCTATCTTTTGGGGCGTCGCGCCTTTGGATCAGGACACCCTGCGCTGCATCTGCTGCTGTTGGTGTCCATCAGCTGTGATTTTTTTGGCCTGCTCATTCTGGGCTTGTCCTATCCGAGGGGCGGTTTGCTGAGCTTGGCGTGGCTTGGACTGCCGTTGGCCGCAAGCACTTCGGTCTGGTTGCTGTTTGGCCGCTATGGCCATGCGCATTTGCCCGAACGTCAGCGCCAGCGCGCGATGCAGCTTTGGCCCTATGCCCTTGCCGGCCTGTTGTCTTACATCGGCATCGCGGCGGTTGGCTTGCCCCCGGCCTTGGGGTTTCTGCCAGTCATTCCCGTGATTCCAAGCGCGGTGCGGGCCTTTGGTCTGTTTGCCGAGGCCGAGTCGCTGCTGCACGATCCGCTCAACCGGCTGACGCATTTGATGATCCGCCCGCTTTCGGTGGTGCTGTTCTTTTTCGGCCTGACCCGTGGCGGCATTGATCTGGGCGCCTATGCGCCAACGACGTTGACTCTGCTTGCGGCGTTCTGGATCGGCAAACCTTTGGGGTTTGTCGCAGGGTGCGCGACGGCCTCCCGCGTGCTGCGCCGCAGCCTGCCCGCCGGCATCTCGCCGCGTGATCTGGGGCTGGTGGCGCTGCTGATGGGGGTTGGATTTACCGTGCCTGCGCTGGCCATTGATACCTCACTGCCCGGTGGCGCGATGGCCGAGGCCGCGCGCCTGGGTCTGGGCATCAGCATAGTGATGGGGGTTATTGTCATCAGCCTTGCGCGGCTGCGGGCGCGCTGAAGCGGCGCGACAGACAAGCGATCGTTACAATTCTTGCAACAATCATCAGCTTCGCGACATATTGATGCCTCAAACGATGACTAGACGCTGTAACTCTTGGACGGGTCAACGTAGACTTGTGGTTAACTATACGGCAGTAAAAGGGTGTAAGACCCTCGGTTGAAGCAGGAGGCAGGCCCAAGGGGCAGCCATGATCGCGTTCGAAAACGTCAGTAAGTCCTTTTGGACGGGCAAGTCGCGCAAGGTGATCCTTGACCGCGCTTCTTTTACTGTCGAAATCGGCAATTCACTGGGAATTCTGGCCCGAAACGGCAGCGGCAAGACGACGATTATCAATATGATGGCCGGGTTGGAAAAACCCGACGAAGGCAGGGTGGTGCGCAAGTCGCGCATCTCTTTCCCGCTGGGGTTTATGGGTGGGATCATTCCCAAGCACACCGCCAAAGAAAACGCACGCTACATCGCCCGTCTTTATGCGCTTGATCCCGATTATGTCGAAAGCTTCTGTCGCTGGCTCTCGGGGATTGGCGAATATTTTGATATGCCGTTGGGCACCTATTCCTCGGGGATGCGGTCGCGGTTTTCCTTTGCGCTGATGCTGGCGCTGGAATTCGACATCTATCTGATCGACGAAGGCATGCCGAATTCGACCGACGTCGAATTCAACCGCAAGGCAGGTCAGGTGCTGAGGCAGCGGCTGAAGAACGCCACTCTGGTGGTGGTTTCACATCAGGCAGCCACGCTGGAAAAATTCTGCCGCTCGGCGGCAGTGTTGCGCAACGGGCAGCTTTATAAATTCGAAACTCTGGAAGAAGCGAAGCGGTTGTATGACTACGAAGCTTAAAGTGAAACGGTTCCGCACACGCCGGCCTGACCCGGTCGAGACACCGCCGCCGCCGCGCCCAAACCTTGTGAGCCCTGCATCTGACAGCTTTGCCGAAACAGGCACGATCAGTGATACCGCGTTCTTTCCCGCGCCCGACAGTGACGGGTTTGGTTCTGAGCCCTTTCCAACCGCCTCTGCCGCCGCAGCGCAGACAAACGATGCCCCGGCCGCGATTGACGCAATCCGGAAAGAGGGGCTGACCGGGCGAGAGTTGCGCATGGCCCGGCGGTTGGCGCAAAAGCATGAGCTTCCCGCCACGTCGGATTTTGACGCCGTCCGACTGCTGCGAAATGCAGGAATAGACCCCTTCCAGACCAATTCCGTTCTGGAGCTGGTGGCCGCCGCTGGCAACGGCGGTAATGCAGCCCCCCCGGGATCGCGGGCTTTGGCAATCACGCCCGGCGGCGATGGGGTGCAACTGCCCCAAACCATCCAACCCGCGCAGGTGCCCTCGACCGAAATGGCGGCCGAGCAGGCTCATATCGCCGAGGTTGCCAAGATCCAGCGTGACATTGTTGCACGCCGGCGTCGCAAGTCCTTGCTGCTGATGGCGCGGCTGTTTGTCTTTGTCGGCCTGCCCACACTGCTTGCGGGTATCTATTATTATACCATCGCCACGCCTTTCTATAATTCGCACACAGAATTCGTGATCCAGCAGGCCGAGTCTGCGTCCACTGGCCTTGGCAGTCTGATCAAAGGCTCGGCCTTTGCCACCTCGCAAGACAGCATCGCCGTGCAAGGCTATCTGCAAAGTCAGGATGCGATGGAGCGACTGGACAAGGACATCGGCTTTCGCAGCCACTATTCCGACCCAACGATTGACCCGATCCAGCGGCTGGACCCCAATGCCAGCAACACCGCGCTCTACAAGGTGTATCGGCGCAACGTGAAGATCTCGTATGACCCGACCGAGGGGCTGATCAAGATGGAGGTGATTGCCGCCGATCCTCAGATTGCGGTGAAATACTCCAAGGCGCTGATCGGCTATGCCGAGGAACAGGTTGACCAACTGACCGCGCGCCTTCGGGGCGACCAGATGAAAGGCGCGCTCGAAGCCTATCAGGATGCCGAGAAAAAGCTGACCGACGCCAATATGAAGGTGGTCGAGCTGCAGGAAAAGAATAAAGTCGTCTCTTCCGAGGTCGAGATCAGCCTTGTCAGCACTCAGATTGGCCAGCTGGAAAGCCAACTCACGCTGGAACAGCTGTCGCTTGCCCAGATGGAGGCCAACGCGCGCCCCAATACCGCGCGGATGGATCCTGTCAAACGCCGGATCGCAACGCTGCAAGACCAGATCGCACAGTTGCGCTCCAAGATGACCGAGGACAGCTCTTCGGGCCAATCGCTGGCCAAGGTACAGTCGGAACTTTTGGTCGCGCAGGCCGATGTTGCGACACGGCAATTGCTGCTCTCAACCGCGCTGACGGCGATGGAGGCGGCGCGCAACGAGGCGAACCGGCAAACCCGATACCTCTCGCTTTCGGTCAACCCGGTTGCCGCTGACGAGGCCGCCTATCCGCTGGCCTTCGAGAACACGATTGTGGTGATGCTGATCTTTGCAGGCATCTATCTGATGATCTCGATGACTGTGGCGATCCTGCACGAGCAGGTCACCGCCTAAGATGCAGCGCCTGGTCAAAATACAAAACCTTACGGTGGGCAACGACTGCCCGCTGCTGGTCATCGCGGGCCCCTGCCAGCTGGAAAGCCTGACCCACGCGGAAATGATCGCAGGCGCGATGGCCGAGGCCTGTCGGGCCGCGGGCGCGCAGTTTGTCTTCAAGGCGAGCTATGACAAGGCCAACCGCTCCTCGCTTTCGGGGCGGCGCGGCATGGGGATCGAGGCAGGTCTGCGCGTGCTGGAAACCATCCGCGCCTCGGGCATTCCGGTGCTGACTGATATTCACGACGCGGCTCAAGCGCGCGAGGCGGCGCGAGTGGTCGATGTCATCCAGATCCCCGCGTTTTTGTGCCGCCAGACCGACCTTCTGTTGACAGCGGGTCAGACGGGTGCCGTGGTCAATATCAAAAAGGGCCAGTTTCTTGCTCCGTGGGACATGCAGAACGTTGCCGACAAAGTCGCCTCTACCGGCAATGACAACATCTTGTTGACCGAGCGTGGCACCTCGTTTGGCTATAATACTCTTGTCACCGATATGCGTGCCTTGCCCACTATGGCGCGCACCGGCTATCCGGTGATCATGGATGCGACACATTCGGTGCAACAACCGGGCGGGCTTGGCACCTCCTCGGGCGGGCAGCGAGAATTTGCCCCTGTTATGGCGCGCGCAGCCGTATCGCTTGGCATCGCAGGCGTGTTTATTGAGACGCACGAAGACCCCGACCAAGCCCCCTCGGATGGCCCCAACATGATCCCGCTGGCCCAAATGCCCGCGCTGATCGCCAGCCTGATGGCCTTTGACAGATTGGCCAAAGCCGATCCGATCAGGGTCTAGGACGAGGTTGCATTGCACGGGGAATGCTCGGGAAACGGTGGTTTTGAGGACGATTTAGGGTAGCCAGCAGAATGGCTGCTTTTGGCTCTTTTTACGTTGGAAAATCACGTTATGGTTCTGCTGCGATGAACTGAATGTGGGATAATCGAATGAACCAATCTCTGGCACTCGTTGCGATCGTCGTGCGTGACTACGATGAAGCCATTGGGTTCTATACCGATAAATTGGGGTTCACATTGGTTGAGGACACATACCAATCACAACAAGATAAACGTTGGGTCGTGGTAAAGCCGAAAGGTGATGGACAAGCCGGTATCCTGCTGGCGAAAGCCTCGAGCGCCCATCAAGACCAATATGTTGGTGATCAGGCCGGAGGGCGGGTGTTCTTATTCCTCCAAACGGACGATTTCGAGCGGGATTTCCACGCTTATAACCAACGCGGGGTGACGTTTATCAGGCCCCCCAAGACGGCCGCATATGGCACAGTTGCCGTGTTTGAAGATTTATACGGCAATTTATGGGACCTCGTTGAGTTCAACTGAACGGCAGCAGATCTCATCGGGTTTCAAGAATTACTTGTTATGGGACCAAGACATATCTTGTCCCGAACTATGCCTCAAACCATTGTTCTGCGCTCTGTTTGTGCCTTAAGCCGTCCGCACTAGACTTTCGACACAGATCAAATTGCAAGCCTTTGATCTATCATAATTTATCCATGCTCGGCACCCCCCACCGCCTCAAGCCACCTGCCCCGCGGCCCAGCCCGAGGACCAGGCCCATTGAAAATTATACCCTCCCAGCCAGCCCGTTACATCCACCACTTCGCCTACGAAAAAAAGCCCTGGCACCGCTTTGGCCATCATCGTGCGCCCGTCCAGCCCGTCGGTGTCAACGCCGCCCAACGTCACCTCTGCCGTCCGGTAGCCTTCCGAACCCACCGGCGTCAGCTGCCAGCCCTGCACCAGCTGCGCCACCCGCTCCAGATCGGCACGGGACAGTTCAGCCAGGGGATGCGTCACGCCTGCGACCGTCTCCAGATGCCGCGCAAGTTTTTCAGGTAAAAACCGTGCCAACGCCGTGCGCAAGGCCGTCTTTCCACTGGTTTGCTTTGCCTGCAGAAGCCCCGCCAGCACCCCCTGCTGCGGCGCGAGGTCAATCTGCAAGGCATCCCCTTCACGCCAGTAATTCGAGATCTGCAACACCGCAGGCCCCGACAATCCCCGATGGGTAAACAGCACCGCCTCGTCGAACCCAGCCTTGCCGCAACTCACCCGCGCCTGCGTGGCCACCCCCGCCAACGGAACCATCCAGTCGAGTTCCTGCGCCGAAAAGGTCAACGGCACCAGTCCTGGGCGCGTTTCAACCAGCTCCAGCCCGAACTGTTCGGCGATCCGATAGCCGAAACTGCTCGCGCCCATCTTGGGGATAGATTTGCCACCCGAGGCCACGATCAGCGACGCCGCCCGCAGATCGCCTCGCGCGGTCGTCACATCAAAGCCATGTGCGGTTTTGGCGACCGATGTAATCTCGCACCCCAGCCACAGCTCTGCGCCCGCGCTCTGAAGATCGTTTAGCAACATCTCGACAATCTGGCGTGCCGATCCATCGCAAAAGAGTTGCCCGAGTGTCTTTTCATGCCAGGCGATACCGGCAGCTTCGATGCGTGCAATAAAGTCCCATTGGGTGAACCGCTTGAGCGCCGAAAGAGCAAAGCGCGGATTTTTGGACAGGAACCGATCAGGTGCAATCCCGAGGTTGGTAAAATTGCAGCGGCCGCCACCCGAGATGCGGATCTTCTCGCCCGCCGCCTTGGCGTGATCCATCACCACCACCCGTCGCCCTCGCCGCGCAGCCTCAATCGCCGCGAATAACCCCGCCGCGCCAGCCCCTATCACGATCACATCTATCTGCTTCATCAGGCCACATAAGCCGGAAAGCTGCGCGCTGACAACCACATGGCGTTTTTCGCAAAAAGCCCTTGCACCCCTCGGGCGCCTTCGCTAAACACCGCCGCAGTTGGGGCGTCGCCAAGCGGTAAGGCATCGGTTTTTGGTACCGACATACGGAGGTTCGATCCCTCCCGCCCCAGCCAAA
>JAHEBX010000096.1 GCA_024642045.1 Pseudorhodobacter sp. | reverse complement strand
TTTAAGCTCTGGCCCTAAGGTAGTTTTCGGCGCCGGATTAGAACGGGCGTCAAGGCTGCATGCCACAGGGAGAAACACGATGCGAATGACGACAGAAGAAGCCTTTGTCAAAGTGCTGCAGATGCACGGAATCGAGCATGCCTTTGGCATCATCGGGTCGGCGTTCATGCCGATTTCAGATTTGTTTCCGCGCGCGGGCATCCAGTTTTGGGATTGTGCGCATGAGGGCTCTGGCGGGATGATGGCCGACGGCTATACCCGTGCGACCGGCAAGATGTGCATGATGATCGCGCAAAACGGACCGGGGATCACCAATTTCGTCACCGCCGTCAAAACCGCCTATTGGAACCACACCCCGCTGTTGTTGGTCACGCCGCAAGCGGCCAACAAGACCATCGGCATGGGCGGGTTCCAAGAGGTCGAGCAGATGGCGCTGTTTGCCGATATGGTTGCCTATCAGGAAGAAGTGCGCGACCCGAGCCGTGTGGCCGAAGTGTTGAACCGCTGTATTCTGAATGCGCGGCGGATGTCGGCGCCGGTGCAGATCAACATGCCGCGCGATTACTGGACGCAAGTGATCGACATCGAGCTGCCGGCGATTGTGGAATTCGAGCGGCCTTCGGGCGGCGAGGACGCGATTGCGGCGGCAGCGGATCTGCTGTCATCGGCCAAGTTTCCGGTCATTCTGAACGGTGCGGGCGTGGTCCTTGGCGGCGCTATTGCGGCCAGCATGGCGCTGGCAGAGCGGCTGGATGCGCCGGTTTGTGTGGGCTATCAGCACAACGACGCCTTCCCCGGCAGCCATCCGCTGTTTGCGGGCCCCTTGGGCTATAACGGCAGCAAGGCCGCTATGGAGTTGATTTCTGGCGCAGATGTGGTATTCTGTCTGGGTACCCGATTGAACCCGTTTTCAACTTTGCCGGGCTACGCGCTGGAATATTGGCCCAAGGCGGCCAAGATCATTCAGGTTGACATCAACCCCGATCGCATCGGGTTGACGAAGAAGGTCAGTGTGGGGATTGTCGGCGACGCGAAGAAGGTCGCCGAGGCGGTTTTGGCGCGATTGGCCTCTACCGCAGGTGACCATGGGCGACAGGATCGCAAAGCCAAGATTGCACAGACCAAATCGGCTTGGGCGCAGGCTTTGTCGAGCATGGATCACGAAGACGATGATCCGGGCACCTCATGGAATCAGCGCGCACGGGCCGACAAGCCTGATTGGATGAGCCCGCGTATGGCGTGGCGGGCGATCCAGTCGGCGCTGCCGAAAGAGGCGATTATTTCCAGCGATATCGGCAACAACTGTGCGATTGGCAACGCCTATCCGACCTTTGAAGAAGGCCGCAAGTATCTGGCGCCGGGGCTGTTTGGCCCCTGCGGCTATGGTTTGCCTGCGGTGGTGGGGGCGAAAATCGGCTGCCCCGACGTGCCCGTGGTGGGCTTTTCGGGCGATGGCGCGTTCGGGATCGCGGTGACGGAGTTGACTGCCATCGGGCGGGGCGAGTGGCCTGCGATCACGCAGGTGGTGTTTCGCAACTATCAGTGGGGTGCGGAAAAGCGCAACTCGACGCTGTGGTATGAGGACAATTTCGTCGGCACCGAGCTGGACACGCAGGTGTCTTATGCGGGCATCGCCAAGGCCTGCGGGTTGCAAGGCGTGGTTGCGCGCACGATGGACGAGCTGACAGCGGCGCTGCGCAAGGCGATTGTGGACCAGAAGGCGGGCAAGACCACGCTGATCGAGGCGATGATCAATCAGGAGTTGGGCGAGCCCTTCCGCCGCGATGCGATGAAAAAGCCGGTGGCCGTGGCGGGGATTGATGCCGCCGATATGCGCAAGCAAGCATGATCCTGCCCTTTGAGATGGGCTATGGCGCGGCCGTCTATATGGCGGCCGCGGTTTTGGTCGCGGCGTTTGTGCGCGGCTATTCAGGGTTTGGGTTTTCCGCAATGGTGATCGCGGCTTCGGCTGTGGTCACCAATCCGTTGAATTTCGTCGCGGTGGTGATGCTGTGCGAGGGCGTGATGACGCTGCAAGCCTGGTCGGGGGTGGGCAAACATGTGGATTGGCGGCGGGTTGGAGCGCTGATCTTGGGGGCTGCGGTGGGGATGCCGCTGGGGCTGTGGGCGCTGACGTCGATTTCCGAGAATGCGGCGCGGGCGGTGATCTCGGGCTATGTGCTGGTGATGTGTCTGGTGCTGCTGGCGGGATGGAAGATGCGCGCGGTGGCGGGTGTTGGGGCGACGACGGCGGTCGGGGTGATTTCGGGGCTTGCGAATGCGCCGGGGATGGGGGGGCTGCCGGTGGCGGCCTTTTTCGCGGCGCAACCGATCTCGGCTGCGGTTTTTCGCGCGACTTTGGTGGCCTATTTTCCGATATTGGATCTGTATTCGTTGCCGCTTTACTATCTGCACGGGATGGTCAGCTGGGATACGCTTTGGGCCAGCCTGATGACGCTGCCGATGGTGTTTCTGGGCAATTGGTTGGGCGGGCGGCATTTCTTTAACACTGACCCGAAAGAGTTCCGCCGCTTTGCGATCTTGTTGCTGGCGGGCTTGGCGCTGATGGGGTTGATAAGGGCGGTGATCTGATGCTGCTGGTGGTCAATGCGGGGTCGTCCTCGGTCAAAGTTGCGCTGTTTGACGGGCTGCGCGAGGTGCGGCGGGGGCAGGTGGCAGAGATTGGGCGCGAGGGCCATCGTGCCGCGCTAGAGCAGTTGCTGGCGCAGGGGTTTGGGGCGGGGTTGCGGGCTGCGGCGCACCGCGTGGTGCATGGTGGGGCGGATCTGGTGGCGTCGTGTCGCGTGGATGCCTTGGTGAGCGCGGGGATTGCGGCCTGTGTACCGTTGGCCCCCTTGCACAATCCGGCCAATCTGGCGGGGATCGAGGCGCTGGAGGCTTTGCTGCCAGGCCTGCCGCAATACGCGAGTTTTGACACCGCGTTTCATGCCACCAATCCAGAGGTCGCGCGCCGCTATGCCTTGCCTGTGGCGGAGCATGTGCGTGGCATCAGGCGGTTTGGCTTTCATGGCATCAGCTATGCTGGGCTTGTTCGAAAAGTGAAAGAAACTGCCGTGGATGGGCTGCCAAAGCGCCTGCTAGGGTTGCATTTGGGCAATGGCGCGTCGCTCTGTGCGATCTGCGATGGGGTTTCGGTGGCCACGACAATGGGCTATTCGCCACTGGACGGGCTGACGATGGGGACGCGGGCGGGCAGCATTGATGGCAATGCGGTGCTGCGGCTGGCCGAGCTGCATGGCATCAAGGGCGCGGGTCGGATGTTGAATCGCGAGAGCGGGCTGCTGGCCTTGGGCGGCAGCAGTGACATGCGCGCGTTGCAAGAGGCGGGCACGCCCGAGGCCGCCTTTGCCCGCGCGCATTTCGCCTATTGGGTGCAGCGCCACGCGGGCAGCATGATTGCGGCGATGGGCGGCATTGATGCGATGGCCTTCACCGGGGGTATTGGCGAGAATGACGCTGCCATCCGCGATGAGATCGTGCGTGGCTTGGCTTGGGCGGGGCAGGTGCCGGTCTATGTTATTCCTGCCGAGGAAGAGCGCACGATTGCGATGGATGCCGCGGCGCTCAGGGCGCGTGGGCTTTAGGGCTTGCCCGACGCATGGGTTGCGTTAGGGTCAGATAGGGGGAGGGTTGGATGTCAGGCATGAACAGATTTCACAACACCTCCCGTGGGTTGCGGTAATGGCGGATTGGCTTACACCCGAGGCCTGGCAAGCGGTGCGGCTGTCGCTCTGGGTGGCGGTTTGGGCGACGGTTTGCAGCCTGCCTGTGGCGATTGCAGTGGCGTGGCTGCTGGCGCGGCGCGCGTTTTGGGGCAAACAGGTGCTGAATGGGTTGGTGCATCTGCCGTTGATCCTGCCGCCGGTGGTGACGGGCTATGTGCTGCTGGTGACCTTTGGCAAGCGGGGGCTTGTCGGACCCGCACTGGCCGATATCGGCGTGGTGTTTTCCTTTCGCTGGACGGGGGCTGCACTGGCGGCGGCGGTGATGGGGTTCCCGCTGATGGTGCGGGCGATCCGGCTGTCGATCGAGGCGGTGGATCTGCGGCTTGAAGATGCTGCTCGCACCTTGGGCGCCTCGGGGGCATGGGTTTTCGCCACGGTGACTTTGCCTCTGGCCCTTCCGGGGGTGCTGGCGGGCGCGGTTTTGGGCTTTGCCAAGGCCTTGGGCGAGTTTGGCGCGACGATCACCTTTGTCTCGGCCATTCCGGGTGAGACGCAGACGCTGCCTTCGGCGATCTACGCGGCCCTGCAGGTGCCGGGCCAAGACGCCGTGGTGGCGCGGATGGTCGCGGTATCTGTCGTGCTGGCGATGGGGGCGCTGGTCGCATCAGAGCTTCTGGCGCGCACATTGCGGCGGCGGATCGAGGGCCGCGATGCTTGAGGTTGCAATCAATCACCGCTTTGGCAGCTTTGATCTGGATGTGGACTTTGCCGCCCCGGCAGGCCTCACGGCGATCTTTGGTCAGTCTGGCGCGGGAAAGTCCAGCATCATCAATGCAGTGGCGGGCCTGTTGCGGGCGGATAACGCGCGCATCTGCCTCAACGGGGTGGATCTTGCGCGCCTGCCTGTGCATCTGCGCCGCGTGGGCTATGTGTTTCAAGAGGCGCGGCTTTTTCCGCATCTGAGCGTGCGCGGCAATCTGGGTTATGGGCGATGGTTTCGCAAAGGTGGGCTGGAGTTTGACCGTGTGGTCGGGATCCTTGGGCTTGAGGCTTTGCTCTGGCGCCGGCCTGCCGGGCTGTCAGGGGGCGAAAAGCAACGCGTGGCCATCGCGCGGGCGCTGCTGAGCAATCCGCAGATCCTGCTGATGGACGAGCCCTTGTCGGCGCTGGACGGCGCGCGCAAGGCCGAGATCCTGCCCTATCTGGAACGCTTGCGCGATGAGGCGGGCCTGCCGATTTTATACGTCAGTCATGCGGTGGCGGAGGTGGCGCGGCTGGCGACGACGCTGGTGGTGATTGAGGCGGGGCGGGTGCTCCGCGCGGGGCCTGCAGCCGAGGTGATGGGGGATCCTGCGATGGCGCAGGCGATGGGGCTGCGCGAGGCCGGTGCGCTGATCGCGGCGCGGGTGGTGGAGCATGCCGCCGACGGGCTCAGCCATTTGCAAACCACTGGCGGCATTGTGGTTTTGCCGCGGGTCGCGGCGGCGGTGGGGGCCGAGGTGCGCTTGCGCATTCCGGCGCAGGACGTGATGATTGCCCTGTCGCATCCGCAAGACATCTCGGCGCTGAATGTGCTGGCTGCGACGATCCTTTCCATTCGGCGGGGCGAAGGGCCGGGGGCGATTGTCAGCCTTGATCTGGGCGGTGAGCGGTTGCTGGCGCGCGTGACGCAGCGGTCGGTCGAGGCGCTGAAACTGGCCGTGGGGATGCAGGTTTACGCGGTGCTGAAGTCGGTGGCTTTGGCGCAAGGCGATATTGGCAGTTGAGACTTTTGGAACGAGCCGTTGAGGCTTTTGGAAAGTGATGTCGGTTCTGGGCAAGTGCCCGACGTGTTTGGTATGCGACTGAGTAGAGATCGCGATGCGAAGGAGTGCAAGATGACGGTGCAGCCAAAGATTGACCTCTCGCCGAAGGTATCGGACGAGGTGCGTCGGACGACCTGTTACATGTGCGCCTGCCGGTGCGGGATCAATGTGCATATGACTTCGGGCAAGGTCAGCTACATCGAGGGCAACCGCGATCATCCGATCAACAAGGGTGTGCTTTGTGCCAAGGGCGCATCGGGCATCATGCAGGTGACAGCACCCAGTCGCCTGCGCGCGCCGCTGCGCCGCGTGGGGCCGCGCGGGTCCGGGGCGTTCGAAGAGATTTCGTGGGACGAGGCCTTGGAACTGGCCGTGTCCTGGATGAAGCCGTTGCGCGAGACGGCACCCGAAAAGCTCGCGTTTTTCACGGGTCGCGATCAGAGCCAGTCGTTGACGGGCTGGTGGGCGCAGGCCTTCGGGACGCCAAACTATGCAGCCCACGGCGGCTTTTGTTCGGTAAACATGGCGGCGGGCGGGATTTACACCATCGGCGGCGCGTTCTGGGAGTTTGGCCAGCCGGATTGGGAGCGAACCAAAATGTTCGTGCTCTTTGGTGTGGCCGAGGATCATGACAGCAATCCGATCAAGATCGGTTTGGGCAAGCTTAAGGCGCGGGGTGCCAAGGTGGTGGGGGTGAACCCCATTCGCACAGGCTATAACGCGGTTGCGGACGACTGGTATGGGATTACGCCGGGCACCGATGGCTTGCTGATCCTGTCACTGATCCATTGTCTGTTGCAGGCGGGCAAGGTTGATCTGGAATATCTGGCGCAATTCACCAATTCGGCCTTTCTTGTAATTGAAGAAGGGCCGCAGAAGGGACTCATCCTCAAGAACGCGGAGAGCCAACCCTTTGTGATTGATCGCAGAACCGGCCAGCCTGCGGCGTGGGATGGCAAGGGCGTGCAGCCTGATCTTGGGGCCACATTTCAGGGCAATCGAACTGTGTTTCAGCATCTGGCCGAGCGCTATCTGGCCGACGACTATGCCCCCGAAGCGGTGGCCGTGCGCTGCGGTATTCCGGCTGCGCGGATTCGTGGATTGGCTGCGCAGTTGGCCGATGTGGCCTTTAATCAGGCAATCGAGATTGATCAGCCTTGGACCGATTTCCGTGGCAATGCCCATAGCAAGATGACGGGGCGTCCGGTAAGTTTCCACGCCATGCGCGGGATTTCGGCACATGCCAACGGCTTTCAGACCGCGCGCGCACTGCATTTGTTGCAGATCGTGCTGGGCTCGGTCGAGGTTCCGGGGGGATACCGGCTGAAACCGCCCTATCCCAAGCCCGTCGAGGCACATCCGACGCCGCATTTCGTTTCGGCGCCGGGCAAGGCCCTGTCTGGCCCACATCTGGGCTATGTGCGTGGGCCCGAACATCTGGCGCTCTTACCCGATGGCAGCCCCGCGCGGATTGACAAGGCCTTCACCTGGGAGAACCCGCTTTCCGCACATGGGTTGATGCACATGCTGATCCCGAATGCGCATGCGGGCGACCCCTACAAGATCGACACGCTGTTTCTTTATATGGCGAATATGGCGTGGAATTCGTCGATGAATTCCGCCTCGGTGATGGAGATGCTGACCGATAAGACCGAGGACGGCGACTATGTCATCCCGCGGATTATCTATTCGGATGCCTATGCCTCCGAGATGGTGGCCTATGCCGATCTGATCCTGCCTGACACGACCTATCTTGAACGGCACGATTGCATTTCGCTGCTGGATCGCCCGATTTCCGAGCCGGATGCGGCGGGGGATTCGATCCGCTGGCCGGTGGTCGAGCCAGACCGCGATGTGCGGCCGTTCCAGACCGTGCTGCTCGATCTGGGCGCAAGGCTGGGACTGGCGCCGATGGTGAATGCGGATGGCAGTCCCAAGTTCAAGGATTATGCCGATTATATCGTCAACCACATCCGCAGGCCGGGTGTCGGGCCGCTGATCGGGTTTCGCGGCGACGGGTCGGACGAAGGGCGCGGCGATGCCAACCCCGAGCAGATGCAACGCTATATCGAAAATGGCGGCTTTTATCAGGCGCATATCCCGACCGAAGCGCGTTTCTACAAGCCGTGGAACGCCGCCTATCAGGATTGGGCGGTGGCGACCTCGATTTACGAAACACCGCAGCCCTATTTGTTTACCCTCTGGTCCGAGCCGTTGCGGCGCTTTCAGATGGCGGGCGAGGGATTGGGTGCCTATGCCGCACCCGAACATCTGCGCGAGCGGCTCAAGGTGACGATGGACCCGCTGCCAGTCTGGTATGAACCCGAGGCAGAGCCAGAGTATCCGCTGCATGCGCTGACCCAGCGGCCAATGGATATGTATCATTCATGGGGGTCGCAGAACGCTTGGCTGCGTCAGATCAGGGGCAAGAATTTCCTCTATCTGCCGACCAAAGTCTGGCAGGCACAGGGCTTTCAGGATGGCGACTACGCGCGGGTGACCTCGCGCAATGGCGCGATCGTGGTGCCGGTCGCGCATATGGCGGCGCTGAACGAGAACACCATCTGGACGTGGAATGCGATTGGCAAGCGCAAGGGCGCTTGGGCATTGGACGAGGGCGCGTCCGAAGCCACCGAAGGGTTTTTGCTAAACCATCTGATCTCGGAGTTGCTGCCGGATAAGGGCGACGGGCGCAGGCGCAGCAATTCCGATCCCGTTACAGGGCAGGCCGCGTGGTTCGATCTGCGGGTCAAGGTTGAACGGGTCGGCCCACGCGCGGCTTCGGAACCTGTATTCGGGGCATTGCCGCGTGTCGTGCCAAAAGGGGAGGAGCGCGCATGACCACTTTACCAGCAACGACGCCCAAAAAGCTGGGCCTTGCCATTGATCTGGACACTTGTGTTGGCTGTCAGGCCTGTGTGACGGCTTGCAAAGGTTGGAATGATCAGGGCGCGGGGCTTTCGGATCAGGACCCCTACGGCGCAGATCCTTCGGGGACATTCCTAAATCGCGTTCACAGCTATAGCGTGCAACCCATTGAAGGCGCATCGCAAATCGTGAATTTTCCGCGATCGTGCCTGCACTGTGACGACGCACCTTGCGTAACGGTGTGCCCAACCGGCGCAAGTTACAAGCGGGCCGAGGATGGCATCGTTTTGGTCAATGCCGACGATTGCATGGGCTGCGGGTTGTGCGCTTGGGCCTGCCCTTACGGTGCGCGCGAACTGGATGCCGACCAAGGGGTGATGAAGAAATGCACGCTTTGCGTCGACCGGATTTACAACGAAAACCTGCCGGAAGAAGACCGCGAGCCTGCCTGCGTGCGGGGTTGCCCGACCGGCGCGCGTCACTTTGGTGATTTCGCTGACCCAGAAAGTAAAGTGAGCAAACTGAGTGCCGAGCGAGGTGGTTTCGCGCTGATGCCCGATCTGGGCACCAGGCCGGTCAACCGCTATCTGCCGCCGCGCAAGAAGGACATGCGCCTGGAGGCGAGCGTTTTGGCGCCACTGTTGGACATCAAGGCGACCGGTTTTGCGGGTTGGCTTGATCGCGTTTTGGGGAAGATCTGATGCATCCCGCACCATCGGTTATTATCTTTTCGGTCTTCTCAGGAATGGGGTTTGGCTTGCTCGCGATGCTTGGTTTTGGCTTTGCACAGGCGTACGGGATTGCCGGGTTTCTGTGGTGGGGTTTGGGCTATAGCCTTGCGATTGCAGGACTTTTGTCGGCTACATTTCACTTGGCAAATCCAAAGAACGCCATAAAGGCCTTTAGCCAATGGCGTTCAAGCTGGCTGAGCCGCGAAGGAATTGCAGCGGTGGCGACGCTGGTGATCCTTGCGCCCATGGCTCTGTCGGATTGGCTGAACTTGGGCTGGTGGCGCGGTTTTGGCTGCGTCGGTGCGGTGCTGGCGCTGTTCACTGTTTTTACCACGTCGATGATCTATACTCAGATCAAGGCGGTGCCGCGCTGGAATCATTGGGTCACGCCGGTTATGTTCATGGCCTTCGCAATTACCGGCGGCGCGATTTTAGCGGGGCTTCCGGTCGCGCTCTGGCTGATTTGGACGGTAGGCGCCGCCCTTTTGGCGATGTGGTGGATCGGCGACGGGGCTTTCGCGCGCGCCGGAGAAACCATGGGCACGGCGACGGGGCTGAGCGCGATTGGCGAGGTTACGGTCTTTGAGCAGGCACATACTTCGGGCAATTATCTGCTGCGCGAGATGATCTATGTGGTGGGGCGCAAACATGCGGCCAAGTTGCGGATCATCGCAATGGGGCTTGCCGTCGCCTTGCCTGCGCTGATCCTGGTCTTGATCCCCGCGCCCTTTGGTTTTGCGCTGGCGGCGGTTAGCCATTTGATTGGTGCTTTGGCCGCGCGCTGGTTGTTCTTTGCGCAAGCCGAGCATGTGGTGGGACTGTTTTACGGTCAACGATAGGGGGCGGTTGTGACGCCGACAGAGCGGGTCAAGGGCTTGCCGATCTGGCAGGGCGCGCCAAGGGTGGTGCCCTTGGGTGGCGGTATTACCAACATCAACTTTGTCGTCGAGGACGATGCGCAAAAGGTGGTGGTGAGGATCGGCTATGACATTCCGGTGCACCAGATTTCGCGCGCGAATGAACTGGCGGCCAGTCGGGCGGCGCATGCGGCGGGGATTTCGCCTGCGGTGGTGCATCACGAGGCCGGGGCCTTGGTGATCGGGTTCATCGAGGGGCGGACCCTGACGGCGGCGGATTTCACCGAAGATGCGATGCTGGTTCAGGCTGTTGATCTGGTTGCGCGGGCGCATCGGGAGATTCCGCAGCATTTTCGCGGGCCTGCGGCGTTGTTCTGGGTGTTTCAGGTGCTGCGCGACTATGCGGCGCGACTGCGCGAGGATGGCTCGGCGCATGTGGGGCTGTTGGACGGGTTGATGGCCGAAGCTGTGGTTCTGGAGACAGCGGTCGGGCCGGTTGATCTGGTGTTTGGGCACAATGATCTGCTGCCTGCGAATTTCATCCATGATGGCGCGCGGCTTTGGCTGATCGACTGGGATTATGCGGGGTTCAACTCGCCCTTGTTTGATCTGGGCGGGTTGGCTGCGAACAATGGCCTTAGCAAACGTCAAGAGCTGCTGATGCTGGAGCGCTATTTCGGCGACGTCGCGCCAGAGCTGTGGCGGCGCTATCTGGCGATGAAGGCGGCGGCGGCGCTGCGGGAGACGCTGTGGAGCATGGTGTCGGAAATCCATTCCGAGTTGGATTTCGATTACGCGGGCTATACCGCGCAGAATTTGGCGACCTATCGGGCGGGATTTGCCGCCTTTCAACAGTCCTGAGGGCATGATGGCAGAGCTACCTTCGACGGCGCGGGCGGTGATTATTGGCGGCGGGATCATTGGCTGCTCGACCGCCTATCACATGGGCAAACTGGGTTGGACCGACACGGTTTTGCTGGAGCGCAAGAAGCTGACCAGCGGGACGACCTTTCACGCGGCGGGGTTGGTTGGGCAGTTAAGAACTTCGGCTAACATCACGCAATTGCTGGGGTATTCGGTTGACCTCTACAAACGGTTAGAGGCCGAAACGGGGTTGCAGACGGGCTGGAAGATGAACGGGGGCTTGCGGCTTGCGTGCAATCAGGAGCGCTGGACGGAAGTAAAGCGGCAGGCGACGACGGCGAAAAGCTTTGGGTTGGAGATGCATTTGCTGAGCCCGAAAGAGGCGCAGGATCTGTGGCCGCTGATGGAGATTGACGATCTGGTGGGGGCTGCGTTCTTGCCGACTGACGGGCAGGCGAACCCGTCTGACATCACGCAAAGCCTTGCGCGCGGGGCGCGGATGGCGGGGGTGAAGATTTTCGAGGATACGCCGGTTTTGCGGATCCTCGTGGAGGACGGGCGGATCAAGGGCGTCGAGACGCCGCAGGGCGTGATCGAATGTGAGAAGGTGATCTGCTGCGCGGGCCAGTGGACGCGGGTGTTGGCGGGGTCGGTGGGGGTGAATGTGCCGCTGGTTTCGGTTGAGCACCAATACATGATTACCGAAAAGATTGAAGGGGTTACGCCGGGTTTGCCCACGCTGCGCGACCCTGATCGTCTGACCTATTGGAAGGAAGACGTCGGCGGTCTGGTCTGGGGCGGCTATGAGCCGAACCCGAAGCCTTGGGCCGTAAACGGAATTCCAGAGGGGTTCCATTTTGACCTGCTGACCTCGGATTTCGATCACTACAGCCAGTTCATGGAGGATGCGATTGCGCGGGTGCCTGCGCTGGCGAATGCGGGGGTGAAGCAGCTGTTGAACGGGCCGGAGAGTTTCACGCCGGACGGGAATTTCATCTTGGGCGAGGCGCCGGAGTTGCGGAATTTCTTTGTGGGGGCGGGGTTTAACGCCTTTGGGATTGCATCGGGTGGCGGTGCGGGCATGGCCTTGGCGGAATGGGCGGTCAACGGTGCGGCGCCCTATGATCTGTGGCCGGTGGACATCCGGCGCTTTGGCCGCGTGCATCGGTCGGTCGATTGGGTGCGGGCGCGCACGCTGGAGGCTTATGGCAAGCATTACACCATCGCATGGCCGAGCGAGGAGATGCGCTCGGTCCGGCCCACGCGACGCTCGCCCTTGTATGGGCATCTGGCGGCAGCGGGGGCGTGTTTTGGCGAAAAGCTGGGCTGGGAGCGGCCGAACTGGTTTGCCGATCTGGCGGCGGGTGAGGTGGCCGAGGATCGCTATTCCTATCAGCGCCCCGGCTGGTGGGATCAGGTGCGGCGCGAGCATCTGGCGTGTCGTGCGGGGGCGGTGGTGTTTGACCAAACCTCATTTGCCAAGTTCACGCTGAAGGGGCCGGATGCGGCGCGGGCGCTGAACTTGATCGCGGCGGGGAATGTGGATCGGGCGGTGGGCAGTCTGATTTACACGCAGATGCTGAATGAAAAGGGTGGGATCGAGGCGGATGTGACCGTGGTGCGCCGCGCGTGGGATGAGTTTTACATCGTCACGGGCACGGGCTTTGCGACGCATGATTTCGACTGGATCAGCCGCAATCTGGTGGGGAATTGCCAGCTTGTTGATGTGACGGCGGGGTCGGCGGTGCTGTCGCTGATGGGGCCACGGGCGCGCGAGGTCTTGGCGCAGGTTTGCGCGGATGATTTGACCAATGCGGGGTTCCCCTTTGGGACGGCGCGCGAGATTTCGGTGGCGGGCTGTCCGGTGCTGGCGCTGCGGGTGACTTATGTGGGCGAATTGGGCTGGGAATTGCACATGCCCACCGATTGCGCTGTCACGGTCTATGAGGCGCTGATGGCGCGGGGTGGGGTTGCAAACGCGGGCTATCGCGCGATCGAGACGCTGCGGCTGGAAAAGGGGTATCGCGCGTGGGGGGCCGAGATCGGGCCAGACCATACGCCGGTTGAGGCGGGGCTTTTGTGGGCCTGCAAGATGAAATCGGGGCTGCCGTTCAAGGGCCGCGCGGCGCTGGAGGCGCAGGTGGCGGACGGGGTCAAAAAGCGGCTGGCGGGGTTCACGGTTGATGATCCCTCGGTGATCTTGCTGGGGCGCGAGACGATTTACCGCGATGGCGAGCGGGTCGGCTGGCTTGCCTCGGGCGGCTATGGGCACAGCATCGACAGGCCGATTGGCTATGGGT
>JAHEBX010000095.1 GCA_024642045.1 Pseudorhodobacter sp. | reverse complement strand
GCTTTGCCGATACCGAGACGACGCTTGTCGAGTTGAAAGACCGTATCGCCAAGACCATCGAGTTCCTTGCGACAATTCCAGAGGCGGCGTTTGAGGGGGCCGAGGCGCGCACGATCAGCGTCAAGGCGGGACCGCGCGAGCTGAGCTTTCCGGCAGCGCAATACTATCACGGCTACGCGGTGCCGAACTTTTATTTCCACATGACCACCTGCTATGCGATCCTGCGGGCCAACGGGGTCGAGATCGGCAAGACGGATTTTCTGGGGGCATAAATGACGACAGCGCTTTTGGTGATCGATGTGCAGATGGATTTCGTCTCGCGCCGTGCGGCGGGGCGGGATTGGGGCAACCCTGCCGCCGACACCAAGATCGCGGCGATGCTTGCGGCGTTCCGCGCCAAGGGTCTGCCAGTCTGGCATGTGCATCACCATGGGACGGATCCGCGTGATCCGTTCCACCCCGATGCGCCGGGGTCGGCAGTTCAGCCCTGTGCGGCGCCCGTAGAGGGCGAGCCTGTGGTCATCAAACAGACCTCGTCGGCGTTGGTCAACACACCGCTGGAGGCAGAGTTGCGCGCGGCGGGGATCGACACATTGGTGATCATCGGCGGGGCTGCGAATTATTGCGTGGAAAGCACGACTCGGATGGCCGCCGATCTGGGCTTTGCGGTGAGTTTGGTCGAGGATGCGCTCATCAATCTGGGCAGCCGTCTGCGCGACGGGCGGCGGGTGCCCGCGCCTGAGGTGCTGGCGATGACGCTGGCCAATCTTGACGGAGAATTCGCGCAGGTTTCATCAAGCGATGCGGTGATTGCAGCGCTTTAGCTGCGGCGCAGGTTGTCGGCAGCGGCCGCGCGGTTTGCAAGGGCACTGACCAACAAGAGAACCCCTGCCAAAACCGCATATGTGGCGCGAAATCCGATGTGGTCCGCGGCAAAGCCTATGGCGCTTGGCGCGATCAGGATGCCGGCATAGCCCACCATTGTGACGGTGGAAATCGCGGTGCCTGCAGGCAGACCGGGGTGGTTTCCGGCGGCGGAAAACAAAATCGGCACCATATTCGCCACGCCCAAGCCCGCGACAGCAAAGCTGCCGATGGCCACGACATCGTTAGGGGCTAGCGCTCCGCCCAGAAGTCCAGCCGCAGAGATCAATCCTGAGAACCGCAGGGTTTTCACCGCGCCGTTGCGATTGCGCAGGCTGTCGCCCGCAAAACGCATCAGCGCCATCGCCCCGGCAAAGAAGGCGAAAGCGAGGCCTGAGCGGAACAGATCGGCGCCAAGCTCGCGGCCCAGATAAATCGCGGCCCAGTCGAGCACGGCCCCCTCGGGCACCATCGAAAACAGCGCCATGAAGCCCAAAAGCCACAGCCCAAGATCGCGCGGCAGCAGGTGGCTTTTGGCTGCGTTCTCGGTGACCACAGGATGAGGCGCGTCAGCGATCAGGTCGCCCCACGCGGCAGCGACAAGCACGCCCGCAATCGCGGCCACCAGCAGCGCCTGCGTCACGGCGCCGAATGTTGCGATCACCATGCTGCCCGCAAGCCCGCCGACAAAGCCGCCAAGGCTCCAGAAGCCATGGCTTGAGGACATGATCGCGCGGCCTAAGCGGCGTTCAACCTCGACGGCATTGGCATTCATCGCCACGTCCATGCAGCCAATCAGCGCCCCCATCGCCGCCATCAGAGGGGCCAGCACCCAAAGGTTTGGCGCGAGCACGACCAAGGGCAGCGCGGGCACTGCGCAAAGGCCAAAGAGACGCGCCATCGCCCGCGAGCCATGCGCGGCAATTAGGCGGCCTGAAAACAGCATCGCTCCCACCGCTCCGAGGCCAAGCACCAGGATCAATAAGCCAAGCGTGGTGGTGGAAATCTCATGTCGAGGCAGCAAAAGCGGGATCTGCACCGCCCAAGCCCCCATGATAAAGCCGTTTGTGGCAAACATCGCCGCCACTGCCCACCGCCCGCGCCGCGCCTGATCCATACTGCCCCTCTTGATTGCGCTAACAGGGATAGGGGGCTTTCTTGGCACGCGAAAGGGTGAAACGCAGCGATGTTTACACCTTTTGTTGCGATCGTTTCAGCCGTGGTCAAACCGCCATTCGGTAACTTGGGTGCGAGTCTCGCCGGCAGCAAGATCAATCGGCGGGAAGTCGGGTTTATTGGGCGCATCCGGCCAGCCCTGCGCCTCGATTGCAAGGCCTTTGAAACCGTCGTGACGGCAGTCATAAACCTGCACACCGGCTTCGGTTGTGGCGACGGTCAGGCTCAGGCCCGATCGGCCGCGCAGCCAGAGCACATCGCGCAAGGGCTGTGACCTGTGACTGAGACAATAGCAGTTGTCCAGATCGGGCTGACGCGGCGCGATCGGATGGGGTGCGCGGAAATCGAAAGCGCCCGAAACGGGGCGAATTTCCCCCGTCGGCACGAAATCGGCGTTGACGGGCAGATAGGCATCCGCCGCGATCTGCAGGCTATGGCCTGACAGATCAGCACTGCCGTCAAGGTTCCAATAGCTGTGATTGGCTGCATTGAAGATGGTCTCGGCATCGCTCGTTGCCGTGACGGTCAAGCGCAGTCGCGCGGGGGCCGCGACCTGAAACAGCGCTTCAATATGGCGATTGCCGGAAAAGCCACCTGCGCCATCAACCAGATCAATCGCCAAGAGCGCCTCGGTCTCGTTGGCGCGCACAAGCTGCCAATTACGGTGCTGGGTGCCGGACGGGCCTGAATGCAGGCAGTGGCGGCCGTTGAAATTCACTTCGAGTTGCAGGTTGCGGTCAGAAAGCGGCGCACGCGCATTGGTCAGACGGTTAACCACGGGGGCAACCAGAGCGCCATAATAACACATGGCGCCCTCGTAATCGGCGATCTGGTCAGACCCAAGCGTCAGGTCATGGGCGACCCCATCAAGGCGCACCGATTGCATGATGGCCCCCCAAGTCAGCAGATTTACACATAGGTTTCCCGCGCGCAGGGTGATCTTTTCGACCACTTCGCCGCTTGAGGTGGTTCCGAAATAAGCCATGTTGCCCCCTTTTTCTAAGGTCTGATCAGGGCTGAAAAGCGCGCGCGGGTCAAGCTATGGTTGCAGGCAATCGTGCAAGGACCGGGCGAGGCGGCGCATCAGATCGTCATAGGCATTCGGCCCGAAATCGAGTGATGAGCCGACAGGGTCAAGCGCTGGCCCCAGTTTGGTCGAGCTGCCCTGCATGACTTGGGTCAGTAGCGCGGGGTCATGCTGAACTTCGGGAAAGGCGCAGGCATAGTGGCCCGCACGCAGATCGGCAGCAAGAGCCGAGAGCCGCGCAGCCCCTGGCGCGCTGGCATCGCCAAGCGCCAGCGAAGCGGCACCTTGCAGATGGTAATATGTGGTGAAATAGCCGTAGGCCGCGTGAAAAGTAACAAAGCGTTGATTGGCCACAGGGGCCAAAAGGCTGGCGATTTCGCTGTCCATCGTAGCGATGCGGGCCTTGGCGCCTACGGCGTTTTCGGCGTAGCGGGCGGCGTGCTCGGGGTCCAGTTCGGACAAACGCGCGGCGATCAGGTCCAGCCAGATCAAAGCGTTTTGCGGATCAAGCCAAGCGTGTGGGTCAAGCCCGCCGTGGCCGTGATCGTCGCCTTCGCCGCTGGCGAAGGCGCGCGTCTGGGTGCCCTGCGCGTCCAGCAACGCCAGCGTGGGCGCAGGCGTTGCCCGCAGCGCGCGGTCGAGCCATGGCGTGAGTTCTGGCCCGATCCAGATCACCAGTCCCGCCTGTGACAGGCTGCGCATCTGGCTGGGACGCAGCTGGAAATCATGCTCGTCAGCGCCCTTTTCCAGCAAGAGCGCGGGCGCGCCCAAATCGCCCATCACCTGCAAGACCAAGGCTTGCACCGGAGGAATGTCGGTGACCACCTGCGGGACTTCAGCGCTTGCGGGACGGGCCAAAGCGGGCAGGGCAAGGGTCAGCAACAGGGCGGCACAGGGCAGGCGCATGATTTAGGCTTTCCTTTGAACACGCAGGCGGATATGAGCGTGATATTATAACATGTCAAGGCCCTGCCAGATGCCGCACGACCCCAAAAGCTGTCTTGGATGCGAGGCACCCGATCTTGCCTTTGCCCGCCACGACCACGGCCCCTGCAGTGCTGAGGCCCTTGCGCGGGCCGAGGCCGTGGTGGTGGCGCGCGGCCTGCGCTTGACGCCTGTCCGCCGCCGCACTTTGGAAATCTTGTTGGAAGGCCACCGTGCGATGGGAGCCTATGACGTGCTGGAACGGTTGGCGGCGGACGGTTTCGGCAATCAGCCGCCAGTCGCCTATCGTGCATTGGAATTTCTTACAAATCAGGGGCTTGCCCATCGCATCCAGCGCCTGAATGCCTTTGCCGCTTGTATGCATACGGGCGAAGTACACGCACCTGCATTTTTGATCTGCCGTGCCTGCAATCATGTGGCCGAGGCCGCCGCGGCCCCTGTTGCCGCAGCCCTTGCCGCCTCTGCCGCCGAAACGGGCTTTGCCATCGAGCGCAGCACGATCGAGGCGCTGGGGCTGTGCCCTGCCTGTCAGGGGGCCGCATGAGTCTGATTTCGGCCGATAATCTCGCTGTGCATTTCGGCGGGTCTGCGGTTTTGTCGGGTGTCTCACTTGCGGTTGAGCCCGGCGAGATCGTTACAATTCTGGGGCCGAACGGCTCGGGCAAGTCGACACTGTTGCGCGCTCTTTTGGGCATTGTGCCGCTGTCTGCAGGGCGGGTCACGCGGGCGGCGGGTCTTCGGCTGGGTTATGTGCCGCAAAAGCTGGCGGTAGATCGCTCGATGCCGATGACGGTGCGGCGGTTCTTGTCGTTGCCCAAGCGGGTCGGCGATGTGGCGGCGACACAAGCCCTCGCCCGCGTTGATCTGCCCGAGGTCGAGGGGCGTCAGATGTCTGAACTCTCGGGCGGGCAGTTCCAGCGGGTGCTGCTGGCGCGCGCTTTGCTGAGCGATCCGCAACTGCTGATCCTGGATGAGCCGACGCAGGGGCTGGATCAGCCGGGTGAGGCCGCGTTTTACCGCCTTATCGAAGAACTGCGCCGCGAGACGGGGGCTGCGGTGCTGATGGTCAGCCACGATCTGCATGTGGTGATGGCCGCCAGCGACCGCGTGATCTGCCTCAACGGCCATATCTGCTGCGAAGGCACCCCGCGTGTGGTCTCGAACGCGCCCGAATATCGCGCGCTGTTTGGCCTTGGCACCAAGGGCGCGCTTGCGCTTTATCAGCACCAGCATGATCACAGCCACGAAGGTCACGATCACGCCCATCACGAGCATGCCCATGATTGACGATTTCCTGATCCGCGCGGGTCTGGCGGGGCTTGGCCTTGCTCTGGCCACGGGGCCGCTTGGGTCTTTTGTGGTCTGGCGACGCATGGCCTATTTTGGCGATGCCACCTCTCATGCGGCGATTCTGGGCGTGGCGATGGCCTTGGCACTGCACTTGCCGATTGCGGCGGGCACGCTGATTGTGGCGCTGACCATGGCGCTGACTGTGTCGACGCTGGCGGCAAAGGGCTGGGCGATGGACACAACGCTTGGCGTGCTGGCGCATTCGGCGTTGGCCTTTGGTCTGGTTGCGATTTCCTATGTCCCTGGAGTGCGGGCGGATCTGTCCGGCTATCTTTTCGGCGATATACTTGCGGTCACGTCGCGTGATCTGGGCTCTGTCTGGGGCGGCTCCGCGCTGGTGCTGGGGCTGCTGATCTGGCGCTGGCAGCCGCTGCTCACCGCAACGCTGAGCGAGGACCTTGCCCATGCCTCGGGCCTTAATCCCGACCGTGAACGATTGGTGCTGACGCTGGCGCTGGCCTTGGTCGTGGCGGTTGCGCTGAAAATCGTCGGCGCTTTGCTGATTGCGGCCATGCTGATCATCCCCGCCGCCGCTGCGCGTGGCCTTGCGCGCACGCCAGAAACGATGGCAGCGCTGGCAAGCGGTATCGGCGCGCTCGCTTGCGTTGCGGGTCTAACGCTGTCCCTGTTTCAAGACACGCCTGCAGGCCCTTCGATCGTCTCGGCCGCTGCCTTGATCTTTGCCCTCGTCGCGATCTTTGGCAAAATGCGCCGCAGCTAGGCGTCTCGGGCAAGCGTCGAAGCAGCACAGAAGAGGTCGCTAATTCGCGCTCATGTCGTTTTTATCTGGCGAACGTCGGCCCCCCTTGCCCAGTTCCCGCCGCATCAGGCACATATGGGGCAAATCTTGCAGCGGAGTCGCTTATGAAAACCCATGTCAAAGCCTTGGTCGTCGGCGGCGGTGCTGTCGGTAACGGGATCGCCTATCATCTGGCCAAAGCGGGCTGGGACACCCTGCTGGTCGAGCGGGACGAGTTGACCTCCGGTTCGACCTGGCACGCTGCCGGCTTGCTGCCGCTGTTCAACATGTCCTATGCGACGACGCACATTCACAAATACTCGGTCGATTTTTATAAATCGCTTGAGGCCGAGACGGGTCTGAACGCCGGCTTCGCCGTGGTAGGCAACCTGCGCATGGCGCAGCGGCAAGAGCGCATGGACGAGTATATGCTCTATTCCTCGGTGGCAGAAACCGCCGGGGTCTATCACGAATTCCTGACGCCCGCGCAGATCAAAGAGCGTTGGCCGCTGGTGCGCACCGAAGATCTGATCGGCGCGCTGTATCATCCGCAAGACGGCTATATTAACCCCGCCGATGTGACTCAGGCGATGGCCAAGGGCGCGCGTCAGCATGGCGCCACCATCGAGCGGAAAATTCAGGTCGATGGTTACAAGTGGACGGGCAGCGAGTGGATCGTGTCCTGCACGCGGATGGTCGACAAGGGCGGTAATCTGGTGCCTTCCGAAGAAAAGTTCGAGATCCGCGCCGAGCATGTGGTGACGGCGACAGGCAACCACGCGCAGCGCACGGCGCGGCTGTTGGGCGTAAAGATCCCCGCGATTCCGGTGGAGCATCAGTTCATCGTGACCGAGCCCGACCCGATGTTGCAAGCCTATCGCAAGAACAACCCAGAGCATCCGGTTTTGCGTGACGCCGATGCCAAGTGGTATGTGCGCGAAGAGCGTGGCGGCTGGATCCTTGGCCCCTACGAAAAGGGCGCGCCTGCGCGGTTTGAATATTCGGTGCCCGACAGCTTCCGCGCCGATCTGTTCCCGCTGAACCTTGAGCGGATCGAAGAAGAATACATGGCCTTTATTCACCGGATTCCGTCCTCGGAAGTGGTGGGGTTGAAGGACGATTTCAACGGCCCGATCTGCTATACGCCCGACGGCAACCCGCTGGTGGGGCCGGTGCCGGGCCTGCGGAATATGTGGATCGCGGAAGGCTTCTCGTTTGGCATCACGGCGGCGGGTGGCACGGGCTATTACCTTGCGCAGATGATGGTCAACGGCGAGGCCGAGATCGACATGGCCAGCCTTGATCCGCGCCGCTATGGCAATTGGATGACCACCGAATATGCCGCGCGCAAGAATGAAGAGTGCTACGATCACGTTTTCATCCTGCACCATCCGGATGAAGAGCGTGAGGCCGCGCGGCCCCTGCGCACCGCTCCGGTCTATGACCGGCAAAAGGCGCTGGGCGCGCAGTTTGGGCAAGTGAACGGCTGGGAGCGGCCGATTTATTACGGGCCAAAGGATGCACCTGCGGATTTCGACCATAATTCGCGGTCGTTCCGCCGTGGCGGCTGGTGGCAATATGCGGTGGATGAGGCAAAAGCCATCCGCGAAACTGCGGGTCTGATTGACGCGACCGCCTTTACCAAACATGTGGTCAAAGGACCGGGGGCTACGGCTTTCCTTGACTGGTTTACCTGCAACGCTTTGCCCAAGGTTGGCCGGATCAACCTGACCTATGCGCTGACGCCGCAGGGCACCACGCGCACCGAATACACCATCGTGCGCAATGGTGAGAATGATTATTATCTTGTCTCGGCAGGGGCTTGGACCGCCTATGACGCCGATTATCTGCGCAAATGCGCCGAGGATAAGGCGCCAGAATTCGGCTATATTGAAATCCATGATGTGACGACACAGTGGGGCGTTTTCGCCATTGCTGGCCCAAATGCGCGAAAAATTCTTGCTGAGGTGATCAAGGACGAGTTCCCTGAAACAGCGCTTTCAAACAAGCGCTTCCCTTGGCTTTCCGCGCGGCGGATCGAACTTGGTATGTGTCCCGTCAATGCGATCCGTGTGGCCTATACGGGCGAGCTTGGATGGGAATTGCACCATCCCATCGAAATGCAGCGCTATCTTTGGGATCTGCTGCTGGTGGCAGGCGAAAAGCATGGGCTGAAGCTTGTCGGAGCGCGGGCGCAGAACTGGCTGCGGCAGGAGAAATCCTATCGCGCCTTTGGCAACGAGCTGGGCCGCGATGCGACACCGCTGGAGGCCGCGCTGGACCGGTTTGTCGATCTGTCCAAGGATTTTCAGGGCAAGCAGGCGATGCTGGATGTGGGCATCCGTTCAAAATGCTGCACCCTGTTGATCGACGGGCCCGCGGATACCGATCCATGGGGCAAAGAGGCGTTGCTGCATGACGGCGTCAAGATTGGTCGTCTGACCTCGGGCGGCTATTCGGTTGCCTTTGGCAAGCAGATCGGCATGGGCTATGTGCGCCCCGATCTGGCAGTGGTGGGCACCAAGCTGAAGGTTCGGATGAACCGCGAGCTTTGGGATTGCGAAGTGGTTGAGGACAGCCCGTTCGATCCGTCGAACGCACGTATCAGGGTGGACGGCTAGGGGGCCTTGCCCCCGGCCGCAATTGCATGCAATTGCCGCCTCCCCCAGGATATTTGGGCCAGTATGAAAGGCGGCAGGGCGTGTTCTGCCGCCTTTTGCTTTAGCCTGCGCAGCGTTTGAAGGCGGGCAGATGTTTGTTCAGGCTGGCGTCGCGCAGGGCGATGAAGACTTGCGTCAGCGCGGAATTGTCGACGGCGGCGGGGAGAAGCGTGTTGTTATAAAGCGCCATATTGGCGATTTCGGCCTGAACCGCGACCGCGCAGGCTTCGGCCTTGCTGGCGGGCACAGCCGGCAGGGCTTTGCTGCCATTGGCATAAGGGTTGGCAGGAATGGGGGCTCCCGAGGCCTTAAGCTGCTCGATCACAAGCGCGGCGTGGGTCTGTTCCGCTTTGATAATGTTGGAAAATGGCCGGACAGCTCCGAATTTTGCGATGACCGCAGCGTAAAAGCTTTGCGCGTGATATTCATCGTCAAGCGCTGCATAGGCCGCCTGCACCTGCGCCTCTGTCAGCGGTTGCGCCTCTGCGGCAAAGCTTATCGGCAGCAGGGCTGCGAGGGCGAAAGCGATCCGTTTCATCGGGAATCTCCTCATGGATTGCCAAAATCTGCCGTGGTGATTTCGCCGTCGCCATTCTTATCCAAGGCTGCGAACATCTTGGGGCTGCTTGCGGCCCATTCCTCGGCGCTGACTTCGCCATCGGCATTTGTGTCATTAAAGCCGCGTTCCATCGGGGCCTCTAATCTCTGCATCCCCATGCCGTGACCGCCGCCCATTTGGGCCTGATCATTGGCGCGGGCCTCGTCGAACACCCCATATTCTTCGGCTGAGAGGCGACCGTTTTCGTCAGCGTCAAAGGCCGCAAAGACATCTGTGCGTTTCTGCTCAACTTCCGCAGCGGAAACCGAACTGTTACCGTCTGCATCCCAGTTTTCGATGAAATGAGCGCCTGGGTTGCCTTGCTGTGCTATGGCGGCGGTGCACGAGAGCAGGATGGCGGTAAGTGCGAGTATATGTTTCATGGCGTTCCTTACATTCTGATTGCTGAATGTAGTATAAACGCGCCAGACCCCGACGTCCGTCGCAATAAATTCCAATTTATGAATTTATTTCTGACTGCGCGCTGCACGCCAGTCTGCCCAGGCCGTTTTACTGCCTGCAAAGGCATTCAGGTCAACGCTATTTCTGATCCCAGGCGCGCGGCCGGTGCCGCTGTATTGCCAAAAGGCCCAATGCTGGCCTTGATAAAGCTCGCGCGGATGCGCGGCGGTCGAACGCAGCCAGAATTCGGTGCGCGGAAGTTTCCACATCTGATTGGCCTCAAAGAAATCAATCGTTGTGTAAAGAATGGGGCGGGTGCCGTAATGGCGCTCCAAGGTATCCAGAAAAGTCGTGGCCTCGGCGCGCAGCGTGGCGGGGTCGCGGCGGGTGCGGCACGTGGGCGAGGTCGGTGTCCATTCCATGTCGAGCGCGGGCGGCAGGGCACCTCGGCTGCGTGGCACCTGGGCGATGAAATACCGCGCCTGTTCGATGGCGGGGCGGCAATGGTAGAAAAAGTGATAGGCGCCGCGTGCAACACCTGCTTGCGCGGCCGCCTGCCAGTGCGATTTGAACAAAGGGTCAAGCTGATCGCCACCCTCGGTTGCCTTGATATAGGCAAAGTTGACGCCGCCAGCACGGGCGCTGGGCCAATCGACAGAGGTCTGAAACTTTGACAAATCAATGCCGTGGACAGGGTAGGCTTCGGGCGCGGTGCCCTGCCAATCGGTCGGATCGCTGTCGGTAAAGCGGGCGGCGGTGACGGGGCCAAGCAGAGCCGTTGCGCGGGGGGCGCAGGCGGTCAAGGCCAAAAGGAGAAGCACGGCGCGCAGCATCGCTCCATGCTCGCAGAGCCAGCGCGCCCTGTCAGCAGGGGGCAGAGTGTTTCGGCGGAAATCCCCTTAGGCCGCCATCTCGTCCCAAGCCGCCAGCGCATGGCCTGCGTACATCAGCGCGGGCCCGCCACCCATCTGAATGCTCATCGCCAAAAGCGAAGAGAGGTCTTCACGGGTGGCATCCGTTTTCATCAGCGCCTCGACGTGAAAGCTGATGCAGGGCTCGCAGTGTTGCGTGATGGCGATGGCGAGGGCGATATATTCGCGTTCTTTGACCGAAAGAGTGCCTTCGTCTTTCGCCGCCTTGGACAGTGCGGCAAACCCTGCTGCGGTTTCGGGGATGAGTTTGTTCATCACACGCAATTCGGCGCGCATCTCGGCGGATTTGGCTTTGTAGCTCATTTCAGGCTCCTTTGATTGCGGCCTGTGTGACACGCGCAGACCGCCAAAGCCTTGATCTGCGTCAACCAAATTCAGGAGTGTGAATTTGATTTAGCGATAAGCATCAGGTTGTTGGCGGGCATCGGGCGGATTTCGGCGGTCAGGCCCGATTGAGCCAAGCATGCGATGACCCAAGCGAGGTCTTTGTAGCCAATCGCGGGGTTTTGCGCGCGCAAAGACACATCAAAGGCCGCATCGCCTGCTGACGTGGCGATCCCGTCGCGCAGGAAAGGGCCATAGAGAAAGGCGGTGCCCTCGGGCGCGAGGCAGGCCGCAATTTCGCTCAGCAGGGTGGCGGCGGCGACTTCGGGGATCAGATGCAGCAGGTTCACCAGCAGCACGGCGTTTTGCGGTGCAAAGTCGCGGTGCCAGTCCGGTGCGCAGGCATCAAGCACGCGCGGAGGCAGCACATTTGGCACGTCTTTGGTCCACGCCATGATCGAGGTGAGGTTGGCAGGCTCTACATCGGTGGGCTGCCATGTGACATCGGGCAGGGCGGCGGCCATCAGACCCGCATGCAGACCCGACCCCGAAGCAATTTCAAGCAGGGGGCCGCGCAGGTTATGGCTTTGTAAAACCTGCAAAATCGGCGCGGCGTTGCGTTGGGCCGAAGGGGGGACGCGGCGCCCGTCCGGCAGGGTTTCGGCCCCCGTGTCGGGCAAGCGCAGGCTCATGCGAAGCGCGCAGGTGAGAGCGCCGCGATCAGACTGGCCGGGGCAGAGGGGGCATGGCCCGCGATCAGATCGGCTGCAAGCTGGCTTGCGGCAGGGCTGGATTGAAAGCCATAGCCGCCTTGGCCCGCGAGCCAAAAGAACGAGGCTTGGGCCACATCGCGCCCGATCACCAGCACCCGATCAGGCGCAAAGGTGCGCAGGCCCGCCCAATTGGACATGAGCCGCGTCACAGGCTCGGTGACCACTTCTTCATAGCGCGCAAGGCCCTCGGCCAGCACCATATCGTCGGCCCAGGCGTCGTGCGGATCCATCGGATGTTCTTCAGCGGGCGAGACGATCAGAGCGCCCGCGTCGGGCTTGGCATACCATGTCTCGCCACAGCCAAACATCATCGGCCAGCGCGACACATCATGGCCGCCCGGAGCGGGGATGCGGGCCATTGATCTGCGGTTGGGTTGAAACCCCAAGGGTTGCACCCCCGCCATGACCGCGATCTGATCGACCCAAGCGCCCGCCGCATTGACGAGCGTGTTCGCGCTGAACGCCCCAGCCGTGGTTTCCACCTGCCAGCCCTGTGGGGTCTTGGTGATGGCGGTCACGCGGGCTCCGGTGACGATCTGCGCGCCATTGCCGCGCGCCTCGCGGGCAAAGGTTTGCAGCAATAGGTCGGTGTCGATGTCCCACGCGTGGTCGGCGGCGGCGGCGCGGGTGACGACCTTTGGGTTCAGGATCGGCACAGTCGCACGGGCCTCGGCCACCGAGATTTCGGGCAGGTTCATCGCGGCGATGTCATGTTCGAAAGGCGCGTCCTCGCCGGCCTTGGCCACGATCATCATGCCGCGCGGGGACAGCACATTCGGCAGGCTGCGAAAATAATCGCCCGAGGCGAGCGAGAGTTCGACCACAGGTGCTAGGCCATAGTGCGGCTCATATAGCGCGGCAGAGCGGCCCGATGCGTGATGGGCCAGCGCCGATTCAGCCTCGAGCAGGGTCACGCTTGCGTGGGCGGACATGCGGGCGGCGGCAGAGACGCCAGCGATGCCGCCGCCGATAATCAGGATGTCGGTCATGCTTCTTCCAAACGGTCAGTGGCAGGGGGCGGCGCGGGCGAAAGGGCTGCGATGCGGGCGTAAAGATCGGCCGGCATGGCCGTCGTCAGGGCCGCCAGAGACGGTGCGAGCTGGTCGGTAGTGTGGGCCGAGATGATCGGCCTTGGCTGGGTTGGATGCGCCATCGCCCAAGCCACGGCAAGGGTGGCGGGATGCCGGCCCAATTCGGCGGCCAAGCTGGCAAGGTCGGCTGCGGTCTGATGCATCTGCGCGGGGGCATAGCGGCTGGCGTAGCGGCTGTCTTCGGTCAGCCGCCCGACTGCGCCCGTCGCATATTTGCCCGACAACAGCCCGCCACCGAGGGGGGAGTAGGGAAAAACCGCGATGCCC